>CAIQNH010000001.1 GCA_903873135.1 uncultured Actinomycetes bacterium
AGGAGAGTGACCACATGTCCGACGCCGATCAGGTGACCGACACCGACCAGACCGACACCGACCAGAGCGACGCCCCCGTCGTCGAGGCGGTGGTCGCCGGTACCGACGAGGCCGTGGTCCAGGAGGCCGTGGTCGAGGAGGCCGCGGTCGAGGAGGCAGCGACCGACGAGGCCGTGGTCGAGGAGGTCGCGGTCGTGGAGGCGGTCGAGACCACCGGTGACGACGGGTTCGTCGACGTGGTCGAGGAGTCGCTCGCCGAGGAGGCCCCGCCGGCGGTGGAGTCCCCCTTCGACCGGCCCGGCAAGTGGTACGTGCTGCACACCCAGTCCGGCTACGAGAACAAGGTCCGTCAGAACATCGAGGCCCGCATCCGCTCCATGAACATGGAGACCAAGGTGCACGAGGTCGTCATCCCGATGCAGGACCAGGTCGAGCTCAAGCAGGGCAAGAAGGTCGTCGTCCAGAAGAAGGTCTTCCCCGGCTACCTGCTGGTCCGCTGCCGTCTCGACGACGAGAGCTGGTCGGTCATCCGCAACACCCCCGGCGTCACCGGGTTCGCCGGACCGAGCAACAAGCCGTCCCCGCTGCGCCGCAGGGAGGTCGAGCGGTTCCTCGGCACCGGTGAGCCGGCCAGCGAGGTCGAGGTCAAGCCCGGAGCGAAGGGCGGACCGGTGTTCAGGATCGAGTTCGAGGTGGGCGACCCCGTCCGGGTGAAGGACGGTCCGTTCGCCGACTTCGACGCCCAGATCACCGAGATCAACGAGGACCACCTCAAGCTCAAGGTGCTCGTGAACATCTTCGGCCGGGAGACCCCGGTCGAGCTCGACTTCGCCCAGGTCGCCAAGATCTGAGCCGGGTCGGCCGGGTTGCCCCCCGGGGCGGCCGCCGACCACAATGATCCGTCCCCTGAGCTGCGGCGCGGAAGCGCCACTGGGAGTGCCACATGGCCAAGAAGAACGTCGTCGCCCTCGTGAAGATCCAGATCCCGGCCGGGCAGGCCTCGCCGGCGCCGCCGGTGGGCACCGCCCTGGGCCCGCACGGCATCGCGATCATGGACTTCTGCAAGGAGTACAACGCCAAGACCGAGGACAAGCGGGGGACGATCATCCCCGTCGAGATCTCCATCTACGAGGACCGGACCTTCAGCTTCGTCACCAAGACCCCGCCGGCCCCGGTGCTCATCCGTGAGGCCGCCCGGTTGGAGAAGGGCTCGCAGACCCCCGGGCGGGGATTCGTCGGGCAGATCACCGACGCGCAGGTGGCCGAGATCGCCCAGGTGAAGCTCCAGGACCTCAACACCGACGACCTCGACGCTGCGAAGCTCCAGATCGCCGGGACCGCCCGATCCATGGGGATCCAGGTCGTCGACTGATCCGTCCGTCGGCCGTGAGGCCGTCGACCACCGGTGCGTCTGCACCGGCACCACCCCGGGGCCACCTCGCCCGGGGATCCCGGTGACCGAGAGGGAGACCCCAGGAGGGTTGACATGGCACGTGCAGGGAAGCGGTACACCGATGCCGCAGCGAGCTTCGATCGGGATCGGACCTTCGAGGCCACCGAGGCGATCCAGACGGTGCAGCGGATGGCGACCGCCAAGTTCGACGAGACCGTCGAGGTGTGCGTCCGGCTGGGCGTCGACCCCCGGAAGGCCGACCAGATGGTCCGCGGCACCGTGGCGCTCCCGTCAGGGACCGGCAAGGACGTCCGGGTGGCGGTGTTCGCCCAGGGTGAGGCCGCCACGGCGGCCCAGGCGGCAGGGGCCGAGTTCGTCGGCGCCGAGGACCTGGCCACGCAGATCGAGGGCGGCATGCTCGACTTCGACGTCACGATCGCCACGCCGGACCTGATGCCCGTCGTCGGTCGTCTGGGCCGGGTGCTCGGGCCCCGCGGGCTCATGCCCAACCCCAAGACGGGGACGGTGACGCCCGATCCGGCCAAGGCCGTCGAGGAGTTCAAGGGCGGCAAGGTCGAGTACCGGACCGACCGCAACGGCAACGTCCACGTCCAGGTGGGCAAGGCGAGCTTCTCCACGGAGGCGCTCGAGGCCAACCTCCGGGCCATCCTCGACGAGCTCGCCAAGGTCAAGCCGGCGTCGGCCAAGGGCCGCTACTTCCGCAAGGCCACCCTGTCGTCGACCATGGGTCCGGGTGTCCGCCTCGACCTCTCCCGGGCCGAGGCCTGACGCAGCGGGCTGGCGTCGCCGACGGCGCCTGTCCTACCATCTCGCCGTCCTCCGGGCCCCGTGCCGGGTGGACACCCCACAACCGATCGAGTTCTCGTTGCCGGAGACCCCCGGTGCACCTGGTGCGTAACGGGCCCACGGGCCCACCTGGGTAGGCGGACGGAGCCTCACCGTGCCCTCGGGCTGCGGTGGTGGCCGCGGCCGCTGCGTCGCCGGGCCTCCCGCACCGGGCACCCGCACCACCAGGACCGCCGGCCCCGCCGGGCCGGTCCGGAGCAACCGAGGCATCCTCCATGGACAATCCGAGACCCGAGAAGGTGGCCGTCGTCGACGAGGTCCGCGAGCAGTTCGCGGCCGCCGACGCCGTGGTCTTCACCGAGTACCGCGGCCTGAGCGTGCGGGACCTGCAGGATCTCCGCGGCCGACTCCGCACCGCCGGCGGCGAGTACCGGATCTACAAGAACACCCTCGTCCGACGTGCCGCAGCCGACCTCGAGGCCGACCTGGACGGACTCCTCGTGGGCCCGACGGCGATCGCCTTCGTCAAGGCCAAGGCGGACGGCACCCCCGGTGACGCGGTGGGCGTGGCCAAGGAGCTCAAGGCCTTCGCCAAGACCAACGCCGGCCTGGTGCTCAAGGGTGGCCTCCTCGGTTCGGCCCCGTTGGACGCCGCCGAGGTGATGCGCCTTGCCGACGTGCCGCCGCGGGAGGAGCTCCTCGCCCGGCTGGCCGGAGGGATCGCCGCCCCGATGCGCAACCTGGCCGGTCTGCTGCAGGCCGTGCCGCAGAAGTTCGCCTACGCCCTGCAGGCGCTCGTCGAGCAGGGCGGGGGCGCCCCGGCAGTCGAGGAGGCCGCGCCGGCTGCCGAGTCCGCACCCGAGGACGCCGAGGCTCCGGCAGAGGCTGCAGCCGACGCCGAGGCCGCACCCGAGGACGCCGAGGCTCCGGCCGACGCCGCAGACGAGACCCCGGCCGAGGACGCCGAGGCTCCGGCCGACGCCGCAGACGAGACCCCGGCCGAGGACTGACCCGTCCTCCGGACCGACCGACCCATCGAACCAACACATCGACACACGAGGAGCAACCCCATGACCACCACCGACGAGATCCTGGACGCCATCTCCGGGCTGACCGTGCTCGAGCTCTCCGAGCTCCTCACGGCCTTCGAGGAGCGCTTCGGCGTGACCGCTGCCGCTCCGGTGGCCGCCGTGGCTGCGGCCCCCGCCGCCGGCGGTGGCGGCGACGCCGGTGACGGCGACGACGAGAAGACCTCCTTCGACGTGATCCTCACGGGTGAGGGCGACAAGAAGATCCAGGTCATCAAGGTCGTGCGTGGGCTGACCAGCCTGGGCCTCGCCGAGGCCAAGGCCGTGGTCGAGGGCGTGCCGAAGGCGGTCCTCGAGGGCGTCTCCAAGGAGGCCGCCGAGGACGCCCTGAAGCAGATCGAGGAAGCTGGCGGTACCGCCGAGATCAAGTGATCCGACGGGGGGCGGGTCCACCGCCCCCCGAGGGTCCTTGACCTCGTCCACCCCGATCCCTACGCTCACCGGGTCCTCGTGGACCACGGGCCGTCCGGGCCCGCGGCCGCGTACGCGTATTGACCGCTCTGGCGTGGGGTTGTAGCATCCCCGATTGCCGTGCTGCGTCGTTCCCGCTCCCGTGTGGAAATCCCTCGGGTTGGGCGCGCCCTGACGGCGCCCCCCGCCGCCCCGGCTGTTCGTTCCTTCGCCTGAGGAGACCCCTGTGCCAGCTCGCGCCGCCCTCCGGGACCGTTACTCGTTCGCGAACATCGACGAGGTCCTGGACCTCCCGGATCTGATCGCCGTCCAGCGGGAGTCCTTCCAGTGGTTCATCGACCACGGTCTCGCCGACGCGTTCCGGGACATCTCCCCGATCCGGGACTTCACGGAGTCGCTGAGCCTCGAGCTCGAGTTCGACCCCAAGGACCCCTTCCTCCGGCCGCCGCCCAAGTTCACGGTGGAGGAGTGCAAGGAGAAGGACATGACCTTCTCCGCCCCGATCTTCGCCAAGGCCCGCTTCATCAACGCCAACACCGGTGAGATCAAGGAGCAGACGGTCTTCATGGGGGACTTCCCGATGATGACCGACAAGGGCACCTTCATCATCAACGGCACCGAGCGGGTCGTCGTCTCCCAGCTCGTCCGGTCGCCGGGCGTGATCTTCCAGCCGGGTGAGCGGTTCCGTCTCCGGAACCTGTCCAAGCACGAGCTGGTCAAGGGGACCATCCACCCGTCGCGGGGCGAGTGGATCGAGTTCGACGTCGAGCACAAGCCGGGCAAGGACGTCACGGCCGGGACCCGCGTCGCCCGGAAGCGCCGGTTGTCGCTGTTCGTCCTGCTCCGCGCCCTCGGCTACGACGAGGAGCACGCCCCCGGGTTCCTCGAGGCCTTCGTCCGTCACTTCGACTTCCTCGAGGGGCAGTGGGAGAAGGACGCTGCACTGGCGCCGACCCAGGAGGAGGCGCTGATCGAGATCTACAAGCGGGCCCGTCCGGGTGAGCCGGCCACGGCCGACGGGGCGCGCAACTACTTCAACAACGCCTTCTTCGAGTCCCGGCGGTACGACCTGTCCCGGGTGGGTCGCTACAAGCTCAACCGGAAGCTCGGCCCGGAGATCGAGCGGATCGCCGAGATCTTCCCGCAGGTGGCTCCGCTCCTGGACCGTCCGGACCCGGACCAGCCGGTGCTCAGCCGTTGCGAGGTCCTGGCCGCCACGACCTACCTGCTCAACCTGGCCGCCCACACGCACGGCTACCGGCTCGACGACCAGGACCACTTCGCCAACCGCCGGGTCCGTTCGGTCGGCGAGCTCATCCAGAACCAGGTGCGCATCGGCCTGTCCCGCATGGAGCGCGTGGTCCGTGAGCGGATGACGACCCAGGACGTCGAGGCGATCACGCCCAACACCCTGATCAACATCCGTCCCGTGACGGCGGCGATCAAGGAGTTCTTCGGGACCTCCCAGTTGTCGCAGTTCATGGACCAGGTCAACCCGCTGTCCGGCCTGACGCACCGTCGTCGCCTCTCGGCGCTCGGCCCGGGCGGTCTGTCCCGGGAGCGGGCCGGCTTCGAGGTCCGCGACGTCCACTTCTCGCACTACGGCCGGATGTGCCCGATCGAGACCCCGGAGGGTCCGAACATCGGACTCATCGGTGCGCTGTCGACCTTCGCGCGGGTCAACAACTTCGGCTTCATCGAGACGCCCTACCGGACCGTCGAGAAGGGCAAGGTCACCGGCGAGGTGGTGTGGCTGTCGGCCGACGAGGAGGAGGAGTACATCGTCGCCCAGGCGAACACGCCGCTCGGTCCCGACGGCAGTTTCGCCGAGGACCGGGTGCTCGTGCGTCGCTCGCCGCAGGCCGCCTCGCTCGAGGACCTCAAGCATCAGCTGGACCTGGGTGAGTTCCTCGGTGCCACGACCGAGATCACGGCCGTGTCGCCCAACGAGGTCCAGCTCATGGACATCTCGCCCAAGCAGATCGTCTCGGTCGCCACGGCGCTGATCCCGTTCCTCGAGCACGACGACGCCAACCGGGCGCTCATGGGCGCCAACATGCAGCGCCAGGCAGTCCCGCTGCTGCGGGCCGAGGCCCCGTTCATCGGGACGGGCATCGAGGGTCGGGCCGCCCGTGACGCCGCCGACATGATCCTGGCGTCGGAGGACGGCACGGTGGTCGAGGTCGACGGTCGCTCGATCACGGTCGACTACAAGAAGGCCGGTCGGACCACCTACCGGCTCCACAAGTTCGAGCGGTCCAACCAGGACACCTCGATCAACCAGCGTGTCCGGGTCGCCGAGGGCGACCGGTTCGCCAAGGGTGACGTCCTGGCTGAGGGACCGTCGACCGACAACGGCGAGCTGGCGCTCGGCAAGAACCTCCTCGTGGCCTTCATGCCGTGGGAGGGCTACAACTTCGAGGACGCCATCATCCTCTCCGAGCGGCTGGTGAAGGACGACGTGCTCACGTCGATCCACATCCACGAGCACGAGGTCGACGCCCGCGACACCAAGCTCGGCCCGGAGGAGATCACCCGGGACATCCCGAACCTCTCCGACGACATCCTCGCCGACCTCGACGAGCGGGGGATCATCCGCATCGGTGCCGAGGTCGGTCCGGGCGACGTGCTCGTCGGCAAGGTCACCCCCAAGGGTGAGACCGAGCTCACCCCGGAGGAGCGCCTGCTGCGCGCCATCTTCGGTGAGAAGGCCCGCGAGGTGCGCGACACCTCCCTCAAGGTGCCGCACGGCGAGTCCGGCAAGGTCATCGACGTCAAGGTGTTCAGCCGGAGCGACGACCACGAGCTGCCGCCGGGCGTCAACCAGCTCGTCCGGGTCTACGTGGCCCAGAAGCGCAAGATCTCGGTCGGCGACAAGCTGGCCGGCCGCCACGGCAACAAGGGTGTCATCAGCCGGATCCTGCCGATCGAGGACATGCCGTTCCTCGCCGACGGCACGCCGGTGGACGTGATCCTGAACCCGCTCGGCGTCCCGTCCCGGATGAACGTGGGGCAGGTGCTCGAGACGCACCTGGGCTACGCGGCCCGGTGGGGCTGGGTCGACGACGGCACCGAGGTCGGCGAGGAGCCGATCCGGGGCACCGAGGCCAAGACCCGGCCGACGACCCGACCCTCCACGCTGGTGGCCACCCCGGTGTTCGACGGCGCCAAGTTCGACGAGGTCGAGCTCGCCGGCAAGCACCCGACGATCCAGCGGATCTTCGAGCACCTGCGCCCGGAGTCGACCAACACCGACTACGGCGACGGCGGGCGACTCATCCGCCCCGACGGCAAGACCACCCTCTACAACGGTCGGACCGGTGAGCCGTACGACAACCCGATCACGGTCGGCTACGCGTACATCCTGAAGCTCGCCCACCTGGTCGACGACAAGATCCACGCCCGTTCGACCGGCCCGTACTCGATGATCACCCAGCAGCCGCTGGGCGGCAAGGCGCAGTTCGGTGGCCAGCGGTTCGGCGAGATGGAGGTGTGGGCACTCGAGGCCTACGGCGCCGCCTACTGCCTGCAGGAGCTGCTCACCATCAAGTCCGACGACACCCTGGGCCGGGTCAAGGTCTACGAGGCGATCGTCAAGGGCGACAACATCCCGGAGCCG
>CAIQNH010000002.1 GCA_903873135.1 uncultured Actinomycetes bacterium
ACCTGAGGGCGGTGCCGACGCCCTCAGCCGATCGGGGCCGGGACGGTCAGCCCGTCGGCCCGGACGACCTCCACCAGGTGCTCGTCGGCCTCGACCCGGGAACCGGACCACACGACGCACCGCTCGACGGTGCCCTCGACGACGGCACCGTCGCCCACGACCGAGTCGCCCCCGGAGACGACCAGGTTGGCCCGCAGGTAGTCCGACGGGGTCCCGCAGTCGACCACCGGGCCGTCCACGTGCACCGTCTCGGCCCGGCCCTCGAGCAGCGCCGGGCTCCAGACGACCTCCCACAACCCGCTCGGCTCCGGACGGCAGCGGGCCACCGCCCACGGCGGGAGGAGCGACGCCACCACGGTGCTGCCGGCCCCGAACGCTCCGGGCGTCGAGGTGCAGAGCCGCACCCGGTCGCCGTCCCAGCCGTCCAGCACGACCGAGAGGTCGACGCCGTGCCAGGTGTCGGCGTTGACCACGAGCGCAGCACGTCCGTCGAGCCAGGAGGCCAGACGAGCCACACCGCCGGCGGTCCCGAGCGCCGGCGGCTCCTCCACCGACACGTGGACGTCGGGGTGGTGCGCAGCGAGGTGGGTCAGCATCCGGTCCCGGTGGTGGCACACGTTGACGGCCAGGTCGTCGGCCACGGCGGCGAGCGAGGCCAGCGCCCAGTCGAGCAGCGGTCGGTTCCCGACGGGGCAGAGCGGCTTGGGCAGCAGGTCCGTCAGCGGCCGCAGCCGGGTGCCGGCACCAGCCGACAGGCACACGCCTGCCACACTGTCAGCCATGAACGAACGACGCTGGTTCAACAACCGCCAGCCCCAGACGTTGGTGATCAGCCAGTTCCTGCTCTACTTCGACGCCTTCTTCCTGGCGCTCGCCGCACTGGGGTGGGGCAACGACTACGGCTTCCCCACCGACGGCCTGTTCGCACGTCTGGTGTTTCTCGGCGCAGCAGGTGCGAGCGCCTTCGGAGCGTTCGGCGTGGCCAACGAGATGAAGCGCGGCTACCAGGTGGCCGTCGTGGCCTCGTTCCTGCCGATCATCGTGCGCTTCGTGATCGTCGTCCTGTACGGGTCGGTGGTCACGAACCTCTTCTACTTCCTGGTGCCCGGCGGCATCCTGAACGCGATCTTCGTGTACGCGCTGATCGCCCTGCTGTTGCACCGCCAGTCCCGGGAGTACCAGCAGCTCTACTTCACCTGAGCCGCCCACGTGGGCCATGATCGCGCCATGACCACCAACGTGAACGGCATCGCAGGACTGACCGAGCTCGTCGGGAGCCACCTCGGGTACTCCGACTGGTTGGAGATCACCCAGGAGCGGGTGAACACCTTCGCCGACGCCACCGGCGACCACCAGTGGATCCACGTCGACCCGGAACGGGCGGCAGCGGAGTCACCCTTCGGCGGTCCGATCGCCCACGGCTACCTGACCCTGTCGCTCGGTCCGGCGCTCATGCCCCAGATCCTGAGCGTCTCGGGCGTCACGATGGGCGTGAACTACGGCCTGGGCAAGGTGCGGTTCGTCTCGCCCGTTCCGGTCGGCTCCCGCCTGCGCCTCGGCGCCGTGCTCGACGAGGTGCGACCGCTCGACGGCGGATGGGCGCAGATCCACATGACCTTCACCTTCGAGGTCGAGGGGGCCGAGAAGCCCGCCTGCGTGGCCGAGATCATCTTCCGCTACGCCGAGTGACCTGACCAGCCCCGCTCCCCGCTCACCCCCTCCCCGCTCACCCCCACCCCGCCCCACCCCTCCCCGCCCCCCCCCCCAGCGCAGTGGGGGGGG
>CAIQNH010000003.1 GCA_903873135.1 uncultured Actinomycetes bacterium
CGTGATCTCGAACGGTGGCGGCGACCTCCGGGACCGCTACGACCGCGAGATCGCCTACGTGCAGTGGGACGGACTGGACCTCGGCACCGTCCTGATCGGCGAGGGTCTGGCCAAGGCCCGCTACGACGGTCTCGACGGCTACGACCGCCACAGCCTCCAGGACCGCTACCGCAACCTCGACGTGGCCTCACCCGACATCTGCAAGTGAGCAGGCCCGGTCGACCGGGGAGCCGACCAGCGTCGGCGCCGGGACGGCCGACTCCACGAGCAGCCCTCGCCACTGCGGTCTGGTTCCTCGGTCGTCACTACGTCGTCTCCCGATCGCTCCGGGGGTGGGGCTCGAACCCACGACCCGCTGATTAACAGTCAGCTGCTCTGCCAGCTGAGCTACCCCGGATGGCGCCTCCCGTGGGAAGCCCGCGAAGAATAGCGGTCAGCCGGATGGCACCCAACCCGCTCCGGTTCGACCGTCGCCGAGCCACCTCAGTCGGCGCGCAGGAAGTCCTCGAGCTTCTCCCGGCGGTGCGGGTGGCGCAGCTTCGCCAGCGTCTTGGACTCGATCTGCCGGATCCGCTCCCGGGTGACGCCGAACGCCCTGCCGACCTCCTCCAACGTCCGAGGGTGGTGGCCGTCGAGCCCGAACCGCATGCGCACCACGTCACGTTCCCGCTCGGAGAGGTCGTCGAGCGCCGAGGAGATCTGCTCCGACAGGGAGTTGGCGGTGGCGGCGTCCAGCGGAGCCAGGGCGTGCTGGTCCTCGATGAAGTCGCTGAGCGAGGTGTCGTCCTCGTCACCGACGCTCTGGTCGAGCGAGAGCGTGTCCTGGGAGATCTTGAGGATCTCGCGCACGCGGTGCGGCGGCAGCTCGGTCTTCCTGGCGAGCTCCTCGATGGTCGGTTCCCGCTCGAGCTCCTGGGTCAGCTGACGCTGCATCCGCTGGATGCGGTTCATCGACTCGAACATGTGCACGGGGATCCGGATCGTCCGGGCCTGGTCCGCGATCGCCCGGGTGATCGCCTGTCGGATCCACCACGTGGCGTACGTCGAGAACTTGAACCCCTTCGTGTAGTCGAACTTCTCGACGGCCCGCATGAGCCCGAGGTTGCCCTCCTGCACGAGGTCGAGGATGGGGAGTCCACGACCCAGGTAGCGCTTGGCGATCGAGACGACCAACCGCAGGTTGGCCTGGGTCAGCTGCTCCCGGGCCCGGTCGCCGTCACGGCGGGTGCGTTGGAGGGCGGCGCGCTCGGCGGCGGGGAGCGAGCTGATCTCGCCCGAGACGCTCAGGTCGGCGAGACGCTCCTCGGCGTGCACCCCGGCCTCGATGCGCTTGGCGAGGGCGACCTCCTCCGGTCCGGTGAGCAGGGGCACCTGGCCGATCTCCCGGAGGTACATGGTCATGGGGTCCGACGCTGCCGCGTCGGTCGGAGGCCTGCGCCCGGCAGTCCTCCGGCGGTCACGGAGACCGGCCCGACGGGCGAGGCTCCGTTCCGATCGACGGGCGTCGGACTCAGCGTCGTCGTCGGTCAGGGTGGGCTGGGCCTCCTCGACCACGTCGATCCGCACCTCGACCCGTCGCTCGGACCAGAACCGCACGGTCTGGTCGACCACCTCCTCGGTCATCTCGAGCTGCAGCACGCTGAGGGCGTCGTCGAGCAGCAGGACGCCGTCGGACTGCTCGGCGCGCGCCGCGAGCATCTCGATGTCGGCGTCGACCACGGACTGCCAGATGCCCACCAGCTACCCCAACTCCCCCGTGTCGGACGGACCACTGCCCGGTTCGGACCACTCCTCGTCGGTGTCGGAGGGGGGTGGTCCTGAGCCCGAGTGATCCGTCTCCGCTCGGATGAAGGCTACCAACTCCGTGAGGGTCTCCACGTCGACGTTGGGCCGTCGCATGTGGTCGAGGGTGACCTTCAGCCACGACACCACCTCGACGAACGCGAGCGGGTCCGACGAGCTCCGGGCCTCGGCCTCGAGTTCACCCAGCGTCCGACGACCCACCTCGCTCACGAACCGGGCGAGCACGTCGGTCGGGTCGACCTCGAGGGGCTCGACCGCCAGACGGGCGACCGTCTCGGCCACCTCCGGCGGCACGTGGTCCACCACCTCCGCCGGCGACCCCCAGCGGTCGAGGGCCCGGTAGGCCGCCACCGCCGTCGGGTGGCGGAACATCGACGCGTCGAGCACCCCGGTGGCCACCTCCGGGTGGTGGATCCGGAGCCGGAGGGCCTCGGACTCCACCCCGTCGGGCAGCTCGGGGAGCCGGTGGGTCGGCTGCGGGGCCGCCTCGGGCTCCTCCCGACGACGGCTCGACCGGCCGTCGGTGGGAGCCGGGCGGGGCGATCGCCGCACCTGCTCGAGCCGACCGCGCATCTGGTCCGCGGGCACCCGGCAGCGGTCGGCCAGGTCCATCACGTACTGGTCACGGACCAGGGCGTCCGGGTGCTCGGCCACGACGGCCAGCGTGGCGTCGGCGGCCCGGGCCCGCCCCTCGGGGGAGTCGAGGTCGGCAGCACCCATCACGCGCTCGACGCGGAACGACAGGAACGGACGGGCGTCGGTGACTGCGGACCGGAGCCGTTCCGGCTCGGAGCGGGCCAGTTCGTCCGGGTCGGCCCCGGGTGGGAGGTCGACCACGAACACCGAGATCTCGTGCACCTGCTCCCACGCGTAGACGCGCTCGGCCGCGGCCTGACCGGCCTCGTCGGCGTCGTAGGCGAGCACGACCCGCCGGGAGAAGCGCTTGAGCGACCGGAGGTGGTCCTCGGTCAACGCGGTGCCGCAGGTGGCGACGGCCCGGTCCACACCGGCCCGCTCGAACCCGATCACGTCCGTGTAGCCCTCGCAGACCACGACCTCGTTGGCCTGGACGATCCCCGCCTTGGAGCGGTCGAGGCCGTAGAGCGCCTTGGACTTGTTGTAGAGGACGTTGTCCCGCGAGTTCTGGTACTTGGCGCCCTCGGTGCCCGGGAGCTTGCGACCACCGAACCCGATCGGTCGGCCGCGCTCGTCGTCGATCGGGAACAGGATCCGCGCCCGGAAGAAGTCCTGCAGCCGACCGGCGCGGTTGGTGAAGCCCAGACCGGCCGCCTCCAGGTCCTCCGCCTTCGCTCCGAGCGACCGCACGAGCTGGTCCCAGTCGTCGGGGGCCCACCCCAGGCGGTACCGGGCGACCTCGTCGGCGTCGAACCCGCGGTCCCGCAGGTAGCGGCGGGCGGCCCCGGCGTCGGGTGAGGTTCGGAGCCGCTCGTGGTACCAGTCGGCCGCCCGGTCCACGAGCTCCAGCAACCGCGCCTGACGCCGACGACCCTCGTGCTCCTCCCGGTCGCTGTAGCGCAGCGTGATCCCGGTCCGCGCTGCGAGCAGTTCGACGGCGCCGACGAAGTCGAGGTGCTCGATCTCGCGGACGAAGGTGATCGCGTCCCCCGACGCCTTGCAGCCGAAGCAGTGGTAGAGCCCCTCGCTGTCGTTGACCGAGAAGCTCGGGGTCTTCTCCGCGTGGAACGGGCACAGGCCCGTCCACCGCTGACCGACCCGCTTGAGCTGCGTGTACTGGGAGATGAGGCCGACGATGTCGGTGCTCGCTCGCACCCGGGCGACGTCCTCGTCGAGGATCCCCATCAGCCGGGGCCCCCGTCTGCCACGGGACCGGCCGGTGCACCGAGCAGTCGGGCGGCGGCGATCCGTCCCAGCTCCAACCGGGCCACCGGCACCCGGAACGGCGAGCACGAGACGTACCCGAGCGGGAGGTGGGCGACGAGCCGGAGCGACACCGGGTCGCCGGCGTGCTCACCGCAGAGCCCCCAGGTCACCCCGGGGGCGGAGGCGACGGCCGAGCCGATCAGGTCGACGACCGCACCGTCGAGCGTCTCGAAGGGGCTCGGACCCAGGAGACCCTCGGCCCGGTAGGCCTCGACCACCCGCACCTCGGCGTCGTCCCGGCTCAACCCGAGGACCAGTTGGGTGAGGTCGTTGCTGCCGACGCTCGCGAAGGCGGCCCGCTCCCCCAGCTGGGCCGCACGGAGCGCAGCCGCCGGGGTCTCGACCATCACGCCGACCGGCGGTGCCGGTACCGATCGCTCTGCCGCGACCGTCCGCACCAGGTCCAGCACCCGGTCGAACTCGGCGACCCAGGTGACCATCGGGACGAGGAGCCGGAGGTCGCAGGGCGTGCCCGCACGGCGGGCGTCGGCGACCGCCGAGAGGAGTCCGTCGAGCTGGGCGCGCAGGACCGCCGGAGCGGCGACCCCGAGCCGGACCCCGCGCACCCCGAGCATCGGGTTGTGCTCCCGCCAGTCGGCCGCGAGCGACCGCAACTCCTCGGGTGCACGGTCGTCGTCCGGCGCGGGCAGGAACTCGTGGAGGGGTGGGTCGAGCAGACGGACCACGACAGGCACCCCCTCGGCCGCGCGGAGGATCCCGAGCAGGTCGAGCCGCTGACTCCCGGCGAGCTCAGCCGCGGCTGCGGCGGCGCCCGGTCCTCCGAGCAGGAGCGTCTGGAGCGCACCGAGTCGCTCCCCCAGGAACTGGTGCTCGGTCCGGCAGAGACCCACACCGACCGCACCCAGCTCGAGACCCGTGGCCACCTCTCCGGCAGCGTCGGCGTTGACCCACACCCGGGGAGCGTCGCCGACCAACCGGTCGCAGGACCCGAGCAGCTCGACCAGGTCGCCGTCGAGTCCCGGGGCGGCGGTGTGCTCGGCGGCCCCGGACCGCACCTCGCCGGTGGCGCCGTCGACCGCGACCCACGCGCCGGTGGCGACCCGCACGCCGTCGAAGTACACGGCGTCGGGCTCGACGCGCGCGGACGCCAGTCCGCACACCGCCGGCAGCCCCCAGGCCCGGGCCACCACGGCGGCGTGGCTCGCCAGTCCACCCCGGGTCGTGACCACCGCGGCGGCGACCCGCATGGCCGGCTCGTCGGCGGGACCGGTCTCCTCCAGCACCAGCACGGGGGCCTCGCCCCGGTCGGCGGCGTCGAGGGCGTCGTCGAGGCTGGTGACCACCGGTCCCGACGCGGCACCCGGCGCAGCACCGACGCCGACGCCGAGCAGGGCCTCCGTGGCGACGACCGTCCCGTGGAGGGCGGCGGCGATCCGGGCCGGGTCGGCCGCCAGGACCTGCTCTGCCGCCCGGCGGGTCCCGGGGTCGAGGGTTCCAGCAGCGTCCACCGGACGGGGATGCTAACGGTCCCCGGTGTCACCGGCGCCCGGCGACCGCCGCCGCTGACCTCAGGCCAGACGTTCGTGGAGCACGCCGGCGAGGTCGGCGAGCGGCACCCGCTCCTGCTCCATGCTGTCGCGCTCGCGCACCGTGACGGCTCCGTCGGTGAGGGAGTCGAAGTCGTAGGTCACGCAGTA
>CAIQNH010000004.1 GCA_903873135.1 uncultured Actinomycetes bacterium
CCCCCCACCGAGCGACTCCGCATGATGTGCGTCACCTGGGCGACCCAGGGCTTCGGTGCTCCCTACGTGGTCTACGTCCTCTACGTCGTCAAGATCCTCGTCTTCGTCGGCGTGTTCCTGGGCATCGCAGCGCTCACGCCGGGTCTCGGTGGTCCGGCGAGCTTCGGAGAGTGGTGGTCCGACCCCATCGCGTTCGAGAAGGCAGTGCTCTGGACGCTCACGTTCGAGGTGATGGGACTGGGCTGCGGCAGCGGGCCGTTGACCGGCCACTACGCCCCCATGTTCCCGGCCACCCGGCACTGGCTCCGGCCGGGAACCACCCGGTTGCGGCCGTTCACCTGGGTGCCGTTCACCGACGGACACCGGCGGACGTGGTTCGACGTCGGCCTGTACGCAGCGCTGCTGGTCCTGCTGGCGGTCGCGCTGCTGTCCAGCGAACTCGACGCCGCCCAGCTGCTCCCGATCGTGGTGGTCCTGTGCGTGCTCGGTCTGCGGGACAAGACGATCTTCCTGGCGGCCCGGTCCGAGCACTACCTGATGATGACGGTCGCCTTCCTGTTCGCCGCCGATGCGATCCCGGCGGCCAAGGCCGTCATGGTGATCATGTGGGTGGGCGCGGCGGTGTCCAAGCTGACGCACCACTTCCCGAGCGTCATGGCCGTCATGCTCTCCAACAGTCCGGTCACCCGATCAGAGCGGTTCCGGCGGGCGCTCTACCGCCACTACCCCGACGACCTGCGGCCGTCACGGCTCACGACCGTGTTCGCCCACACCGCCACCGCCGTCGAGTTCGCGTTCCCGTTGGTCCTGGCGTTCACGACGGACGGCCCGCTGCACACCGCGGCGCTGGTGCTCATGGTGCTGTTCCACCTGAACATCCTGGTGAGCATCCCCATGGGGGTGCCGCTCGAGTGGAACGTCGTGTTCATCTACTCGGGCCTGGTGCTCTTCGGTGCCTACGGCGACGACACGCTCTGGTCGATCGAGTCGCCCGTGCTGATCGGGTTGCTCGTCGCCTACGTGCTCGTCGGCCCCGTCTGGGGCAACCTGCGTCCCGACAAGATCAGCTTCCTGCCGTCCATGCGGTACTACGCGGGCAACTGGGCGCCGAGCATCTGGCTGTTCCGCCACGGTCTCATGGACCGACTCGACGAACGGATCACCAAGGCCGCTCCCCTGCCCAGGATCCAGCTCGAGGGGCAGATCGAGCCGGGCACGTTCGACGTCACCATGGCCCGCGGCTACGCGATGCGAGCCATGCACCTGCACGGCCGGGCGCTGGCGGTGCTCACGCCCCGGATGTTCGCCGACCTGGCCGGGTCCGACCCGGAGGTCGCCGACCGGGGACAGGACGCGTTCGAGTCGATCGACGGTGAACAGGTCGCCGGTCTGGTCCTGGGCTGGAACTTCGGCGACGGCCACCTGCACCACGAGCAGCTGCTCGCCGCCATTCAGGACCAGTGCGACTTCGCCCCCGGCGACGTCCGGTGCCTGTTCCTCGAGTCGCAGCCGCTGCACCAGCAGCGCATGCACTGGCGTGTCGCCGACGCGGCGACCGGGGGGATCGACGAGGGCTGGATCGAGATCGCCGACCTGGTGGACCTGCAACCCTGGGGCGAGCCGACGCCAGCGGCGTGAGTCGGCGAGCGCCACGTGGCTGACCGCCACGTGCGCACGGGGGTGCGCCGCACACCGCGAGTGGTCTGTCGAGGGTGCACGACCCGGCGTCGGCCGGCGGTTCGATCGTGCCGGTTGAACAGGGACACCGGCACGAGCGACCGGGGACCGGTGCCCCACTGGTCGGAGCACGCTGAGGCGGCCGTTCAACGGTGTCGGCCGGAGTCCGGGTCCACCCGGTGCCGCTCGGCGTCGACGGCGACGAGATCGGAACCACGCACCGAGAGCAGGTCTCGGAGACCGTCGTCGTCCCACCGCTCGTCGGGTGCACCCGAGACGAACCACGACGATCCATTGTCGGCGAGGATCATCCCGTGGACCTTGAGGGCGTCAGCGATCACCCGGGCCTGCGGGTGCATCCACGACGTGTCGTAGTCAGGGCGCAGGCGGAACCACGCGCCCATCGGTGGCAGGTTCGGATCGTTCGAGCTCGATGCGAAGTGACGTGCCGGCCACAGGTAGCTGCGCTGCGTGCGGGGTGCGGTGAACCGAACGGCGTGGTCGATGCGCCCGGAGGCGACCTCCTCGTAGCGGACGAGTCCCGGAAGGATCGGGAGGCCGGCGGCGTCGGCCGAGGTCCACCCGTCGGGCCGGAGAGCGTTCGACCGGAGGTCCCACACGGCTCCTGAGCCTGCGTCCCACGACCCGTCCGGGAGAGGCGTGGCGTCGTAGACCTCGTACAGGGTGCAGTCCGAATCGTCCACGACGATCACGTGGTGGTCGGATCCGTGCTCCCGTGGTGCCCCTGGAGGAATCGGGTACGGCCCGGAGTCGCTCTCGTCGGCGTAGGAGAAGCTGATCGGTACCCGCGGCTGGCCGGCACCGACCCTGGTGAAGGGGATGCCGATCGGTCCTCCGTCCCACGTGCCCGAACCGAAGTCCGCCTTCAGACCGGCACCGGCGCCGATCTCGGTGCGCCACGCTCCCGACCTCGGGTGCTCAGGGAGCGACGAGACATCGGCGTACCAGTAGCTGTCAGCGGGGAACATCGGACACGGCCCCACCTCCGGCGACGACGGCAGGCCGGCCGGGGGACCCGGCACGCACGCTCCGATCGCCAGGATCACCCCGAGCGCCGCCGCAACGACCACCCGCCGGCCCGACCGACGGGCCGAACCCCGGATGTGGTCGCCGGAACCTGCGCCGGTCGGTTGGCGTCGTGTGACGTGGTCCACGGTCGATCCTGACTGTCGGTCCGGCTCCGGTTCGAGCGTCGCCGTGAGCATCGGCGACGGGGCCGGGGAACCTGAGCGGCCGGGACCTGCGCCAATCCGGTCGAGCGCGTCGCAACACCGAGCGTCCGAACGCCCCCGTTGCACGAGGTGACCGTGCACCAGTCGATCGGCTGAACCCGCAGGTCCCAGTGCTGGTGCGACCTGAGCCCCAGCCGGAGACCACCCTGATCCCCGCCGAGCCGCTCACAGCACCCCTGCCGGTGGCGTGGGTGGAATCCGCGCCGGATCAGTGGCCTCTCGGAGTTCGGTTCGGGACATTCCTCGCGATTTCCGTCACGCCCCGCCGCCAGGGGGCTCTCCACCAGTGAACCCACGGCAAGTCGCCGAGGCTCGATCAGATCAGGAGCACCGACGTGACCACCCAGACCAACCTCCGTCCCAACCGGCCGTTCCGGGCGAACCTGCACCGGGCGGCCATCCGGTTCACCGCCGCCGCCATCGCGGCGGGCGCAGCCCTCGGCGTGGCCGCATCGGGCTCGTTCGCCGCACCGGCGGCCGCCGAGTGCAGCCCGATGCTCCCGCCGGGGGTCTGCGAGCCGATCGACATCGACGCCGTCCCCGTACCGAAGGGCCCGGTGGTGTTCGAGGCGAGCAAGGCCCCCGGGCCGATCATCCCGGTCGACGAGGAGTCCATTCCCGAGGGAAGCGAGAAGAACCCGAACATCCCGGCCATCGACGACGGCCCGGGGCTCAGCCAGGTCGACGACGTGCCGGACCTCTCCGTCGACCTGTTCGACCCGGCAACGGACGACGACCCGGTGGTCTCGCAGGTCGACGACGTGGGGGACCTGAGCGTCGACCTGGCCGACGACCCGGCCGTACCCGGTCCCGGTGACGTCGCCCCGGAGAACACCAACCAGGCCGGCGGACAGAACTGCGTCAGCATCACCGCTTGCCCCGAGGGCACGACCACCACGACCGTTCCCGACGACGAGGTCGACCGTGAGGACGAGTCCGCCGTCGACGTGCTGGCGCTGACCGGGTCGGGCTCCACGTTGCTCCGACTCGGCCTGGTGTTCGCCATCGGCGGGATCGTCGTGGCCGTCACGGCAGCCAGCGCCGGTCGCCGCCGCTGAGTCGATCCCTGCTGCACACACGCTGCACGCCACTAGGGTCACACTGCGTCACACAGCGACCGATCGACGCCCTGCACGACGTGGTCCAGATGATCGGACTCCCGCCCCGGAACGCCTGAACGCCGAGGACTCCTCTGGCGCCCACGGCAGGATTCGAACCTGCGACGCACGGTTGAGGAAACCGAGCTCCAGTCGGTCGGCTGAACGCTCAGATCCCAGTGCCGAGGCGGAGAAACCGCTGAGTTCCGCGGATCTGGACACCTCGGCGGCGGGCCGGAAACCCCAGTGACTCGCCACGATTGCTCCCGGTTGTCGGTACAGGTGCGGTACGGGGTCACAGTGCGCGACCGGGAGGCCAGGCCACGTGGCAGGTCACACCCTCAACCGAACCCACGAGCAGATCCTGCAGCAGATCCAACCAGTTGGATCGACTCAGTCAGGTGTTGGACCGAGGTCGTTCAGATGAGCCACGACCCGACCACCCGGTCGGTCTCGTCGAGGCACACCCAGATGCGATCGTTGCGCTCGTCCAGGGAGAACGCAACGTCACCTTCGGGCGTCAGTGATGTCCCCGGCGTTGGTGCGCCACCCAGACGTGTCGGTCTGTCGCTGACCGGCTCCACTGGTTGGCCGATGAGTGCATAGCCCGAGCTTGCTGCCAGTTCGTCGGCTTCGGCCCACGTTTTCGCCCGGAGAGTTGGTCCAACGAGTGGGTCCTCCAGCTCGCAACCGGTGCTGGCTACTCGTCCGGCCGGGTCGACGAGTGGCGACTTCAGCGAGCCGTCCGGCCATGGAGGGAGAGCGGTCGGCCCGTAGGTGGCGCGAAACCGCTCGCCGGGGTCGCCCGTTGGAGTAGCGGGGAGCTCTGCGGGAGCCTCGGTCGTCGAGCTCCGAGGGGCCTCGGTGCTCGTGCTGGCGAGGCTGTTCGCCTGGTCGGCGCTCCCGCACGAACTCAACGCAGCCAAGAGCAGGACCGCCACGACGCCCACTGGCAGAATCCGGCCCATCACTTCACCAGCGTCCCACTCGACCGCCGCAGGATTGGATCCAGATTCACGAAGGCCATCCCACAGTTGGGGTCGTTCGAGATTCCTCCGCTGACCATACCGGCCGCAGTCAGCTTGCCGTTCTCCCTGCCGAAGACCGGACCGCCCGAATCGCCAGCACCTGCCCGAGCCGTGGTGCACCACCACAGTGTGCCATTTCCCGCTGCGAGCTTCGTGACGGTCCCAGGTCGGTTGATTCCCGACTTCTTGCCGCTGAACCAGATCGGGAGTCCCGGAAGGATCTGATTCTCGGGGAGGATCCGACCGATGGGCTCAGCGAGGCCGTAGACGCTTCCTGTGCTCCCGGCGCTCAACCTGATGGTCGCAGCGTCCAGGTCTCCGAGGATCGAGTCCGTCGATCCGACAGGCGTGCCGGTCCCGCTGTAGTAGTGGGTCCTGTTCAGCGCAGTGGCGTGAGCCGCGGTGATGGCTTTCCGAAAACCCCAGACCTCGATGATCCAACCCATGGTCCCGCTGTCGAGATGTTTCCCGGCTTGGCCGTCCCCGCCAGTTGCCGAATAGAAGGCCGGAGTGGGGCGCACGTCGGAAGCGACGATGTCAACCCCCTGCAGATCGTCAGCAGAGCCCATCCGTTGGTCCAGCACCGGCGCATCCTCGTCGGCGACAACCAGCTCGAGCCGCGACCCGTCCCAGGTGACCAACGAGTCGGGGCCGGTCACGGCAGCGACGTCTCGCCACAGCTGCCGGAGGGCGTCACCTCTGAACCCGTCGGCCCGCACTCGCTGAATGCGGCCCAGCCAGTCGATACTCGACTCCGAAACCCTCGCCGCTGCAGATCCGGACCACGAGCAGGTGAGCAGGGCGAGCGCCACCGCTCCTGCCGCGATGCGGCACGGAACGGTGAGGCGAGCCCCTCGTCGGTTGACCTCGTTGATCTGCATGGCGCCCTCCTCGATTGGTCCCGGACGGTAAGGGCCTACTCCCTCGAGGTCGATGGGTCCGCGTACCCGTCAGCCCGAGCGCGTCGCAGCACCGAGCGTCCGACCGCTCCTGTCTCACGAGGTGACCGGAACCGCCGGGACCGCTCCAGTTCCACTGACGCCACCCAGTTGGCCGGTGCCTCCGGATCCTCCGGTGAGGCCGGCACGAGCACCGGGAACTGTCGGGCGCCCGCCACGTAGGTCTGGTCGGGGAACGGGGCGTCGTAGGCCGCGAGCACCTCGGCCGGGCGTCGACGTGGTCCCCAGGTCGACCACGGAGCTGCAGGAGAACTCGGGGACGGTCTGGGAGAACTCCCGCCACATGCCGAACCCGCCGCCCGGGTCACGGTCGGAGGTCGAGAGGAAGGTGTTGGCCGCCACGACTCGGTCGAACCGGTCGGTTTGCGAGGCCAGGAATCGCGGGCCGATCAGCACCCCAGTCCTGGCGCCCACGGCAGGATTCGAACCTGCGACGCACGGTTTAGGAAACCGACGCTCTATCCCCTGAGCTACGTGGGCCAGACCGCCCGCCCACTCGGCGGCGAGGTCGCCCGATTCTAGGTGCAGGCGGTCCCGAATCGATCGTGGACGGGCGGCCTGCCCGGCCGACGCCGGCCCGGCCGGGACTACGGTGCGCTCCGTGCAGGATCCGGCGTCGGGGAGCGGGACCGAACCGGGCGTCCACCGACCCGCGCCGGCCACCCGGTTCCTCGCCACCACCGGGCTGTCGGTGGCCGGGACGGCGCTCGGACTGCTGGGCGCGACGGGCGCCACCACGGCAGCTGCCGGCGACGGCCAGTCCGGTGCCCTCCTGACCGGTCTCTACATGTCGACGGTGCTCGTCACCTCGGCGGTGTCGGTCCCGTACGCGCCGCGCATCGGCCGACGACTCGGTCCGCGGCGTGCGTTCGTGGTGCTGCAGGCGGTGGCCGCGGCAGCCTGGCTCGTCGCCGGTGTGGCACTCGTCCACGGGCTGTCGACCATGCCGGTGCTGTTGGTCGCCGCACCGGTCTTCGGCATCACCGGTGGCCTGTCGACGGTGCTCCGCCCGATCCTGGCGACGAGCTACCTGAGGGAATCGGGCGGGACCGCCGATGCGTTCGCCCGGCTGTCGGTGGTGAGCGGGATCGGCTGGGCCGTCGGGTCGCTCGGCGGCGGCGTCCTCCTGAGCAACGTCGCGCTCGGCTGGGGACTGGTGCTGAACGGCCTGACGATCGTCCCGCTCGTCGCCACGGTCGGTCGCACGAACCCGGCGTCGGAGCCGTCGACACCTCGCGCCATGGATCGGCCGTGGCGCACCGCGTGGTCGACGCTCACCGGGAGCCACACGTTGCGGTGGACGGCGGCGCTCGGCGCGTCGAGCCTGCTGTTCCTGGCCCCCATCACCTCCCTGGTGGTCCCGATCGCCCAGGACCTCCGGCAGAGCCCGCTCGTCGCCGGCGCAGGACTGCTCATGGCTGCGTTCTCCATCGGGGAGTTCCTCTCCCCCATCACCGTCCGACGCCTCCGCACCGGACGACACGACCTGCCGGCGGGAGCGATCGCCGGGGCCGTCGCCGGTGCGACGCTTCTCGTCCTGGGTGTGGTCTCCGCAGTCCTGGTCGACCGATTGGAGCTGCTCGTGTGGCTCGTGGTCGGCGTGGCGTTCGGGGCGTTCCGCTACGCGTCACGTGCGTTCTTCACCGGCGCGGCCGCCGAGGCCGGGCCACCCGAGGACGCGTCGACCAACCTGGCCGCCGTCATGCTGGCCAGCGGCCTGGCCGCACCCGTCGGGACCGCGCTGTGGAGCGGCGTGATCGACCAGGTCTCGGCGGATGCCGCGGTCCTGTTCGGTGGCATCGGCTCGCTCGTGGTCGGCGTGGTGGTCCTGGTCGCGAGCCGCGCCAGCAACCGACGCGGGACCACCGGGACCTGACCCGGACGGGACAGCGCGTCGGCGCGACCGATCGACGCGAGTGATCGGCGCGACCGATCGACGCGCCGGACGGTGCACCTCCGGCGACCCGACGGCGGTGGCCCCGACGAGAGGACAATCGTCCCTGTGCACCGAGCCACGGAACGGGCAGGGTGACGTCGAGCCCCGGTCGTTCCCTCTCCCCCCGTAGGTCGCGACCGGCCCGCACGCTCAGCGGGACGGGGTCGTCGCACCAACCCCGTGACTCCTGTGGGCCGACCGGCC
>CAIQNH010000005.1 GCA_903873135.1 uncultured Actinomycetes bacterium
GCGAGTGCCGGGCGAAGGGGAGGGCTCGGAGGTCGAGCTGCACCCGCGGCGCGCCGACGGTGTGCCCCGGCACCAGGTCCAGCATGCGCCGCGCCGCGTCTGCGGCGATCGTCCCCGGTGGCAGCTCTGGCAGGTGCCAACCCGGCCCGCACCCCAGATCGACCACCGCGCCCTCGGGTCCGTCCTCCCGTCCGAGTCGATCGGTGAAGTCGGCTGCCTCGTCGGTACGCGGTCGTCGCCGCGCCTCCCACTCGTCGCCGCGCTCCTCGTAGACGCGGATCGTGCGGTCGTGGGGGTCCTCGGAGCGTCGGCCGACCACGGGTCCTCCGTCCGTCGTCGCTCAGGCCCCGGCGGCGGCGTCGACCGTGTCGTCGATGGTGCGACGGCGGTCCTCGCCCCACGGCAGCGGCATGACGACCGGTGCGTCCACGCCCGCAGCCCGGTAGGCGCTCACGGTGGCACGGACGTGGGCGGCGTCCCCGCAGACGTCGATCTCGTCGCACATCCGGTCCGACACGGCAGCGATGGCGGCGTCCCGGTCGCCGGCAGCACGGGCCGCCCGGAGGGCCGCCACCTCCTCGGCGAACCCGGCCCGCTCGAAGGCGGTGGCGTAGGCCGGCACCACGGCGTAGGAGAACAGGTCCTTGCGCGCCGCCGGCCGGGCGGCCTCCGGGTCGCACACGCCCACGTGGACGTAGGCGTGGACGGTGCAGCTGCCCCGGTCCCTCCCGGCGGCGTCCTCGCCCGCACGCACCTGTTCGACGCACCACGGCACGGCGCTCGCCGGCAGGTAGTTGAGCAGCACGCCGTCGGCGACCTCGCCCGCCAGTCGCAGCATGCGTTCGTTCAGCGCACCGAGGACCAGCTCCGGGCGGCGTTTGCCCGGGCGCAGGCCGAGTCGGAACCCGTCCACGGTGTGGTCGGTGCCGTCCCAGTCGACCCGTTCACCGGACAGGCACGCCTGCACCAGTCCCAGGTACTCCCGCATGCGGGCGACCGGACGGTCGCCGTAGTCGGCGCCGTGCCACCGACCGACCACGACGGGAGAGGAGATGCCGACGCCGAGCAGGATCCTCCGGTCGGGGTGCGCCGCCTGCAGGGTGGCGGCGCCCATGGCCGCGAGCGGTGGGGTCCGCAGCTGCGCCGCGAGCACGCCGGTGCCCAGGTCGAGGCCGCCGACCCGAGCGCCCACGTGGGCCAGGGTGGCGAACGCCTCGGGGCCGGTGGTCTCGGCGGTCCAGAACGAGCCGTACCCGGCGTCGGCGGCCCGGCGGGCGAGGTCCTCGGCGGCACCGAGCCCCAGGCCCTGGATGCTGGCGAAGGTGACTCCGCCCGGGCGGGCGTGGGGATCGTCGGCGTGGTCCACGGGGCCACGGTAGGCGAGCGGACAAACCGACGTGGTGCTGTCACATCGGGGCGGTACCCTGCTCCTACGAGACGACGGTGAGGAGCCTGCGTGACCGAAGTGACCGATGTGACCGAGACCAACGACCTCGCCGCCATCGTCGGCGACTCCTCCCTGGCCGGGGTGGACACGGTCCGTGAGGCGGTCCGCCTCGTGGAGGGCGGCCTCCAGGGCGTGCTCGACCGAGAGTTGGTGTCCAGCTCCGAGGTCGCCGACCTCCTGTTGGACCTGCGGTCGGTCCTGTCCCGCCTCGAGTCCGAGCTCGTCGCCGGCTGACGTCCGGCCCTCCTGGGGCGCTCAGGACCGAGCTGCGTCCAGGATCTCGGCGTAGGCCGCCTCCACGTCGGCGAGCAGCGCCTCGGGGTCGTCCACCGAGGCCGGGTCGGCCACCAGCCCCATGCACATCTGGCCCCGGTAGCTCATGGTGGTGAGGTTGAACGCCGTGCCCGCCAGCGGCCCGATGGGGTAGTTGGCCTCGATCAGGGCACCGGCCATGAACAGGTCGAACGGCGCAGCCTTCACGTTCGAGCAGACGAAGTCGACGGCCCCGGCGATCTGCTGTCCGGCGCGGACCACGACGACCGACGGGAGCAGCGCCAACCACGACGACACCGCGTCGACCGAGCTGAGCGCCTGCTCGCCCTTGACCCTCGACAGGATCTGGTGGACGGCCCGGACCCGCTCGATCGGGTCCATCTCACCGGTGGGGACCAGCGCCTGGCTCGGCGAGAAGGCGTTGCCCCCCGCCGACCGGTCGTGTCGCGTGCTGATCGGGATCGACACCCGCAGGTTCGTGACGTCCACCCCGGCCCGGCGGTGGTAGGCGCCGGCAGCCGCAGCCGCACCGGCCACGAACACGTCGTTCACGGTGGCGTCGACCGAGTGGGCGGCCTCGACCACGTCGGCGAGCGGGACCTGCGTGACGCCGAACCAGCGGTCGAGCGAACGCGCTCGCCAGATCGGGGAGTGCCGAGGGTCCATGGCCACCTGACGGACCGCCGAGGTCACGGTCTGGGCCGCCTGGGTCGTGCGCTCCGGCAGCGTTCCCGGGTGGGTCACGGCGTCGGCCAACCCGGCGACCGCGCCGCCGACCAGATCGACCGGCTGGCGGACGGCTGCCGCAGTGGTGGACGCGATCCGCTCGATCCGACCCGGTGCTGCGACCACCGTCGTGCCGTCGGTCGCTCCGCCGACCGGTGCGGGGGCGGACTCGGTGACCGGTGTGGTGTCACCCGCAGGCGCCGGGTCGCGCTCCAGATCGAGGAACTCCACGGAGAGACGGATCCCGCCCTCGCCGTCGGTGATGGTGTGGTGCAGCCGTTGGAGCATGGCCGCACGACCGTCGGCGAGTCCCTCGACCACCACGAACTCCCAGAGCGGTCGGGACCGGTCGAAGGGCTGCTTGGAGAGCACTGCGGTGACCCGGAGGAGTTCGGCGGAGTCGGCCGAACCACCGAGGTCCACCCACCGCAGGTGGCGGTCCAGGTCGAACTCGGGGTCGTCGTGCCACTCCGGGGGGCTGAACCGGCCGCTCGGGGTCACCACCCGCTGGCGCAGGCGCGGCACCCGCTCGCAGGTGCGCACGAGCCGGGATCGGAGCCGATCCCGGTCGGGTGGACGGTCGAGGATCGTCAGGTTGGCGAACATCGAGCTCAGGTGCGGATCCCGCTCGAGCTCCCACATCACGGCCTCGAACGCCGCCATCGGTTCGCCGCTGGTCACGGCGCCACGCTACCGGCACGACCCCACGGGGGTGCAGGCCGGCGGAGCCGCAGCTCAGCGGCCGGGCCAGACGGCAGTCGCCAGCAGGCCGACGGTCCGGCCGAGGGCTGCGCCCGCCGCGACGTCGGAGGTGTGGTGCGCTCCCACGTGGACCCGGCTCCAGGCCACTCCCGCGGCGAGCAGCCACCACAGCGGAGCGCCGCCCAGGTCGGCGCTGAGCATGGTGGCCGAGCAGGCTGCTGCCGAGGCGTGGCCGCTCGGGAAACTCGAGGTCCGTGGGGCCCGCAGGTCGTGCGGGTGCTCGTCGACGGTGCTCGGGCGGGCCCGTCGGAACCACGTCTTGACCACACCGTTGACGCTGATCTGCTCGGCGCCGAGCACCAGGCTGCGCCGGACGGCGTTCCGGCGGCGTCGTCGGCCGTCGCCCCCCGCTGCGCTGAGTGCCCACGCCCCCACGGTGGCGTCGAGCAGGTTGATCCCGTGCCAGAGGGCGCTGTGGTTGCCGGCCTGGCTGAGCGCGTACAGGGTGCGGTCCACCGCAGGGGCACCCCGTCCGAGGCGGGCCAGGCGCTCGCCGGTGGCGTCGACCGCGCGGACCGTCGGGTGCCCGAACGGACCTCGGTGCGGCATCAGCCGGCGCCGCCGAGCTGCACGGCGGCCTGCGACGGGTCGCCGCCGAAGGAGGGGCAGTACGCCTGGAACGAGCACCAGCGACACAGCGCCCCCGGCCGGGGGCGGAAGTCCTCGGTCTCGCAGGCCCGTTCGATGGCGGACCACACGGCACGGACCTTGCGCTCGGTACCGCGGTTGGACTGCTCCGAGGTGGGTGTGGAGATGATCTGCGGCTCCCGTCCCAGGTAGACCAGCTGCACCCGGGCCGGCCGTTCCCCGAGCACGTGCTCACAGAGCATGGAGTAGAAGTGGACGCCGCCCATGCGGGCACCGTGCTGGTCCGGTCCCGGAGCCCGTCCGGTCTTGTAGTCGGTGACCACCAGCTGCCCGTCGGCGTCCCGCTCCAGGCGGTCGATGATGCCGCGTGCCGTGACCTCGCCCAGGTCGGCGGTGAGCATCATCTCCAGGCCGACCGCCTCCACCGAGGCTGGATCCTCGAGCGTGAAGTAGCGCTCGACCATGACCGCAGCGTCCCGGGCGAAGGCCTCGGCAGCGGTGGGATCCAGCGACAGGCCGACGTAGTCCGGGTCCTCCGCCATCTCGGCGAGCGCCAGCTGCAGGCACTCGCGCGCCCGGTCCACGGTGCGGGCCTGCGGCTCGGACTCGAACAGCAGCTCGAGGGCGCGGTGCACCGTCGTCCCCTTGACCGCCGGCATGGACGGCGGCTCGGGGAGCCGGTCGATGTTGGTGAACCGGAACGCCAGGGCGCAGTTGGTGAAGCTGGAGACCTTGGAGGGTGAGAGGGTGCTCGGCAGGGGAAGCGGCATGGGACGATCGTAGGACCCGGTGGTGACAGCGCCGACCGTGGGCTCAGCCGACGGCGGGTGCGGCCGCCGAGATGGAGGCGGCCACCAGGTCCAGGTCGGCGAGCGGGGCGAAGTGGCCCACCTCGGGGTGGCGCTCCAGGTGGCCCTCCGGGAGCCGCTCGGCCACGCCGGGGGCGAGCATCGGAGGCCCCGGCTCGGCCCGCCCGCACACCACGGTCACGGGGCAGGACACCCGGTCGAGGGCGGCCCAGGTGTGGGGGGTGGTCCCGGCGGCGTAGGTGGACGCCTCGAACTCGGGTCGACACCGCAGCGTGATCCCGCCGTCGCCACGCGGCGCGAAGCCGTGGCGCACGTAGGCGGCGAGCGCGTCCGGGTGGAGCTCCGACAGTGGCGGCTTGGCGGAGAAGTTCGCCACGGCCGCCTCGGCCGAGTCGAAGTCGGCCCGACGCCGTCGAGCGGCGTCGACCATCGGGTTCGGTGCTCCCGGTGGAGGAACGGGCAGGTCCGGCGGGAACACGATCGGCTCGAACAGCCACAGGGCCGAGAACGTCCCCGGGCGCGCCAGTTCGGCGAGCAGGAGCGACGCCCCGCCCATCGAGTGCCCCACGCCGAACGGCCGCCCGAGGTCGAGCCGGTCGATCGCCGCCAGCACGTCCTCGCCGGTCGCCAACCAGTCCATGGACTCGCCGCCCCCCGACCGGCCGTGGCCCCGGACGTCGAGCGCCGCCAGACGGAACCCGTCGAGCCGCTCGGCCAGCGGCAGCCAGGCGCCGGCGCAGAACCCCGTGGCGTGCACGAGCAGCAGGTCGGGTCCCGTTCCACCCAGGTCGTACACGGCGATCGGAGTGCCGTCGGCCGAGGTGGTCTCCAGCGGGTGGTCCAGGGAGGACTCGTCGATCGTCACCGGCGCAGCCTGCCACCCCGTGACCCGGCAGCGGAGATTCCGTCCCCGGGTGGGGTCGTGGGCGAAGATGGGCGGGTGAGCGACCCAGCGACCACCCCGGAGTCGACCGAGCCGACGTCGGCACCGCCGCGGGCCCCACTGGTGCTGCTGACGCTGATCCTCGTGGCCACGGTGGCCAACCTCAACCTCTCCGTCGCCAACGTCGCCCTCCCCGAGATCGGTCTGGCGTTCGACGCGTCGCAGCTCCAGATCAACCTGGTGGCGGTGGGCTACTCGCTCGGCCTGGCCGCCTCGGTGCTGTACCTCGGTGCCATCGGCGACCGGTACGGCCGCAAGCTGCTGCTCGTGCTCGGCACGGGGCTGGCCATCCCGGCGTCGCTCCTGGCGGCGTGGGCGCCGTCGGTCGAGTGGCTGGTCGGGTTCCGGGTCCTGGGGGGATTCGCCGCCGGGATGGCGTTCCCCACCACCCTGGCGCTCATCACGGCGCTGTGGTCGGGTGCGGCTCGGACCCGGTCGATCGCCCTGTGGTCCGCCCTCGGCGGCGCCATGGCCGCCCTGGGGCCCCTCGTCTCGGGCCTGCTGCTCCAGCGGTTCTGGTGGGGCTCGCCGTTCCTGTTCACCGTCCCGCTGGCCGCGGTGGCGCTCGTGCTCGCCGTCCGTCTGATCCCGAGCCACGTGGGTGAGAGCGACGAGTCGGTCGACCACGTCGGTGGCGTGCTGTCGGTGCTGTTCGTGGCGGCGCTCGTGGCGGGCATCACCTTCGTCGTCGAGCCCGACTCGACGGGCCTCGCCCTCACGCTGTTCGGCATCGCCGCGGTCACGTGCGTGCTCTTCCTGCTCCAGCAGCGACGGGCCACCAACCCGCTCTACGACCTCCACTACGCAGCCCGGCCCACCTTCTGGGTGGCGGCCATCGCCGGGATCGTCGTGTTCGGTTCGCTCATGGGTGGGATCTTCATCGCGCAGCAGTACCTGCAGAACGTGGAGGGCTACAGCCCGCTCGCCAGCGGAGCCTCGGTGCTCCCGGCAGCGCTGGTGATGGTCGTGGTGGCGCCCCGCTCCGCCCGGCTCATCGAGACGATCGGTTCCCGGGCGACGCTCATGCTCGGCTACGCCGGCTGCCTGTCCGGGCTGCTCGTCATGCTCTTCGTCTGGGGGGAGGGGACCAGCTACGTCTGGATCGCCGTGGCGGTGATGCTGGTCGGTGCCGGGGTCGGTCTCGCCGGCACGCCTGCGTCCCGGTCGCTGACCGGCTCGGTGCCGGTCGAGCGAGTGGGGATGGCCTCGGGCACCGCCGACCTGCAGCGCGACCTGGGCGCCGCCATCATGCAGTCGATCATGGGTGCGCTGCTCACGGCCGGCTACGCGACGAGCGTGGCCGACCTGGTCGCCGCTGCGCCGAGCGAGGCCCAGTCGCAGCTGACCGACGAGACCGTGACGACCCTGCAGAAGTCCTTCGCGAGCGCGGCCAACGTGGCCGAGCGCTACCCGCAGTACTCCGACGCCATCATCGAGGGCGCTCGGGAGAGCTTCGTGGCCGGCCAGGACTGGGCGTTCGGAGCAGCGGCGATCGCCGTCGCCCTGGGGGCCGTGCTCGTGTGGTTCTGCTTCCCGGATCGTGAGCGCGAGCTGGCCGACCTGGCCGCCTACGCCGCCGAGGACGGGAGCCCGACGGCGTCGGTGTAGCCGGGGGCGTCGGACCCGGACGGGGACGACTCAGAACCGCTTGGCGAAGCTCCGGGCGATCCCGCCGCCGATCGCCATCACGAACCCGACGACGATCGTGGAAGGCTGGAACACCAGGTCGCCGAGGATGGGTGGAGCCTGCTGGGTGACCAACGGGTTGAGCCCGGAGCTGATCACGCCCGTGACCGAGCAGATCACGAGGAACACCCCGGCTGCCTGGACGCAGGCCATGGCCGGGACGAGCACGAACGACACGGTGGTGTTGGTCAGCGTCAGCGGCGTGTCGTAGGGGTTCTGCGGCCCGACGAAGCGTCGGATCAACCGCACGACCAAGCCGACGATGCTCGCCACCACCAGGAGCGCAGCCACCGCGAGCGCGATCCACGTCGTCCTCGGGAACGGCGAGGTCACGCCCACCAGGTCCTCCGTCCGAGCGCCGGTCAGGTCGGCACCGGCGAAGTCGGCCCCCGTGACCGTCGCTCCGGTGAGGTCGGCGCCCGACAGGTCGGACTGGGTGAAGGAGGTCTCGGTGAGGTTCGAACGGCGCAGGTCGGCCCGGACGAGGTACGACTGGATCGCCGTCGCCTGGCTCAGGTCGGCCTCGGCGAGGACGGCGTCGTCGAGGTGCGCCTGGGTGAACACGGCGTCGTGCAGGACGGCGCGCGTCAGGTCGGCGCCGACGAGTTGGGTCTGGGAGAGCTGAGCGTCGGTCAGGTCCGCCTCGACCAACCGGGCGCCCGTCAGGTCGGCCTGGCCGAGGTCGACGTCGACGAGCACGGCGCCGACCAGGTCGGCCCCGGGGAGCTCGACCTGGGTGAGCTCGGCGTTGCGGATCTGCACGCCTCGGAGGTCGGCTCCACGCAGCACGGCCTGACCGAGGTTCGAGTCCTGGATCGTGGTGTCCCGCAGCACGGCGCCCGACAGGTTCGTCTGGATCATGGTCGCGCCCCGGAACGTGGCCCGGCTGAGGTTGGCGCCGCTCAGGTCCGCCTGGGACAGGTCGGTGCCCTCGAACACCGCACCCTGGAGGTCGGCGCAGCGGAGGTCGATGCTGCTGGTCGGGCCCTCGAGGGGGGAGGTGGCGAAGTTCCGTCCAGCGGCCTGCAGCGGTTCGGTCGGACAGAGGATCTGGTCGGACCCGGTGGGCTCCTGGGCGGCGGCACCCGGGCCACCGACGGCGATGAGGACGAACGCCACGCCGGCCACCACGGCCACGGACGCGAGGTTCCGCCGCGTCCGGCGGTCCTGTGTCGTGGTGTGGTTCGGGGTCGTCATGCTCGGTCCTCCCGCTGGTCGTCCGTGCGACGCGCACCGTGACGACGAGAGCGCTGAGCGGTCGGATCGTGACACTTCCGTGGCCCACGGACCGGCGTCACGGTGGTCCACGGGGGCCGGTCCGCCCTCAGCGGTCCCGGGCGCCGGGTGTGGCCGCCACGAAGCCGGCCACGATCTCGGCCAGTCGCTCCCCGCAGTCCTCCTGGAGGAAGTGGCCGCCGCCCTCGACGGTGGTGTGCGGCTGTCCCGCCGCGCCCGGGATCCGTTCACGGAGGTGGCGATCCGCTCCGGCCGTGACCGGGTCCCGGTCGCTGAAGGCGCACAGCACCGGACGTTCGAAGCGCTCGAGTTCCTCCCACGCCACCCGGTTGGCCGGTGCCTCCGGATCCTCCGGTGAGGCCGGCACGAGCACCGGGAACTGTCGGGCCCCCGCCACGTAGGTCTGGTCGGGGAACGGGGCGTCGTAGGCCGCGAGCACCTCGGGGCTGAGCGTCGACGTGGTCCCCAGGTCGACCACGGAGCTGCAGGAGAACTCGGGGACGGTCTGGGAGAACTCCCGCCACATGCGGAACCCGTCGCCCGGGTCGCGGTCGCCGGTCGGGAGGAAGGTGTTGGCCGCCACGAGCCGGTCGAACCGGTCGGGTTGCGCGGCCACGAGTCGCAGGCCGATCAGGCCGCCCCAGTCCTGGCAGACCAGGGTCACGTGCTGCAGGTCCAGCGCCTCGAGCCACTGCGTGGTCCAGGCCACGTGGCGGGCGTAGGTGTAGTCGGAGCGTTCGCTCGGCTTGTCGGAACGGCCGAAGCCGACGAGGTCCGGCGCCACCACCCGGTGGCCGGCGGCGACGAGGACCCGGATCACGTGCCGGTACAGGTAGGACCACGACGGCTCCCCGTGCAGGCACAGGATCGGATCTGCGTCGCCGGGGCCCTCGTCGACGTGCGCCACTCGCAGTTCCGTCCCGTCGATCGGGTCGACGACGGTCGTGTAGTGGGGTCGGTAGGGCCAGTCGGGGAGGCCCTCGAACCGGTCGTCGGGGGTACGCAGCACGTCCACGACGCGACTCTACGGGAGTCGGGCCGCCCGGTTCGATCGGTCAGGTGCCCGAACCCACGAGGCCCAGGTCACCGGCGCTCACGAGCCCGGAGTTGAGCGCGTGCTCGAGCAGGACGGCCCGACGGGACTCGGCCAGGTCGCCCGGCCCGCCCTTCAGGCCCCGCACGCCCTGCCGGTCGAGCTTGAGGCACACGGCGTCGAGCTTGCGGTGGAACTTCTTCGGGGTCCAGCCGAGTCGACGGGCGATCACCGAGCTGCCCTCGATCGCCCCACGGTTCCTCGTGGCCGAGTCGTACAGGGCGACGAGCAGGAGGTGCTGCTCCGGTGAGAGTGGCACCGATCCGAAGTCCAGCGTGGAGGTGCCGATCAGCGTGCCGGAGTCGTCGGCGGTCAGCTCGCCGCCGCTCCGCCTCCCCTCGAGCTCGTAGGTGGTCGGTCCGGCCACGAAGTTGATGGTGAACTCCGCCGAGGTCACGGGCAGCTGCTCGCCGGGAGCGGCGAGGAGCGAGGTGCCGGTGGCGGGGCTGCGCAACTCCAGCCGGATCGACGAGCCGTGGTTCTGGAGCCACCACGCGCCCTGCCGGTGGACGAGCCGACCGACGATCCGGTGCATGAACGGATTGGCGTCGACGACCAGGTCGGCGCGGCGCCCGAAGGTGAGCGACTCCGGTGCGTGCACCGTCCGCCAGTCGCCCGCCACGCCGAGCGAGAGCCAGTCGCCCGTCGGTCCGTCGTCGGTCACGCCCACGTGGTCCGCTGCTTGTTGCCGTCGAAGAGGAACGTGCCGATCGTCAGGAACGTGGCGGCGAACAGTGCCAGCACCGCGAGCTCCAGTGTGACGTCGCCCAGCCCGCCGCCCTCGAGGATGACCGTCTCGAAGGCCCGCACCGACCAGTAGGTCGGGGTGAGCGGTGCGACGGCCTGGGCCCATCCGGGGAGTGTGTCGAACGGCGTCAGGGCGCCCCCGAGCCCGGCCAGCACCAGGGCGCCGAGGTACGCGAAGGCGTTGAACTGGGCCTGGTTGTTCGAGACCGCACAGGCGATCAGCCCGTAGCCGATCGCGACCGCGGCGACGGCGAGTTCGACCGTCACGAGCGCCACGACGGGGCCGCGGACGGTGAGGTTGAACAGCAGCGCCGCGGCGACCATCACGAACGCGAAGATCGCGAGCTGGTTGAGGTACGCGATCCCGAGCTTCCCCGACATGATCTGCCACGGCCGCACGCCGAGGGACCGGACCCGGTTCCACGTGCCCCACGCGTGGTCGCCGAGGAAGAGGAAGCCCAGCACGGCGAGGCTCATGAAGCCGAACATCGTCGCCTGGCCGGGCGCGGCCAGGTCCGCTCCCGAGAAGCCGGCTCGGGGGTCCTGGAGGCGCAGGAACACGTCGAAGCCCCCCTCGACGAACGCCAGGATCGCGAGCGGCATGACGAAGTAGAGGGCGACGGGCAGCGCGATCCCCCGGAACAGGCTGAGTTCGTGACGCGCGACGACCAGGACCTGCTTCACGGCGTCGCCAACTCGGTCGTGGTGTCCAGTTGCTGGGGTCCGGTTCTCGTGGAGCGCACCAGGCGGTGGTAGGCGGTCTCGAGGTTCGGCACGATGATGCTCGCTGCGAGCAGCCCCGCCCGGGTGCGCTCGGGCAGGTACTCGATGACCTCGGAGATCGCCACGGTGGACTCGGACAGTCTCGCCGTCAGTCGGTACTGACCGTCGATCCACCCGGTCTCGTCGATCGCCGACAACAGGTCGGCGGGGAGTTCGTGGTCGTCCCGGTCGAGTCGGAGTTCCACGAGCGGCGGAGCGAACCGGTCGACCAGCTCGGCGACGCTCCCGCTCGCTAGCAGACGTCCGGCGTCGATGACCACGACGCGAGCTCCGAGCCGTTCGACCTCGTGCAGCTGGTGCGTCGAGTACAGGATGGCTGCACCCTGCGCAGCGGTGGACCGGACGAAGTCGAGCAGCTCGCTGCGGGCCTCGATGTCCACGCCGACCGTCGGCTCGTCGAGCAGGAGGACCGTCGGGCGGTGCATCAACGCCAGTCCTGTGTGGAGGCGCCGACGTTGGCCGCCCGAGAGGGTGTCGGCCCGCCGGTCGAGCTGGTCGCGCAGCAGCAGGTGTCCGGCGACCTCCTCGATCCGACGGTCGAGCTCGTCACCCTTCAGGCCGGACAACCGTCCGAAGTAGCGCAGGTTCCGCCGGACCGTCAGGGTCGGGTAGACCGCCTCCTCCTGGGGAGCGATCCCGAGCTGGTCCGAGGGCCGGCCGCCGTGGTCGGTCACGCACTCGCCCTCGACGAGCACCGCCCCGCCGTCGGCGGGGATCAACCCGGCGATGATCGACATGAGGGTGGACTTGCCGGCACCGTTGTTCCCGAGGAGCGCCACGATCTCGCCGGCGGCGACCTGGAACGAGACGTGGTCGAGTGCCCGGAGCTCGCGCCCACCCTGTCGGTAGGTCTTGGACACGTCGTCGACGACCAGCGCCGCACCCTCGGTCCGTCCGTCGCCAGCAACCACCGGACCCCTCACGTGGAGGCTCCCCGCTCCGAGCCGGCCCTGACGCTGATCGACCGGAGCAGCGCACCGGGGACCCGTCCGAGGCACCGGACGACCTCGGACCGACGTCCGTCGAGGACCATCAGCACGGCGTCACCCGCGGCCGGGTCCACGTGCTGCTCGAAGTGGGCGTCGACGAACCGGTCCCCGGACGGTGTCACCCGCCCGGACCGGGGCGGCGTGCGGCCGTGCAGCACCCCGGTGGCGGGGTCGAAGGGCACCGTGGGGTAGAGCTGCGCCGCAGCGGCGGCCGCCACGGAGGTGAGTTCCGGCCGCAGGTCGGTGTCGCCGAGACCCGGGTACGCGGCGCCGGGGGACAGGCGGGAGCGCCAGCCCGCCAGGGCGACGGGGCTCATGAGCGCGGCGACGACCCACCGCGAGCCGAAGGGGTGCCGGAGCAGCTCGCGCAACGCCATCCGGGCGTTCAGCGCGAACCCGACCCCGCGCCCCTGCAGGGCCGGGTGCACGTAGGCGGACTGGAGGAACAGCGCCCGGGTGCCGTCGAGCTCCAGCTCGCTCACGAACATGCAACCCACCAGGGCGTCCCCGAGCGTGGCGGTCCACAGCGTGGCATCGCTCGCCGACTGGCCGCGCGCCGCCCACTCCTCGGCCATCCAGCCGGTCCCGGCGGGCAGGTCGGGTGTCGCCACGCCGACGACGAGCCGGCCGACCTGCTCGAGGAGGCCGCTCGCGGTCTCCGTCGCGAGCCCCGCCAGGTGGATCCGACGCACACGGAGCGAGCGCAGCGACGCGGCGGTGACCTCCGGCAGCAGGTCGGCGTTGCGGAGTCCGACGTCCTGTCGGGGCCTGACGCTCACGGGGTTCCCCTGCCGATGACGCGCAGCTGCTCGGGGTACAGCGTCTCGACGCCCGTGCGGGCCGCCGGACCGAGCCGGTCGAACCCGGCGCGGAGCTCCTCCCGCCACTCCGGGGTCATCTCCGACTCGAACCGCTCGGGGCGATCGAGACCGGCCCGCAGCACGAGGTCGGGCGCCTCGAGGGACAGGACGGAGCGGACCTCCGGCGAGGCGGACAGCAGGTCGGAGAACCAGTCCCAGCGACCCTCGAGCATCGACTCGAAGAAGGGGCGGGCGATCTGGTTCATCAGGAGCGTGGTCTCGGAGCCGAACAGCGTGAGCGACCTCGGGTCGTCGAAGAAGCTCGACATGAACTCGGGGTTCGCCAGGTTGGCGTAGATGGCCGAGTACATGCGCGCCTTGGATGCCGAGAGGTCGACGACGTCGGCGGGACAGCTGGACGCTGCGAGCTCGGTGGCGCTCGAGAAGGAGCTGGCCGGCTCCCGGAGCGACGCCGGGACGGAGGCCGGTTCGAACGCACCGGACTGGCCGTCGAACACGAACGGCTTGCCGCCGCCGAGCGCCCGGAGCACGTCGGCCTGGGCGAGCGAGGCGAGCTGGGCGTCGGTAGCCACGGGCGGCCGACCGGAGAGGCGTGCCACGTCCTGCAGGAACGGCGAGACCGTCGCCGCCCAGTCGGCGGGGTAGCGGACCAGCAGGCGGTCGACGACGTCGGTGGGCGAGGACGACCGCTCCAGGTCGACGCTCACCTGGTCGAACAGCGCCCGTCGTGACTCGCCGAAGTCCCGGAAGGACGCGCAGAGATCGACGTTCACCGCCGGCTCCTCGCGGGTCCGGGTGCCGACGACGAGGACGGTCCCGGCGAGGGCGAGGAGGAGGATGGCCGCTGCGACGGCCGGTGCGATCCGACGTCGGCCTCCGGGTGTCGCTGGACCGGCTGCACCCGGGGTGGCGCCGGAGCGGCCGAGCGCGTCGGCCAGGGTGCGAGCCGACGGGCGGGCCGTCGGATCGGGGTCGAGCGCAGCGTCGAGCAGCTCCGCGAGCTGCGGTTCGACGCCCTCGACCTCGTCGCTGAAGCGGATCCGCTCGCTCTGCACCCGCGCCATGACCGCGGCGGGCGGGAGTTCGTCGGCCCCGAACGGGGTCCGGCCGGTGGCGGCCACCATCAGCGTGAGCGCGCACGAGTAGACGTCGTTGGCGGGGGTCGCCGGGGAGCCCTCGAGGTACTCCGGCGGAGCGAACGCCACCGAGCCGGCCCACTCGTCCACGGTGGCCAGCGTCGAGGTGGTCAACCCGAAGTCGGCGAGCCGGCAGGTGTCGTCGGAGGCGAACAGCACGTTGGACGGCTTGACGTCACGGTGGACCAAGCCTTCTGCGTGGGCTGCTGCCAGGGCGTCCGACAGCTCCGCACCCATCCGGCGCCACTGCGACGGGGTGAGCGGTCCTCGTCGTCGGATCCGCTCGGCGAGCGAACCCCCCGGTGCGAACTCGAGGACCATCGCCGGGCGTCCGTCCTCCAACTCGGTGGTCCCGAGCAGGGTGACCACGTTGGAGTGCCACGACATGGCGGCCTGGGTGCGGGCCTCTCGGGGCAGTCCACCCTCGCGCAGGTCGAGGTCCTCGGGGACCTTGACGGCGACGGAGCGGTCCAGTGATCGCTGGCGGGCGCGGTACACCACGGCGCTGCCGCCGCGCCCCAGGTACTCGAAGTCCTCGAGATCGCCGCCGGGAACCTCGGCGGCGTCCGCCCACGCCCTCACAGCCCTCCTCAACGCCTCCCCAGCGCCCGCCGAGACACTAGACGTGTAGGTGTGGGATGGCAACGCGCTCGGGGCGGGTACACGTACCCGTCGCTCGAGGGACGGAGCGCAGTCGTGCCGACTGGGAAGCAGATGCTCTGGTGTGGTCCGGCGGGGCGTCTCAGCCGGTGAATCGGAGGGACGCGCTGCGCCCGGACGCCGACGAGTCCGCGGAGTCCGCGAGCCCTCGCACCTCGGGCACGGTGTCGCAATCTGTCGGGTCGACGGCCTGACACTCGCCGGGTGGGAGGTACGGCGGGCAGGAGGTCTGACCGGGGAGCGTGCCGACGGTGTGACCCGAGTCGTCGATGCACGAGCCGGCTGGGATCGTGGTCGAGGACGTGGTCGACGCTGGCGATGTCGTGGTCGACGTCGGGTCGGTCGCCGCCGTCGAGACCACGGAGGTGGCAGTGGACGGAACGGTTGCAGCGGGGGCTGCGCCCCCGACCGGCGTGTGGACGACGGCGGCGATGCCGCCGGCGAGCGCGATGAGCACCGAGCTCGTCGCTCGCCGGACACCGGTCCGTCGGGGTGGCTGCGTCGTCGTCATGGTGGCTCCCCTCGATGGTTCGCAGCAGTCCACCACACGCCGCGGCTGGCAGGTGGAGTGCACGACACCGTGTGACTCCGCCAGGTGCTCCAGGCGGGTACCCGGACCCATCGACACCCGCCCGGTCATCACAGATCCTCCATGAACCAGCGGATCAGGAGGGGACACGTGCGCAGTCGAACAGTGCGAGCAGCATCGGTGATCGCAGCATCGGTCCTGCTGACCATCGGCCTCGGAGCGCCGAGTGGTTCAGCAGCACCAAGCGAAAGTCGACTTGAAGAACTCGCCAGGCTGGTCATCGGCGAGCAACTCCCTCCCTACCTCGGTCGAGTCCCGTTCCTGCGTCCGTCGACTTCGCCCATGCCACCCAGCCCCGCTGCAACCGCCTCCGACAGGCTCTCGAAGCTCTTCGGTGACCGGTTCGCCGGGGCGTGGGACGTGCCAACCGCCGACGGCGGAGTCCAACCGACAGTCGCCGTAACGGGTCGCACCACCAGAGACGTTGCTGCTGCACAAGCTGTCGTGCCCGGGATCGACGTCGTTGCTGCACAGCATTCCCTCGGGGCGCTCTACGCCGCCCGAGATGCCGCTCTCGCTGACCTCGAGTCAGCCGGAACTCAGGCGGTTGGTGCTGGCATCAACGTGATGGCGAACACGGTGGTCGTCGACGTCGACCCGGGTGGGCTCACGACGGACGGCCTGGTGCAACTCGAGTCGGTGGCCAGTCGGGACGAAACGACCGTGAAGGTCGCCGAGATCGAGCTGAACAACTACCCGAACGCAACGTGGGGGTCCGAGCGGATCTACACACCAAGTTCGCCCGACACCATCTACGGGTGCACGTCGGGGTTCGCGATGGCGAACGCGTTCGGTCGGTTCATGACGACCGCAGGGCACTGCTTCCCCGGTGACGGAGCCCCCGTCCTCGGATCCAATGGGGACAACGGCCCGGTGGCAGCGCGGGTCGGCACGGTAGTTGGCTGGCAGGGGTCGAACGGGCGCGGTGACTTCGCTGCGTGGTACAACTCGAACGTCGAGGGGTACCTGAACGGCGCCAACCGGAAGGTGAAGGGGGCCGGAAGGGCTCGAGTTGGTGAGACGGTCTGTCACCGGGGGGCGACGACCGCCCGGGAGGTCTGCGGAACCGTGACCACGGTCAGCTACCGCGTCGGCGGTGTGGGAGTCCTCGACGCCTGGGGCGTGCGCAGAACCATGGACGGCAGCTTCTGTTTCGCGGCACCGTCCGCAAAGGGTGACAGCGGCTCGGGTGTCTACGTCCCGTCAGCTGCCGGTGAGGCCGTCGCACGGGGCATCTTCTGGGGAGGTACGACCGACTCGAAGTGCGCCACCGAGATCGAGACGGTGCTGTCCACTTACAGTGCCACGATTGTCGTCAAGTGAGGGGGTCGGTGATGCAGGCAGGTACGTGGAACCGGAACCGGATCGCTCTGGTCGTCTCGGCTGTGGCAGTGATCGCCACGGTCGTCGTCGGTGGTGGTGCGGTCCGTGGGGCTGGCGCCCTCGAGGAGCCGACTCCGTCGCAACCGTCGGAGACGGGAGGAGCGAGCACCTCGGTCGTCGAGTCCGCCCCGACGACAGCAGCGCCCCCGAGTTCGCAGCCGCCGTTGTCCATGCCTCCGCCGGGACCGATGCCCGAGTTCGGCCCCTGCATCTCGATCGACAACCCGTTGCTGTGCGACGAGGAGTGGGTCCGGCAGGCCATCGCGACCGGCGAACTCGTGATCACACTGGATGGAGCAGAGCGTCCGTCGGTCTCGACCGGGAATCCGATGTCGGTGCGGTCGCCCGCCCCGATTCGGGTGACCGGCTGAACGTGATGGCGGCGGCGCACCCCAGGGGGTGTGCCGCCAGCAGCTGCAGCTCCGACGTCCACCCGTGTGCGCACCACGGCGGTCCAGGCCGACGATCGGCGGGGCACGGGAATCGGACTCGTCTGGTCAGACCGCCTCGACGCCCCCGGGCCGACGGTCAGGTCAGCCGCGCCGCATCGGCGCCGCACCGGGGGCGAGCGTCGTCCCGGTGGTCGCCGATCCCTGTCAGGAGAACGCGCTCAGCCCGGTGATCGCCTGTCCCAGGATCAGCGTGTGGATCTCGTTCGTGCCCTCGTAGGTGAACACCGACTCCAGGTTGTTCAGGTGTCGGATGACCGGGTACTCGGTGGTGATCCCGTTGGCGCCGAGGACCGAACGGGCGGTGCGAGCCACCTCGAGGGCCATCCTGACGTTGTCCATCTTCCCGAAGCTGATCTGCGGGGTGGCCAGTGTGCCGGCGTCCTTCATGCGGCCCAGGTGCAGCGCCACGAGTGTGCCCCGCTGCACGGCGACCATCATGTCGACCAGCTTGCGCTGGGTGAGTTGGAACCCGGCGATCGGTCGGTCGAACTGCGTGCGCTCGCCGGCGTAGGCGAGTGCCGACTCGTAGCAGGCCCGGGCGGCGCCGACGGCTCCGAAGGTGATCCCGAACCGGGCTTCGTTGAGGCAGCTGAGCGGTCCCCGCATGCCGGTCACTCCCGGCAGCACGGCGTCCGCCGGGAGGCGCACGTCGTCGAGGACGAGCTCTGAGGTCACCGACGCCCGGAGCGAGACCTTGCGGTGGATCTCGGGGGCCGAGAACCCCGGTGTGTCGGTCGGGACGACGAAGCCCCGCACGGCGCCACGGTCGGGGCCGTCCGGGTCGGTGCGGGCCCACACGACGGCCACGTCGGCGATGGATCCGTTGGTGATCCACATCTTGGAGCCGTGGAGCAGCCAGTCGCCCGATGCGTCCCGGGTGGCGGTCGTGCGCATGGACGACGGGTCGGAGCCGGAGTCCGGTTCGGTCAGGCCGAAGCACCCGATCAGCTCGCCGGCCGCCATGCCGGGGAGCCACTGCTGCTTGTGCTCCTCGGAGCCGAAGGCGTGGATCGGGAACATGGCGAGCGACCCCTGGACCGAGACGAAGCTCCGTGCGCCTGAGTCGCCCGCCTCGAGTTCCAGACAGGCCAGCCCGTAGGCGGTGGCCGACGTCCCGGCGCAGCCGTAGCCATCGAGGTGCATGCCGAGGACGCCGAGGGAGCCGAACTCGGTGGCGAGTTCCCGCGGGAACGTCCCGGTGTCGAACCAGGCTCCGACGTCGGGGAGGATCCGCTTGCCGACGAAGGTCCGAACGGTGTCCCGGAGCATCGTCTCCTCGTCGGAGAGCAGGGCGTCGGTGGCCAGGAGGTCGTGGGGGTCCACGTGCTGGGGGAGCGGTGCGTGGCTCATGCCCTCAGGCTACGCCCCGCCCCCTCCCTGCCCCTCCCTGCCCCCTCAACCGGCCCCACCGGCTCTGTGGTGCGAGCTACAGGTACCTCCGTGTAGCTCGCACCACAGAGCCGGCTCGGTTGGGGGTTGGGCGGCTGCCCCGAAGGTCCTAGCCTCGGGGGCATGACGACGGTGGGGGCAGCGGCACCGTTCCGGTCGGTGGCGCCCCGGATGGGGTTCGTCCCCGGCTTCGACGGCATCCGGGGCATCGGTATCCTCCTCGTGCTGTTCAACCACGCCTGGTCGCCGCTGTCTCCCAGCGTCGCCGGCATCATCGACGTGTTCTTCGTGATGAGCGCGTTCCTCATCACCACGCTCCTGCTGCAGGAGCACCGTGACCAGAACGACATCAGCATGCGGAACTTCTACGCCCGGCGGGCGGTTCGGCTCCTGCCGTCGGCGTACCTCTGCATCGTGGCGTGGTTCGTCGTCTCGATCCTGTTCGACCGGGAGCGGCTGCCGACCCTGGTCCGGGAGGCCGGCGCTGCGGTCGTCTACCTCTACGAGATCTTCTTCCCGGTCGGTCTGGGTGCGCTCGATCCCCAGCTGGTGGAGAAGCTCTCCATCGACCAGTTCTGGTCGCTCGCCGTGGAGGAGCAGTTCTACCTGCTGATCGCGGTGACCGTGCTGGTGTGCATCCGGAAGCGGTGGATGGTGCAGCTGGCGATCGTGCTGGCGCTCATCGCCACGTGGATCTCCTGGCAACGGTGGAACGGCGTGCCCGGCCCCGTGCCCATCCCCGACGACCCGGCCAGCGCCAACCCGGTGGTGAGGGGCTTGAGCCTCCTGTGGCTGTCGCGACCCGACTCGCTCATGTGGGGCGTCGGGCTGGCCGTGGTCAACGCCAAGCTGCCCGAGCCCCTCCCGGCGGCCTGGCGTCGCTGGCTGCCGTGGGTGGGGGGCGTCGGCCTGATCGTGTCGTTCGCGAGCATGTTCCTCTCGAGCGGGCTGCTCTCGGATCTGTTCTCCAAGGTGGGACTGCCGTACCCCTACGTCCCCATGGCGCCCCGAACGCCCGTCGAGTCCGACGGGCAGATCTACTGGATCAACTTCGGACACACCCTCGCGGCGGTGTCGTGCATCCCGGCGCTGCTGTGCATGGTCCGCTACAAGGACTGGGTCGCCAACCGGCTCCTCGGGTGGAAGCCTGTCCGTTTCATGGGGCGCATGTCCTACACCCTCTACGTCTGGCACACGCTCGTGTTCTTCGTGGTGCTCGAGGTCCTGGGCGGGGACGCCGTGCTCGGTGAGAAGTGGCGGATCCCGATCCTGGCGGCCATCACGATCGTCGCCTGTCTGCCCGTCTACTACGGGGTCGAGCAGCGCATGCTCCGGGTCAAGCTCCGGTTCGCCTCCGAGAAGGAGGTTCTCGACCTGAACACCGGGAAGATGATCAGCGTGGAGGAGGCGACAGGCGCCGGCGGACCGAAGGAGCAGGGGGCGTGACCACGACGGCGTCGCCCACCTCCCCGTTCGTCTCCCGGGCGCCCAAGCTCGGGCTGGTCGGCGGCTTCGACGGCATCCGCGGCATCGGCGTGATGATGGTGCTCGTCGGTCACGCGCTCTTCGAGTACGTCGAGTCGTGGGTGACGATCGTCGACACGTTCTTCGTCCTCAGCGGGTTCCTCATCACGACGCTGCTGCTGCAGGAACACCGGTCCACCGGCGACATCGGGATGCGGAAGTTCTACGCCCGTCGGGCCATCCGGCTCCTCCCCACGGTGTGGCTGTTCTGCGCCGTGTGGATCGTCATCGGCATCGTCGGGACGGTCTTCGACGTCGAGGGCATCAGCCTGCGGGGAATCCTCGAGGACGCGCTCGCCGCAGTGACCTACGTCTACGACCTGGTCTTCCCGAACGGCCTCTACATGATCCAGCCCGACACCCAGGACGACCGCTACATGTGGCACCTGTGGACGCTGTCGGTCGAGGAGTTCTTCTACTTCCTGATCCCGGGGACGGTCTTGATCTGCGTCCGTCGGAACTGGGTCCGTCAGCTGGCCTGGGTCTTCGGCGCCCTGTTCGTGGCCATCGCCGTGGCCCGGTGGTTCGCGTTCACGGGTTTCTGGCAGAACACCGAGGGCGTCCTCCCCGGCATCCGCCTGGCGTTCCTGCAGCGGCCCGATGCGCTCATGCTCGGTTCGCTGCTGGCCATCGGCAACGCGCACCTGACCGAGGAACGGATCGAGCGACTCCGCCGGCCCTTCCTGGTGGTCGGTACGATCGGACTGATCGTGTGGTTCGCCATGCTGAACCTCTCCAGCGGGGCCGTGGAGAAGCTGGGCGGGCCGTACTTCCCGTACCTGCCAGAGGGCCCGGAGCAGTTCACCCGGCCGCAGATGCTGGCGGAGACCCCGGTCTACTGGTTCCGGTTCGGTCACACCCTGGGGGCGCTCGGGTTCGCTGCGATCCTGCTCTGTCTGGTCCACCGGCGGGAGTGGTGGCTGAGTCGCTGCTGGTCGTGGGGGCCGTTCCAGTGGATGGGCCGCCTCAGCTACACGCTCTACGTCTGGCACGCCCTCCCGTACATCATCATCATCGCCCTGACCGGTGGCGTGGAGATCTCCCTCGCCGGTCAGTTGATCAGGACGCCGGTGCTGATCGCCGCAGCCTTCGCGGTCTCCATGCCCGTCTACTACCTGGTGGAGCTCCGGGTCCTCCGTGCGAAGCTCCGCTTCTCCGCAGAGAAGGAGACGCTCGACCTGCGCACCGGGAAGTTCGTCGACACCGCCTCGGGTCGGCCGGTCGACGAGGCCGAGCCGACCGACTCCTGAAGTCGCCCGTCCCCCCGCCGCCGGCCGTCCCGCCGCCGACCGTCCCGCCCCACCGCTCTGTGGTGCGAGCTACATGGA
>CAIQNH010000006.1 GCA_903873135.1 uncultured Actinomycetes bacterium
CCCATCAGCCCGACGTCGCCGAGCCAGGCGTAGAAGTCGAGCTCGTCGACCGATCCGATCCACGCAGCGTCGCGACACCACTCCGGGAGGCGGTGCTCCCCCGCGTCCACCTCCGCCACCACCCGGTTGAGACCGGCGACGTAGCCACGGATGAGCGACCGTGCCGCCGGCGACTGGGCGGAGCGGAAGGCCTCGGCCCGGCCACGCAGGTCGAGGAGTCGGTACCCCAGGTCGGACGACACGATCGAGTCGTCGCGGCCGGCACCCCAGTGCGCGGCGCGTTCGCCCCGCACCTTGACGATCTGGTCGGCGATCACCGGCAGGTGGTCCCGGGCGCACGCCCAACCCTGCCCGTAGCCGAGCGACCCCCAGTCCTCGGCCGTCACGTGCGCCACCCCGTGGGTCGTGGTGCGGACCCGGGCGCGGTAGTCGCCCTCGTCCACGGGTCGTCCGACGCTCACCGCCAGCGCACCGCCTTGAGCAGTCGGAGCGACCGGGTCATGACGTCGGCGAACCCGGCGTCGCCCAGGCGCTCGAACGGCGGGGCCAGGTTGAGGAGACGCTGGGTGGCGATGGTCTGGGTCTCCGTGTACTTGAGCAGCGCACTCGACCCGTGGCGACGACCGACGCCGGAGTCACCCATGCCTCCCATCGGCGCGTCGATGCTCCCCCACGCGGCGGCGAACGCCTCGTTGACGTTCACCGTCCCCGCCCGCAGCTGCTCGGCGACCCGACGTGCCCGCCTCGTGTCCCGCCCCCAGACGCTGGCGTTGAGCCCGTAGGTGGTGTCGTTCGCCAGCTCGATGGCCTCGGCGACCGAGCCGACCCGGTAGATGCTCACGAGCGGTCCGAACGTCTCCTCCCGGTGGCACACCATCCCGGGGGCGACGTCGGCGAGCACCGTCGGCTCGAAGAAGTAGGGCCCCAGGTCGGGGCGGGCCCGACCCCCGGTGAGCACGGTCGCTCCGGCGTCGACCGCGTCGGCGACGTGGGCGGCGGTCACCTCGAGCTGCTCGGACGAGGTGAGGCTCCCCATGGCGGCGTCGAAGCTGAACGACGGGCCGAGACTGAGGTTGGACACACGGTCCACGAACCGTCGCACGAACTCGTCGTGGATCGAGTCGTGGGCGTAGATCCGCTCGATCGAGATGCAGAGCTGTCCGGTCGACGAGAAGCACGCCCGGACCGCACCTTCGACGGCCCGGTCGAGGTCGGCGTCGTCGAGCACCAACAGCGCGTTCTTGCCGCCGAGTTCCAGCGAGCAGTCCACGAGGCGACGACCGGCCTCGGCCGCGATGTGTCGGCCGGACTCGGTGGAGCCGGTGAACATCACGTAGTCGGCCTCGTCGAGCACGGCCGGGCCGATGGCCGAGCCCCGGCCGAGGACGATCTGCCACAGGTCCTCGGGCAGCCCGGCCCGGCGGGCGAGGTCGACTGCGGCGAGCGCGGTGAGCGCCGTCTGGTTGTCGGCCTTCTGGAGCACGGCGTTGCCGGCGAGCAGCGCCGGGATCGTGTCGCCCGCCCCCAGGCTGAGCGGGTAGTTCCAGGGAGAGATCACGCTCACCACACCGACCGGGTGCGGGACCTCCTCGGCGACCGTGAGCCCCGGGATGAGGCCGCGTCGGCGCTTCGTCCGGAGCACCGACGGGGCCGAGCGGCCGTAGTACCGGCAGGTGATCGCGATGTCGGCGACCTCCAGGTAGGCGTCGCGACGTGCCTTGCCGTTCTCGGCCTGGACGAGGTCCATGAGGCGGTCGCGCTCGTCGAGCACCAGGTCGTGGAGGCGCAGGAACACCGCAGCCCGGTCCCGGACGGACCGCTGCGCCCAGTCGACCTGCGCCCGACGCGCCCGCTCGGCGGCTGCGGCCACGTCCTCCGGGGTGCACTGCGGCAGCTCCACGAAGGGTTCACCCGTGAACGGGGCCGTGGTCGTCACGCTCGGGGCGTGGTGCGTGGGGGCGACGAGCGCCACCAGACGTTGCCGTTCGGCCGGTCCGATCGAGTCCGGCAGGCTGACACCGTCGGTGGAGTGCGTCGTTCGTGGTTCGGTCGCCGTCACGCTGGCCTCCTGGCTCGCCGAGCACCCGGATCGGGCCCGGGACGATCCCGCGGAGTCTCGCCGCGAGCGACGACGTCGGGCAAGGGGCGCAGCGGGGCCGACCACTAGCCTCGCCTCCCTCGGGCGTGTAGCTCAGTTGGTCAGAGCACTTCCCTTACAAGGAAGGAGTCGGGGGTTCGAGTCCCTCCGCGCCCACGGGGTCGGGCCGCAGCCCGCCTAGCCTCTGGCGGTGGCCGGACCAGCACGACGACGTCACCCCGCCGGGCACGTGGCCGTGGGTCCGACCGACGGCCCCGACTGGATGGTCGACGCCCTCCGGGCCGGCGGAGCCACCGTCGTCGCACCCGACCGGGCCGACGCCCTCCTGTGGACCGATCCGGACGACCCGGTGGGTCTGTCCCGGGTGATCACCGAGCACGGCGACCACCTGCGCTGGGTGCAGCTGCCGTGGGCCGGAGTGGAGCCCTACGCCCACCTGCTCGACCACGACCGGATCTGGACCTGCGGCAAGGGCGTGTACGCCGAGCCGGTCGCCGAGCTCGCGCTGACCCTGGCGCTGGCCGGACTCCGCGGCCTCCCGACCTACCTGCACGACGCACCGCACGCCGAGCGCGGCACCGTCGGTCGGAACCTGCACGGGGCGTCCGTGGTGGTCGTCGGTGGTGGCGGGATCACCGACGCGTTCCTGCGGATGCTCGCACCGTTCGACGCCGTCACCACCGTGGTCCGCCGCCGGGAGGTGCCCCACCCTGCCGCCACCCGAACGGTCACGCTCGACCGACTCGACGAGATGCTGCCCGACGCCGACCTGGTGGTGGTCGCGTGCGCGCTCACCCCGGAGACCACCGGGCTGTTCGACGAGCGACGTCTCGCCCGCATGCGACCGCAGTCCTGGCTGGTCAACGTGGCCCGTGGAGCGCACGTGGTGACCGACGACCTGCTCGACGCGCTCCGGTCGGGGACCATCGGTGGGGCAGGGCTCGACGTGACCGATCCTGAGCCGCTGCCGGCCGACCACCCGCTCTGGTCCGAGCCGAACTGTGTGATCACGCCCCACGTGGGCAACACGGCAGCCATGGCCCGCCCGCTCCTGTCGGAACGCATCCGGACGAACGTCGCTCGCTGGATCGACGGTGAGCCGCTCGTGGGTCCGGTCGACGCGGACGCCGGCTACTGAGTCAGCGAGCTCAGAACCCGAACTGTTGCAGCGGTCGGGGCGTGGCCGACACGGGAGCCGAACCGATCCCACCGCTGGTCCGTGAACCCCAGCAGCGCTGCGATCCGTCCGACAGCCGGGCGCAGGCCGACTCGTAGCCCACCTCGACTGCGACCACCCCGGTGAGCCCCGACACGGTGGTGGGGGTCGACCGGTCAGCGGCCGTACCGTCCCCGAGCTGCGAGACCCGGTTCAGACCCCAGCAGCGCGCCGTCCCGCCGGTGACGGCGCAGGACTGCTCGCCCGAGACCGAGAGCGAGGAGGCTCCCGACAGTCCGGAGACGGCCACCGGGCTCAGTCGGGGCAGCGTGGTGCCGTCACCCAGCTGGCCGAAGGAGTTGTTCCCCCAGCAGCGGACACCCCCGCTGCTGAGCTGGGCGCAGGTGTGATTGAAGCCGGCGGCGACCCTGCTCACCCCGCTCAGACCGGCCACCGCGACCGGGGTGCTGCTCGAGACCGCGACGCCCTGACCCAGCTGACCGTCGGTCCCGAACCCCCAGCAGCGGACCTGACCACCGGTGACCGCACAGAAGTGGTTGGTCCCGGCGGTGAGCTGGGTGACACCGCTGAGCCCCGTGACGGGGACCGGGGTCGTCTGGGCCGGGGTCGTGGTGCCGTTGCCCAGCTGCCCGTCCGTGCCGGCGCCCCAGCACTGGACCGTCCCGGCCGGGGTGACCAACGCGCACGTGGTCCCGTTGCTGGCGGCGACCTGCGTCACTCCGCCCGACAGTCCGCTCACCGAGACCGGGGACGCGCTCGTGAACGCTGCACCGTCCCCGAGCTCACCGGACTCGCCGCCGCCCCAGCAGCGGACCCCACCACCCACCACGGCGCACGCGTGGTCGCCACCGGCGGACACCTGCGTCGGGGTGCCGCCGAGACCGACCACCGGCGCCGGGGCGAGGTGGGCGACGAGCGTCCCGTCGCCGAGCTGGCCCGACTGGTTGTTGCCCCAGCACTGGACGGCACCGCCGCCGAGCGCGCACCCCCAGCCCGCCGGGAACCACTCCGACAGCGCCACGGTGGACCCTGCCGGCACCGCCGGGCCCGGGGCCGGTGTCGCAGCGCTGTTGCTGAACGGGTTGCCCGTGGCTGCCCCGTCACCGAACGGCGACGTGATCCCCCAGCAACGGACGCCACCGTCCAGATCGATCGCACACACTGCGCCGCTGTCGAAGGTCCCGCCCATCGCCACCGAGGCGACCCGGCTGCGGAGGAGGCTCGGCGTCGCCCGGGGGGCCACGCCACCGTCGGCGAACCCGAACGTCCGGCCGTCTCCCCAGCAGAGGAGATCACCGAGCTCCTGGACGGCACAGAACCCGGCCGGTCCGCCGGCGAGCGCGGTCGAGGACGGGGAGACCGAACTGATCGACGCCTGGACCGGGACGCTCGACAGCCCACCGATGGTCCCGTTGCCGAGCTGCCCCGAGGTGTTGAGCCCCCAGCACCGGACGGCACCACCCGCGTCGACGGAGCAGCTCGCGAAGCCACCGGCTGCGAGGTTGCTCGACGGCGGGAGTCCGGACACGACGACCGGGACGGAGGAGTCCGTGAACGTGCCGTCCCCGAGCTGCGCCGCACCGTTGCTCCCCCAGCACCGCACGGTCCCGCCGAGACTCCGCGCGCAGGTGTGCGCGAACCCGGCCACCACCTGCGCGGCGTCGGCGACACCGGCGACCTGCACGGGAGTGCTCGACCCGGTCGTCGTACCGTCACCGAGCTGCCCCACCGAGTTGTCCCCCCAGCACCACACCGTCCCGTCCCCTCGGACCGCACAGGTGTGCTGCGACCCGGTCGAGACGGCGGTGATGTTCACGATGTCCGGACTGGTCAGCTCCGTCGGCGTGGCCGTGTTCCCCGGGCTCGGTCCGATGCCGAGCTGTCCGACGAAGTTCGAGCCCCAGCAGGCCACGCCGCTGGTCGAGGTGAGCAGGCACGCGTGGCTGCTCCCAGCGGACACACGAGTGGCCGTGAGCGCTCCAGCGAACTGCCTCGGCTGGAGGACGGGGCCGAGGGACTCCGAGCCCGAGCCGACCTGACCGGAGCTGTTCGCACCCCAGCAGAACACGTCCCCGGAGCCGACGAGCGCGCACCCGAACCCGTTGCCGACGGTCAACTGCTCGGCCGCTCGCGGGGCGGTGAAGTACCCCTGCACATCCAGGATCACGTGGGTGGACCCGCCGAAGTTGCGCACGCTGAGCTGGTCGAACGCGCCGCGCGACAGTGCGACGGTCGCCGTGTTGGTGATGCCGCGACCGCCCGAGTAGTTGAGGATGGTCGCCGGCGGTTCCGGGTTGTCCGAGGGCCACACGCGCAGGAACCCGTTCCCCACCGGCGCCGCTGCGGTGATCGACACCTCCACGGCCGCGGCGTTGGACGGCACGGCGCAGCTCACCGATCCACCCTGGCCACTCAGGGCGTTGCCGGTCACCCCGAACGAGCGGGTCTCACCCGCCGCGAGCGGAGTCGCCGGCACGGCCGAACGGGTGTCCACCACCCGGCACGGTGTGACGCTGACGAACTCGGAGATCGCGCCCGTGGGGACGTAGTAGCCCTGCACGTCGACGAGCACCTGCGTCCGCGCGCCGAAGACCTTGACCTTCATCAACCCGTCGCCGACGAAGGCGACCGAGGCCGTGTTGCTGATGCCCTGGGCCGAGGTGAAGTTCAACACGGTGCCGGTCGGGTCCCCGACGGTGTTCGGGCCGGCGCGGAGGAACCCCGTCCCCTCGGGCGAGGCGGCGGTGATCGTGATCTCCACCGCCGTCGCGTTGATCGGGACGCCGCAGCCGCCTGCGACACCTCCCTGCGGGGCCACGCCCGCTGAGGTGAAGTTCTCCGTTCCCGATCCGGCGACCCGCAGGACCCGGGTCTCGTTGGCCGCGAACGGCCCCGCCGGGGAGGCGGACCGGGTGTCCGACATCCGGCACGGCGTCACGGGCACGTAGCGGGAGGCCGAGCTGTTCACGAAGTACCCCTGCACGTCGACGGCCAGGTGGATCGTGCCGCCGAAGTTGGTCACGGCGATGCTCGGGGTCGACGACCTCGACACCGGCACGGTGCCCGTGTTCGTGATGCCCGTCCCCACCGTGTAGTTCAGGATGGTGCCGGTCGGTGTCGTCCCCGCCGGACCGGCCCGGAGGAAGCCGTTGGCACCGGTGGGCGAGATGGCGGTGAACGAGAGCTCGACCGCCACTGCGTTGGACGGAACCCCACAGCCCCCGTCGGCACCGCCCTGCGCCGGGTAGCCGTTGGTGGTGCCGCCGACCTGGTAGGAGCGGCTGGCTCCCGGAGCGAGGGGCGAGGCCGGGGTGGCCGACCGCGTGTCCACGATCCGACACGGTGTGGTGGCGATGAAGTTGCCCTCCGGATCACCGGCAGCTGCGGGCGTCGGCGTCTCGATCGTCTCGGCCGCCACGCCGAGCACGAGACCCAGGAGTGCCACCGCGACCACGACCGCACCCGGGCGCCGCGCCCCACGGTTGCTCACCTTCCGTCCCCTGCGTCCGAGTCGCACCGGAGCCCCTTCCTGTCGTGTCACCACCGTCGGCTGATCGTCACACTCCGAGAGCCACGACCGGTCGATCCTGACACTTTCCCGCACCGCCGGGGCAGCAGGTCTCAGACGGGTCCGAGCCCAGTCACCTCGACGGGGGTGGGGTTGGCGGTCCCGAACGAACTCGTCGTTCCCCGGCCGAGCTGGCCCTGGGAGTTGTCGCCCCAGCAGTAGGCAGCCCCCTCCTCGGCGATCGCACAGCTCGAGTCGCGCCCTCCGGTGACCTGACGGACCCGGTCGAGGGTCGTGACGAGCTGGGGGTACCCCGGCACCAGACTGACTCCACCTCCGAGCTGACCGGAGAAGTTCGACCCCCAGCACAGCCCCAGGTCGACCAGACCCTCCCGGGACACCGAGCAGCTGTGGAAGCCCCCGGCGGCCAGGGACTGGATCCCGGTCGCCGGGACGTCCCCCGAGGGGGTGGCCCGCAGGACCGTCACCGGCACCGAGGACGCAGTGGTGGTCCCGTCGCCCAGCTGGTTGGAGCTGTTGGCGCCCCAGCACCTCGCGGCTCCCCCGGGGAGCGTGGCACAGGTGTGGAACCTCCCGGCGTGGATCGAGGTGGCTCCGGCGAGCTGGACCACCGGGCCGGGCGTCGCCACCAGGCCTCCCGTGGTCCCCCGGCCGAGCAGTCCGCCAGTGTTGTCACCCCAGCACCGGGCGGTGCCGTCCGAACGCACGGCGCAGGAGTGGGTGGCCCCGGCGCTGACCGAGATCACGTCGCTCAGTCCGACCGGCGACACCGGGACGGCCGAGGAGCCGCCGGGGGTGCCGTCGCCGAGCTGACCGGAGGAGTCGTCACCCCAGCACCGGACCGTGCGATCGACCAGGAGGACGCACGTGTGGGCCGCTCCGGCCGTCACCTGGATCGCTGCGAGGCCGCCGAGGCTCGTCACCTCGGCGGGGGTCGAGGTGTTCCCCAGCGACGACGACCCGGTCTGGCCGGAGGCGTTGCCGCCCCAGCACCAGACGGTGCCGTCCTCCCGGAGCAGACACGAGTGGCTGCCGCCGGCCTGGACGGAGACCGCCCCGTTGCCGAAGGTGCCGGCCGCGGGCACGGGCGTGGTGCGCTGATCGAACGACCCGTCGCCCACCTGCGACGACGAGTTCTGACCCCAGCACCACACGGAACCTCCGGTGCGGAGGGCGCAGGCGTGGCGGTCGCCGGCGGCCACCCGGACGGGACCCAGCTGCACCGTCACGGGCGTGTTCCGCTGGGAGAACGTGCCGTCGCCGACACCGCCGTCGTCGTTGCTCCCCCAGCACTCGAGTCGTCGGAGCGTGACCCCGCAGGTCTCGCCGGCGCCGGGCACGATCTCGTCGTAGCGGCCGTACCCCCCGACGACGGTCGGTTGGCTGCGGTTCACCGCGGCGCCGTCACCGATCTGCCCGACCACTCCTGCTCCCCAGCAGCGTGCTGCAGCCGAGTCCTCGATCACACAGGTCGTGTTGCCCGAGGCCTCGATCTCGTCGACCTCGGTCCCCGCCCGGAACGACGCGGTGACCGGGGTCGGACTGTCGAGCGAGTCACCGTCGCCGAGCTGGCCGAGCGAGCCCTCTCCCCAGCAGCTGACCCCACCGGAGGAGCGCAGCACGCAGGTGTGGAAGTCGCCGGCGGCCACGGCGACGGCGTCGGCGATGCCCGGCACGGTCAACGGCGTGGAGGACGACGGCGTTCCGGATCCCACTCCGAGCTGGCCGAGGGCGTTGGATCCCCAGCACTGCACGCTCGTGACCACCACGGCACAGGTGTGGTTGGTGCCGGCGGCGAACGAGTCGGGACCACCGGAGATCCCGGGCAGGGTGACGACCTGCGGGAGGACCTGGTCGAGCTGGTTGCCGATGCCGAGCTGTCCCGATCCGTTCTCCCCCCAGCACGCGAACTGCCCGTCCTCGCCACCCGAGGCGCAGGTGTGCAGGGCGCCGGCGGCCACGAACCTCGGCGTGAACGGGAGGGTCACGTTCGTGGGCACGTCCCGGGGACCGAGGAACGTGCCGTCCCCGATCTGTCCGCTGGTGTTGCGCCCCCAGCACCGGAGGACGGTCGACCCCGGCCCGGTGGGATCGACGACGGCGCAGACGTGGTCGGCTCCGGCGTCCAGGTCGACCGCACCGGTGGCGCCGGGCACCGGCACCGGAGTCAGGCTGGTCGTGGTCGAGTCGTTGCCCAGCTGTCCGTGGGTGTTGCGGCCCCAGCAACGGACCGGGAAGTCGTTCGCCGGCTGCGAGTCCTGCGAGAACGAGGCACAGGCGAACCCACTACCGACCGCCAGCTCGAACGGGCGGAACTCCGGGTTGGGCGAGAAGTAGCCGAGCACGTCGATCAGGTAGTGCGTCCCGGTCCCGTAGTTCCGGGCGAGCAGGTCCACGAGCCCGCCGCTCGAGAGCGCGACCGTCCCGGTGTTGGTGGTGCTCTGGCCGGCACCGAAGTTGAGCGCAGCGGCGATCGGCTCGGTGCGGTCACCCGGCCAGAGCCGAGCGAAACCCGTCGTGGGTGGACCGACCGCGGTGAACGAGACCTCGACGGCGGTCGCGTCCTCCGGCACCCCGCACGCGGTCCCGCCCTGGTTCGTGAACCCCGGACCGGACCCGCCGACGCGGAACGGTCGGGCGGCAACGGCGCCGAGCGGCGTGGACGTCCGGGTGTCGACGATCCGGCAGGGGGTCACGGGCGCGTAGGTGGAACCGGACTGCGTCCAGTAGCCCTGGACGTCGACGATCAGGTGGGTGGGGCCACCCAGGCTCCGCACCGAGAGGTCGGCGCCGACACCGGGGGTGACGGGCACCGACGCCGTGTTCGTTGCCCCCTGCCCGGTGACGAAGTTGAGGACGGTCGCCGTGGGCTCGACACCAGCGGCTGCCCAGGCGCGCACGAACCCGGCAGCGGTCGGCGCCGTCGCAGTCAGCGTGAGCTCCACCGCCGTGGCGTCCTCGGGGATGCCGCAGCCCACCGGGTTGCCACCCTGGGCCTGGAAGTCGGAGCCCGTACCCGCCACGCGGAGCAGGCGCGACTCGCCGTCGGCGTAGGCAGCGCCGACGCGACTGTCGGCGACCCGGCACGGGGTGACCGGCACGTAGCGCTTGCCGAAGTTGAACCCTGCGTCGTAGTAGCCGAGCACGTCGACGAGGAGGTGGGTCGTGGCCCCGGCGTTACGGATCCGCAGGTCGAGGGTGCCACTCGAGGCCAGCGGCACCGCCGCCGAGTTCGAGATGTTGCGGCCGAGCGAGTAGTTGAGCACCGTGGCGTTGGGCTCGCTCTGACCGGACGGCCACGCCCGCACGAACCCGGCACCGTCGGCCTGCACCGCCGTGATGGTGACCTCGACCGCTGCCACCCCGTCGGGGACGCCGCAGCCGTTCGCCACACCGCCCTGTGCCAGGAAGTTCGCTCCGCTGCCCGCGACCTGGACGTCCCGGGTCTCCCCCGACCCGAACCGCGTGGGCCCACCGGAGGTCGCCCGGGTGTCGAGGATCCGGCACGGCGGCAGCGGCGTGAAGCTGGACCCCGACTCGTCGGTGGTGGCACCGGCCGACGGGGCCAGCGCCGTCCACGCCGAGAGCGCGAGGACGACGACCGCGAGGGTCGCCACGATCCGCGCGACCGGTCCCGCCACCGGTCCCGCCACGACCGCCGCCACGCTCGGCGTGACTCGACGGGTACTCGGTGCTCGCGTGACGTGCATGTGGACTCCACTCGGGGACGGTTCCTCCGTCCGGACCCCCGGCGGGGGCCATGGTGACAGGTTCCCGGGAGGAATCGTCCTCACCCCGGCGGTGCGATCCGATCGAGGATCGTCAGGAATCCGGTCAGGG
>CAIQNH010000007.1 GCA_903873135.1 uncultured Actinomycetes bacterium
ACCGGCTCCGTCGTCGTGGTGACCGGCTCCGTCGTCGTGGTGACCGGCTCCGTCGTCGTCGTGACCGGCTCCGTCGTCGTGGTCGGCTCCGTCGTCGTGGTCGGCTCCGTCGTCGTCGTGGTCGGCTCCGTCGTCGTGGTCGTCGTCGAGGTGGTGGTGGGCGGCGGATAGGTCACCACGCAGAGGATCACGTGCGAGATGTCCTTGCCGGAGGAGTGGTCGTAGGTGTTCCCGGCCAGCGGATCCTCGATCAGCTGGTTCGCCTCGTCACCTGCGCCCGCCTTGATCACGAGCAGGTCCCACTCGCCACCCTCCGGAGCCGGTGGCACCAGGTACGGCGTGGTGACCGGTTCGTACTTGACGCAGTACTCGTACCCGTTCGACTGCCAGTAGTCGACGTTGTTGTACTCCGGGTCCTGCGGCAGGTACTGCGCCGAGGAGTCGGCGACGAGGGCGAGGGTCCCCACGACGGCGACACCGCCGAGGGCGATCAGGAGGGCGAGGACGTTCTTGCGCTGCATGGACTGCACATCGGGTCGACGCGCGTCCGATGAACCCGACGACCACGGATCGATCGCACCGGGGACCGGGGTCCCTGACGACCGGACGTCGGAGACCCGACGCTGGGAGGGGCACCGAGCGGCGAACCGCGCCGCCGCCCCCGACACTCAGGAGGACACGTGACACTGACCAGGACCGAACGACCACGGATCCGCACCTGGCTGGCCAACGGGCCACGCTGGTTCGACGTCCCCGAGCTGGGCGACTGGCTCGAACGGGACGGCATGCGGCTCGAGGTGGTGCACGAACCCGACGCGACCATCCACCGCATCGAGCTCCCCGGGATCGACCCGGAGCGTGACCTGCGGGTCGAGCTCGACCGCAACTGGCTGACCGTCACCGCCGAGCGACGGGACGAGCGACAGGCCAACGGCGACGGGCCGACCCGATCGGAGTTCCACTACGGGCGCTTCAGCCGACGGGTGGCCGTCCCGTCGGGCACCGAGCCCTCGGACGTGAGCGCCTCCTACCGTGACGGCATCCTCGAGGTGCGGGTGACCGCCGGTGAGTCCGGCGGGGCCACCCAGCGCATCGAGGTCACCCGGGGCTGAACCGGCCCGCCCGCTACCGCACGAAGCAGACGGGCTCCTGCCCCTCGCTCGCCACCGGCGTGCACTGCTCTCGTGCGTAGCGGGCGCGCGTCGCGACCAGTGCTGCGCCCGTACGGGAACGCACACCGAGCTTGCGCATGACGCTCGTCATGTAGTTCTTGACCGTCTTCTCGGCCAGGTAGAGACGGTCGGCGACCTCCCGGTTGGACAGTCCGTCGGCGACGAGGTCGAGGACCTCCCGCTCCTGTCCGGTCAGGCGGGACACGGCCACCTGGTCCGGTGAGCGGCGGGTCGACCGCCGCGGTGGGATGGGGCGCACGTCGCTCCGCCGTGTCGGTCGACCCGCCACGTGACGCACCTCGTCCATCAGGCGATCGCAACCGACGTGCTTGAGCACCAGGGCGTCGGCACCGGCGGCGACGGCAGCGTCGGCGACGGTCGGTGACGCGTCGCCGGTCAGGACCACGACCCGCGTCGCCGGGTGCTCCCGACGCACGATCTCACACAGCTCGAGCCCGCTGCCGTCGGGCAGGTGCACGTCGACCACGACCACGTCGGGTCGCTCGGCCTGGATCCGGAACCGGGCGTGGTGGACCCGGTCCGCCTGACCCGCGACCCGGAGGTCGTCCTCGCCGTCGACGACGAGGGCGAGGGCCTGGCGGAGCACGACGTGGTCCTCCACGAGGAACACCGAGATGGGTGGGGCGGTGGTGTCGGTCACGGTCAGGTCCTCCTGGGTCACTGCGGCTCGAGGCCGTTGCGGGGTTCGGCGGCGGCCTCGCCGGCCCGGCCGGCGAGCAGGGGCACGAACTGCACTGGCCCCAGCCGTTCCTGGCGGGTGGTGGCCCCCGTCCGGCGGACGAGGACCAGCTCCTGGGGGCCGTCCGGGCGGCCGACCGGCAGGACCAGCCGGCCGCCGTCGGCGAGCTGGTCCACCAGCTCGGTGGGTACCTCCGGCGCTGCCGCAGTCACGAGGATCACGTCGAACGGCGCGTCCTCGACCCACCCGAGCGTTCCGTCGGCCCAGCGGACGTGCACCCGGTCGTGCTGCGTGGCCCGGAGTGCCACGACCGCCGAGGCCGCCAGAGCTGCGTGCCGCTCGACGGTCCAGACCTCACCGGCGAGCTCGTCGAGGACCGCTGCCGCGTAGCCGGACCCGGTGCCCACCTCGAGCACCCGGTCCTCCGGGCCCACCTGGGCAGCCTCGAGCATGAGGGCGACCACGTACGGCTGCGAGATGGTCTGGTCGGCGGCGATGGGGAGGGGGCGGTCGTCGTAGGCCACCTCGGCCAGGTCGACCGGCACGAACCGCTCCCGGGGGACGGCGGACATGGCGGCCAGGACCCGGTCGTCGCTCACGCCACGGGCCCGCAGACCCTCGTCGACCATGCGGGCCCGCTGCGCCGTCGGGGTCTCCTCGTCGTCGTCCGTGTCGAGCGGATCGGCCGCGGAGCGTGGTGGCGGGCGCTCTGCTCCGCTCGGGCTGGGGTGGTCACGCCGCCGTCGCACCTGGACCACGTCGGGCCGGTGGCCGACGGATGAAGCCCTGCGGCTCGGCCGGTCGGTCAGCGATCGGGCGATGCCGGGGCGCCGTTCCGGCGGTGTCGCACGAACAGGTGCAACGCGTCCACCCCGAGCACGGCGGGCACGGCGGCCAGGGCCACGGCTGCCGCCGCGGGAGGCGGGACCGACTGTCCGAGCAGCGAGGCGACCGGCGGCACGGCGAGCAGGACGACCAGGAGCACGACCTGCACCACCAGCGCCCACACGAGGAGACGGTTGGACCACCAGCCCAGACGCCACGGTGGCCTGCTGGCGCTGCGGCACGCCTGGGCGTTGGCGACCTGTCCCAGGACCACGGCGGCGAAGGCCGCACCGCTCGCCGCTGCCAGACCTGCCTCGGTCGGCGGACCGCTCCCCCAGCTCCAGCCCGCCACGCCCAGACCGACGACGAACGCGAGCAGCTCGACAGTCGCCTCGGTCGGACCGAGCACCCCGAACACCCGGGTCAACAGCGAGCGGTCGACCAGGTGCCGACCGGTCAGGGGTCGCGACAGCAGGCCCGGACTGGGCGGCTCGGCACCGAGCGCCAGGGCCGGGAGCAGGTCGGTCACCACGTCGAGGCAGATCACCTGCAGCACACCGAGGGCCAGCGGGAACCGACCACCGCTGAGACCCCAGAGGACGAACGGCGTGAGCTCGGCGACGTTGTCGGTCAGGTGGTACGTCAGGAACCGACGGATGTTCGTGTAGGTGGCGCGACCCTCCTCCACGGCGGCGACGATCGTGGCGAAGTGGTCGTCGAGCAGCACCAGGTCGGCCGCCTCCCGGGCCACGTCGGTACCCGAGCGGCCCATGGCCACGCCGATGTCGGCCCGTCGCAGCGCTGGACCGTCGTTGACTCCGTCCCCCGTCATCGCCACCACGTGACCGCGCGCCTGCAACGCTCCGGCGATCCGGTACTTGTGCTCGGGTGTGGCCCGGCTGACCACGAACCCGTCCCGGTCGAGCAGCTCACCGAGCTCGTCCCGGTCGTCGGGGAGCTCGTCGCCGACGAGGACCCGGGCGTCGTGGTCGACCACGCCCACCTCGCGGGCGATCGCCGCTGCCGTGGCCGGGTGGTCCCCGGTGACGACCCCCACCGACACCCCGGCCGAACGGCACGCCCGCACGGCCTCGACCACGTCGGGGCGGGGCGGGTCCTGGAACGCCAGCAGCCCGAGCAGGTGCAGGTCACGCTCTGCGGCGTCGACGCCCCCGGGTTCCCCTCCGGGTTCCAACCGTCGGGTGGCGACGGCCAGGACGCGCAGGCCCCGGGACGCGAGCTCCTCGACGGCCGTCCGGGCGGCGTCGAGGTGGCGACCGGGTGCGCACACCGGGAGCACTGCGTCGGGTGCTCCCTTGCACCACAGGTCCGCACCGCAGCGGACCGAGGCCCGGCGGCGCACCGGATCGAACGCGTACCACCGGTCCACGGCTGGTCGCGGGGCCTCCCCCGACCCGAGCCGGCGTGACAGCGTGTCGACCGCCGCCTCCATGGGGTCGCCGACGGGCGACCAGGCCCCGCCGCGCCGCTCCGTCCGACCGCGGCACGACGCGAGCGCACCGTCCGCCACC
>CAIQNH010000008.1 GCA_903873135.1 uncultured Actinomycetes bacterium
CACCCCGAAGCACCACCGCCAGTCGTTGGGTTCCTGCTGCCAGGGCAGGCCGCCCCCGCCGGAGGTGACGCCGGCGTTGAGGAACAACAGGTCGCAGGTGCCGAACCGGTCGTAGGTGGCGTCGGCCAGGTCCCGCACCGAGCCCTCGTCGCTCACGTCGGTCCGGACGCCCTCCAGTCGGTCCGGATCGTGTCCGGCCCCGAGCTCGGTGACCGTGCGCTCGAGCGCCGCGGTCTCCACGTCGGCCAGGACGACGCGTGCGCCGCGTCGCAGCAGCTCCACCGTGATCGCCCGGCCGATGCCGCTCGCTGCTCCCGTGACGACCGCCGTCGCGCCGTCCGGGTCGATCCGTGCCGCGCGCGACGAGCGCCCGTCCGAGTCGCCGCTCACGCGTCCGGCCAGTCGATCCCGTAGGCCTCGAACCACCACCGGGCCTCACGGATGGCGCCCGCCGGGGTGCGCAGGTCCGGGTCCTGGTGCAGGTCCGTCGGTCGGGGTCCCACCTCGGCGGCGATGCCCTCGAGCGCCGGGAGGTCCAGGTCGTAGCAGCGGACGGCGTTGAGACCGAGCAGCAGCCGGGTGTCCTCGATCGACACCTGCTGGAAGTCCTGCTCGAGTCGTTCCCGGGTGTGGGGCCACGATCCCTCCGGGTGCGGGTAGTCCGTCCCCCACATGAGGGCGTCGACGCCGTTGGCGTGCCGGCGGCGGATCTCCTCCGGGCTCATGGTCGAGGCGCCGATGAAGACGTTGGTCCCCACGTACTCCGAGGGCAGGCGCTGGATGAGGCCCTTGGTCCGGGAGTTGAGCTTCTTGACCTTGAAGTTGGCGCCGAACGTGGTGTCGGCCTTCCAGAGGAGGTCGCCCAGCCAGTACGAGCCGCACTCGACCACGGCGTACCGGAGGTTCGGGAAGCGGTCGAACTTCCCCGACAGCAGCAACTGCCAGAGCGCCCGGTGGGTCCAGAAGGGGACCTCGAGCACGAACTGGGCGATGTTCTCGTTGTAGGAGTCCCAGTCGCCCTCGCCGGAGTGCGTGTGGACGACCAGCCCGGCCTCGGCGCACCGTGCCCACACGGGGTCGTACTGCTCGTGGCCGTACGACGGGTTGTCGTGCCACATCGTCGGGATCATGATCCCGGCGATTCCGGGCCGCCCGGCGATCCAGTCGATCTCGGCGACCGCCCGGTCGACGTCGTGGGTGACGGGGACGAGCGCCACCCCGGCGCGTCGTGCCGGGTTGGTGGCGCAGAAGTCCACCAGCCACCGGTTGTGGGCGCGGGCACCGGCGAACGCCAGGTTCGGATCGGTGATCTGGCCGGCCGCGAGCCCGGCGCCGAAGGGAGGCGACTCCTGTCCGGTCACCGAGTCGCCGTCGGCGAAGATCACCTCGCCGGCGATGCCGTCGGCGTCGAGCTCCTTGTCCCGCACCGCCGGGTCGTAGGCACCCCGCAGGCCCTCGGCGTTCTCACCCTCCCACTTGGCCACGTACTCGCCGTTGACCTCCTCGACCAGCCGACGGTGGTTGTGCCGCTCCACGACCCACTCGTCGAACTGGGGGAGGAACTCGGGGTCGAGGTACTCCCGGTACTCCTCGACCTGCAACCCGGCGTGTGTGTCGGACGAGACGATGACGTACGGAGCATCGCTCGTGTCGACGCCCTCGAGTGGATCACCCACGGTGCGACTCCTCTCCGGCGATCCGGAGGCGCCCCTGGCGGCCGGATCGGACGTGGTGGTTCTTGAACACTGTGCAAGAGTGTTGCATGCTGTCGGGCGTGCCGTCCACCACCCGAGCTCGATCCGGTGCCGACCCGGTGACCGCCGCCGCACCCACGGCCCGCAGGGCCGGGCTCGAGCGGGTCGACGTGGTCGACGCGGCGCTGGGCATCGTGGAGGCCGAGGGTGCCGACGCCCTGTCGATGCGCCGGTTGGCCTCGGAGCTCGGCGTCACCACCACCACGATCTACTGGCACGTGGGCAACCGGGAGCAGTTGGTGGTGGCCGTGGTCGAGCGCATGGCCGAGCGACTGGGTGCTGCCCCGATCAGGGGTCGCCGTGCGCAGCAGCGGGTCCACTCGGCGGCGGTCAACATCTGGCGCAGCGCGATCGGTCACCGCAACGTGACGGCGCTCGCGTCGTCGATCGGAGCGACCACGCTGCTCGAGCTGCCGCTCGAGGTCGCGCTGCTGGCCGAGCTGGAGCGTGCGGGGGTGCGGGGTACGCGGGCGCGGGACGCCCTCGCCTCCGTCCTGGCCTGCGTGGCCGGGTTCCTGATCACGGCGTGGCGGCCGCCGGAGGATCGGCCCGAGGGACTCCGCCCCTCGCAGATCTGGTCCGCCGTCGAGGACGCCCGAGTGTCCCGGTCCACCGTGCGGGCCGTCGCCGGCGGGACCGACCTGGACCGACTGGCCGAGCGCACCCTGCTCGCCGTGGTCGCCGACTACGTCCCCGCTGACGGGGCCGACGAGGAGAGGTGAGTCGTTGACGGAGTCCAACCAGCTCCCGGGCAACCTGCTCGGCGTGCCGAAGCTCGTGCTGCAGTACCGGACCGACGCTGCGTCGATCGACGCGCTGCTCCCACCCGGGCTGGAGCGTCGGGGTGACCCGGTCGTGTCCATCGGCGTGTACTGCGCACCGGTCCACGGTGAGCCGGAGCTGGGTGTCAGCACCAAGGTGCCCGCCACGTACGACGGACAGGACGGCTGGTACACGCTCGGCATCGGGATCGACCAGGAGTCGGCCATCTTCATCAGTCGGGAGACCAACGGCCAGCCCAAGTTCCCGTGTGGGGTCCGCTACCACCGTCTCGGGGACGCCGTGCACGCCTCGTGCTCCCACCAGGGCACGACCTTCCTCACCTACGACGGCACCGCCGGTGCGTTCCGGGCCGGCTCCGGCGACGAGCGGACCGAGACCGAGTGGTGGGTCAAGTACTCCCGGGCCGTGGGTGGGGTGGAGGGCGCCTACGACCTCCCACCGGTCGTCGTGCGGGTGAGCACCACGGCGCAGGCGGTCGGTTCCGTGCCCGTGGACGGCGAGTTGACGCTCCGGCCGAGTCGGTGGGACCCGTACACGGACCTGCTCCCGGTGCGGAGCGAGGTGAGCGCGGAGTTGGTCGTCACCCGGGTGACCGGTCGGTCGATCGAGGTCGCAGGTCCGTTGGATCCGGCGGCCTTCTGGCCGTTCACCGATACGATCGGTGGCTCGCGTTGGCCCGGACTGCGGGGAGCACCTCGTGTCGACTGAACACGGCATTCCACTCCACGATCTCCTGGACTTCGAGTTCGTCTCGCCCCCGGCGGGCTCCACCGCAGCCGAGGTCCGCATGCCGATCGGTCCCGGGTCGGTCGGTCCGACCGGCAACCTCCACGGCGGTGCGATCGCCACGCTGGTCGACCTGGCCTGCGCGCTCGCCGCGGCCAAGGCGACCGGGTTCGACCTGGAGCGTGAGTCGCTCATCACCACCGACATGCACGTCCGCTACCTGGGTCGTCCCCGCACCGACGGCGTGGTGGGCAAGGCCTCCATCGTCCGACTCGGTCGCCAGCTCGTCGTGGTCGACTGCGAGGTGGTCGACGACGACGGTCACCTGGTCGCCGCTGCGGACGTGGCGCTGATGGTGGTGCCGATCCGACGTCCGCTGGAGGCTGTCGAGGACCAGGGAGGTGCACGGTGACCGACACCGAGCACGACCTCCCCGCCGACGGCTCTCCCTGGGACTCGATCGTCCCGCGCAGCGGGGAGGAGCCACCGACCGACCGTCGCTGGGGTGGGCCGGGGAGCGGGCCTCCGGTGCCCGTCGAGGACCTGCCCTACGAGCTGGTCGGGCGCCCCGAGCCGCCGCCGGTCCCCAACGGCTGGTACGCCATCGCTGCGTCTGCCGATGTGGAACCGGGTCAGGTGCTGTCGACCGTGGCGGTGGAGCGGGAGCTCGTGGTGTTCCGATCCGACGACGGTTCCGTCGGCGTGGTCGAGGCCCACTGCCCCCACCTGGGCGCCCACCTGGGTGGTGGGACGGTCGAGGACGGCTGCCTCCGATGCCCGTACCACGGGTGGCGGTTCGACACCACGGGTCGGTGCGTCGAGATCCCCTACAGCGAGGGTCGGGTGCCGACTCGGGCCAGGGCGGGGAGCTTCCCGACCATCGAGCAGGACGGGATGATCCTGTTCTGGTTCCACGCCGGGGGTGCCGAGCCCACCTACGAGGTCCCGCTGGTCGAGGAGCGGACGATGCCCGGCTACGGCGAAGCGGTGGAGTTCCGCTCCGAACTGGTGGCGTCGCTGCAGGACATGGCGGAGAACAACGTCGACTACACCCACTTCCGGTTCGTCCACGGTCGTGCCGTGCTGGACGCGTCGACCTCGCAGTTCACGACCGACGGCCCGTTCTCCACGGTGGTCGAGCGGTTCGAGGAGGACGGGCTCACCTTCACCCGGTGGACGTGGGGTCCGGGTCTCGCCATGCTGCGGGTGCCGGGGTTCATGTCGGTGCACACCGCCACCACACCCATCGACCGGCGCCACGTCCGACTGCTCTGGAACTTCTACCTGCCGGAGGAGACGGCCTCGCTCGCCGAGGAGATCATCGCCGGGGTGACCGGGGCCCACGGGCTCCTGGCCGACGTCCCGATCTGGCGCGACAAGGTCTTCCGGGACCGGCCGCTGCTCGTGCGGGGGGACGGCCCGATCACCGAGTTCCGCAGGTGGTACCAGCAGTTCTACGAGGGGCGCTGACCCCGGCGGGACGGTGCTGGGGGCGCCGGTCACCGGAGGTCGGTTACCGGCAGTAGCCTCCGTCGGTGACCCGCATCCTCGCGAAGCTCTGGTTGGCCCTCTGGCGGTGGAGGGTCGTCCCCGGCCCCGAACCCGTCCCGGACCGGTGCGTGATGATCGCCGCTCCGCACACCTCCAACTGGGACTTCCCGATCACGCTCGCCATGGCGGCCGTGAGTGGGGTGCGGATCAACTGGCTCGGCAAGCGCGAGATGTTCGCCGGTCCGTTCGCTCCGATCATGCGGGCCCTGGGTGGCGTGCCGGTCGACCGCAGCGCACCCGGTGGCCTGGTGGAGTCGCTCGCGAAGCAGTTCGCCGACCGCGACCACCTGGTGCTCGTCGTCCCGGCGGAGGGCACGCGATCGATCACCGAGTACTGGAAGTCGGGGTTCTACCGGATCGCCGAGGCGGCCGACGTCCCGATCGTCTGTGCGTTCGTCGACATGCAGACTCGGACGGGGGGCTTCGGTCCCGTGGTCCGACCGTCGGGTGACCTGTCCGCCGACATGGACGTGATGCGCGAGTTCTACGCCGACAAGACCGGCATCAAGCCGGGACGCTTCGGTCCGGTGCGACTGCGCGAGGAGGGCGACTCGACCGACGTCGAAGGTGACACCTGAATCACGTAATCTGTAGCCGTGGAGTGGATCACCAACCCTGAGATCTGGACCGCCCTGCTGACCCTCCTGTTCCTGGAGGTGGTGCTCGGCGTCGACAACGTCATCTTCATCTCGATCCTGGCGGGCAAGCTCCCGGCCGAGCAGCAGGACAAGGCCAGGCGGACGGGGATCATCGCCGCCGGGGCCATGCGCGTCGTCCTGCTGATGCTCGTCGGCTGGATCGTGACCCTGAAGGAGGACCTCTTCGAGGTGTTCGGGGTCGGGTTCTCCGGCAAGGACCTCATCCTCTTGGCAGGAGGGATCTTCCTGCTCTACAAGGCCACCAACGAGATCCACGACAAGTTGGAGGGCGAGGAGGGCCACGCGTCGGCACGGGTGGCACCGACCTTCGCCTCGGTGATCGCCCAGGTCCTGCTGCTCGACCTGGTGTTCTCGGTCGACTCCGTGATCACCGCAGTCGGCATGACGGAGTACGTGCCGGTGATGGTCGCCGCCGTGCTGGCGTCGATCGGCATCATGCTGGTCGCCAGCCGGTCCATCTACACGTTCGTCAACCGGCACCCCACGGTGAAGATGCTGGCGCTCGCGTTCCTGATCCTGATCGGCGTGACGCTGGTTGCCGAGGGGCTCGGCCAGAAGATTCCCAAGGGTTACGTCTACTCGGCGATCGCGTTCTCGGTGTTCGTGGAGGCGCTCAACATCCGGGCGAAGTCCAAGGCCAAGCACGCTGACGAGGTCGTCCACCTCCACGAGCCGTACGTCGACGACCACGAGTCGTCGACGAGCTCCTGAGTCAGGGCACCGGACCGCTGGGCCCACCGCTCCCGGTCGTCTCCATCGACCGCCTCGACCCGTCGGTCGTGGTCGACGCGCTCCACCAGTCGGGTCTCCTGCTGGTCGACCGGGGCGGTGCGGGTGACGAGGAGCTGCGCGAGCTGCGGGAGGCTGCTGGTCGATGGTTCGAGCAGCCCGACCACGTGAAGCGCGTCGACGCCATGTCCCGGTTCGGTCGGACCTGGCGTGGCTGGTTCGAGGTGGGGGGTGAGCTGACGTCGGGCAGGCCGGACGGCAAGGAGGGCTGGTACTTCGGGACCGACCTGCCCTCCGACGACCCGAGGGTCCGGGCCGGCACGCCGCTGCACGGGCCCAACCCGACGCCGACGGGCGTGGGTGAGCTCGGCGGTGCGGTCGACGCGTGGATGCGGTTCGCCACCGGCGTCGGGCACGCGCTCCTGGCGTCGGTGGCCGAGGGACTGGGGCTGCCCGGCGACTGGTTCCGACGCTCGTGGTGTGCCGACCCCGTGGTGCTCTTCAGGATCTTCCGCTACCCGCCGGAGCGCGAGGTTCCCGACGGCGTGGGTGTCCAGCAGCACACCGACTACGGCCTCCTGACCGTGCTGGCCCACGACGGCACCCCCGGCCTCCAGGCCCTGATCTCCGACGAGTGGGTGGACGTGCCCGCAGACCCCGGCCTCCTCGTCGTCAACATCGGCGACATGCTGGAGCGGGCCACCGGCGGGTTCCTCCGCTCGACGCTGCACCGGGTGCGGTCGCAGTCCTCGGAGCGCTACTCGTTCCCGCTGTTCCTCGACCCCGGCTGGGACGTCTCCGTCGACCTCCTGCCGTTGGACCCGGCCCGGTTCCCACCCGTCGGCGGTGAAGCCAACCGGTGGGACGACGTCGATCCGTTGACCGACTCGCTCTTCAACGGCGAGTGGACCTACGGCGAGTACCTCACCCGCAAGGTCGGTCGGGTCTTCCCCGACCTGATGGCCTGACGCTCGCCGAACTCAGCAGACCGGCCGGATCTCGTAGCCGGCGGCCTTGATCAGCGGGATGACCTGGGCGGTCGCCTCGACCGTCGAGGGTCGTTCGCCACCGCCGTCGTGCATGAGGATGACGGCGCCCCGGTGGAGCTGGCTCGTGATCCGCTCGACGATCGTCGCTGCCGACGGCTTCTGCCAGTCGCGCGTGTCGATCGTCCACAACATGGTGTGGTCGTCGCCGCTGACCGATCGGATGATGTTGTCGACTCGTTCGTTCGTCTCGCCGTACGGTGGCCGCACGCAGTCGGTGTCGACGTTGCGGTAGGCGAGCCACGCGTCGAACGGGCCGATCTCGTCGGCGACACGCTGGTCGCTCAGCTTGGGCAGGACCGGGTGCGTCGAGGTGTGG
>CAIQNH010000009.1 GCA_903873135.1 uncultured Actinomycetes bacterium
CTCCTCGGGATGTCGACCATGCCGGTGCTGTTGGTCGCCGCACCGGTCTTCGGCATCACCGGTGGCCTGTCGACGGTGCTCCGCCCGATCCTGGCGACGAGCTACCTGAGCGGATCGGGCGGGACCGCCGAGGCGTTCGCCAGACTGTCGGTGGTGAGCGGGATCGGTTGGGCGGTCGGGTCGCTCGGCGGCGGCGTCCTCCTGAGCAGCGTCGCGCTCGGCTGGGGCCTCGTGCTCAACGGACTGACGATCATCCCGCTCGTCGCCACGGTCGCTCGCACGACCCCGGCGACCGAACCGTCGACACCTCGCGCCACCGACCGACCCTGGCGCACCGCGTGGTCCGCGCTCGCCGGGAGTCGCACGCTCCGGTGGACGGCGGTGCTCGGCGCGTCGAGCCTCCTGTTCCTCGCCCCCATCACGTCCCTCGTCGTCCCGATCGCCCAGGACCTCCGGCAGAGTCCGCTCGTGGCCGGCGCGGGCCTGCTCATGGCGGCGTTCTCCGTCGGGGAGTTCCTCTCCCCCATCACCGTCCGACGCCTCCGCACCGGACGACACGACCTGCCGGCGGGAGCGATCGCCGGCGCGATCGCCGGCGCGACGCTCCTCGTCCTCGGTGTGGTCTCGGCGGTGCTGGTCGACCGCTTGGAGCTGCTCGTGTGGCTGGTGGTCGGTGTGGCGTTCGGCGCGTTCCGCTACGCGTCGCGTGCGTGCTTCACCGGTGCGGCCGCCGAGGCCGGACCACCCGAGGACGCGTCGACCAACCTGGCCGCGACCATGCTCGTGAGCGGTCTGGCCGCTCCGGTCGGCACCACGCTGTGGAGCGGCGTGATCGACCAGGTCTCGGCGGACGCCGCCGTCGTGATCGGTGGACTGGGCGGTCTGGTGCTCGGCCTGGTCGTCCTCGCCGCGAGTCGGGCCACCGGACACGGCGAGTCCGCCGAGACCTGACCTGCCGGTCGTTCGTCGCCTCCACCGCGGGGACGATCGTCCCTGTGCAACGGACGTCGGAGTGGACAGGGTGTGGTGGAGCCCCGGTCGTTCCCTCTCCCCCCGTAGGTCGCGACCGGCCCGCACGCTCAGCGGGACGGGGTCGTCGCACCAACCCCGTGACTCCTGTGGGCCGACCGGCCCGACCGCCGCCCCTGGAGGGCCGGTCGGCCCCCGTTCGCACGACCAGCAGCCGACCACCACCGGAGGAGTCCCGTGACCCGACCGAACGACGCCACCCGGGCGACACTGCCCGGGACCATGCCGACACGCTGATGGAGGCCAACCGCGCGCAGCGCCGTGCCGCCCGTCAGATCGGCGCCGCCGTGGCCGCCGGTGCAGCCGCCGGTGGACTGCTCGTCTACCTGCGACGACGGGCCCACCAGTTGGCCGCAGCACTGCCGGTCGACCCGATGGTCGGACCGGTCGACGCTCCGGACGGACGTGAGCCGGACGTCGTCCACGCGCCCGGTCACCGTCACCGCGTCCCTGTCACCTCGCCCGGCCTCCAACCGGCCCCGGGGGACCACCCGGCCGGGCCACCGACACGGCACCAGGACCGGGGCGGCCGCTCGGCCGCCTTCCACAACCGCCGCTCGGTCTGACGCACGCGCCGGAGCCGACCGTCCTCACGCGAGCAGCGAGGGACGACACCTGCGTCGAGTCCGCCCGACGAACCGCCCACGACGAGCCGTGTGCGAGGATGACGCATGCGCCGCACCACGCTCCTGGCCACGTCCCTCCTGCTCGCCCTCTCGGGGTTGCTCGTCAGCTGCGGCGGTGGTGACGACTCGGCGACGCCGACGACGGCGGCACCGTCGGAGGAGAGCCCAGCGACCGACGGGAGCGACGACCCGGGCGGGTCGACCCAGGTCGAGGCCTTCTGCGCCATCGACACCCGGCTGAACGACGAGGTGTTCGCCGACATCGAGCAGCAGACCGAACTCACCGACGAGCAGGTCGCCCTGCTCGAGGAGGCCAAGGCGACGGCGCCTCCCGAGATCCAGGCCCAGGTCACCGCGATCATCGACTCGTTGCTCGGCCAGGCGTCCGCTCCCGCCGACGACCCGGAGTTCGCCCAGGCCGGCAGTCAGATCGACACCTTCGTGTCCGAGAACTGCGGCTGAGCCCGCAACCCGGCACCCCCTGACCGGCGTGCGCACTCCCCCGGACCTGCTCGCAGGCACCACGGTGCTGGACCTGGGGGTGTGGCGGCCGGTGCCGTTCGCCACGCAGCTGCTGGCCGAGCTCGGCGCCACCGTCACCAAGGTCGAGCCCCCGGGCGGCGATCCCATGCAGGTGTTCCCCGACCTGTACCGGAGCCTGAACCACGCCAAGGCGATCGTCGAGCTCGACCTGAAGGACCCGACCGACCACGACCGTGCGCTCGAGCTGGCCGCCTCGGCCGACGTGGTGCTCGAGGGATTCCGGCCGGGCGTCGCCGACCGGCTCGGTCTCGGCCACAGCCACGTCGCCGAACGGAACCCGACCGTCGTCTACTGCTCGGTGAGCGGGTTCGGCCAGGACGGTCCGTTCGCCTCCACCCCCGGCCACGACCTCAACTACCAGGCGTGGTCCGGCGTCCTCGCCGCCCGGATGCCGGAGATCCGACGGTCCGGCGTCCCGCTCGGTGACATCGCCGGCGGGACCTACGCCGCCATGTCGGTGTGCGCCGCCCTGGTCGACCGGGCGCGCAGCGGACGCGGGTGCCGCATCGACGTGAGCATGACCGACATCCTGGTGACCTGGGCGCACCCCGAGCCCGGCGGCTCGCTCGCCGACAGCGACGAACCCGGCGGCAGCTTCCCCGCCTACGGGACGTTCGAGTGCCGTGACGGCTGGCTGACCCTGGGCGTGGTGACCGAGGACAACTTCTGGCGCGCCCTGTGCACGGAGCTCCACCTGACCGATCTGGCCGACCTGAAGACCGCCGACCGAGCCGCCGACGGCCCCGCGCTGCGCCAAGCGATCAGCCGCGCCCTGGCCGACCGCGACCGGGACACGGTGCTCGACGCGCTGCTCGCCGCCGGCGTGCCCGTCGCCCCGGTGCTCTCCGGTGACGAGGCGGTCCAGAACACCGTGGCCACCGCCGCCGGACTCAGTACCCCGGGACCCGACGGCACCGCACGTCTGGCGCACCCGGTCCGCTACACGCGACCCGACGACACCACCGGCTGACCCGGCCGACCGCCGTCAGCCATACTCGCCCTCGTGCTCGCCGAACTCGCCGCCGCCGTCCACCGGGGGGACGTCTCCCCCACCGAGTTGGTGGAGGAGTCGCTCCGCCGGATCGAGGCCGCTGCCGACCTGAACGCCGTGGTGCGTCTCGAGGCCGAGTCCGCCCTCGCCACGGCGGCGTCCCACGACCGGTCGGGCCCCCTCGCCGGGATCCCGCTGCTGGTCAAGGACGGACCCAGCGTCGCCGGGTCGGTCACGACCGTCGGTTCCCGGCTCCTCGCCGACGCGCCACCCGACACCAGCGACGACGTGGTGGTCGCCCGGTTGCGTGCCGCCGGCGCGATCGTCGTCGGCCGGACCAACAGCCCGGAGTTCGCGCACACCCTCGTGTCCCACAACACGCTCCACGGCACCACGCTCAACCCGTGGAACACCGACGCCTCGCCCGGCGGGTCCAGCGGCGGGTCCACCGCCGCCCTCGCCGCCGCGCTGGCGCCGCTCGCGACCACCTCCGACGGCGGCGGCAGCGTCCGCATCCCCGCCGCTGTCTGCGGACTGCTCGGCCTCAAGCCGACCATGGGCACCGTCGGCCGCAACCACCTGCCGCGCTGGATCGAGTTCTCGACGCAGGGAGCGACGGGCCGCAGCGTGGCCGACGTCCTGCTGGAGATCGGCGTGATCGCCGGTCCGGCGCCCGGCGACTGGACGTCCGTCCCGCTCGGCACCGCCCGTCTGGATCCCGAGCGACCCGTTCGGGTGCTCGCGTGCCGGACGTTCCGGGCCGACGTCGACCCGGTCGTCGAGGCCGCCGTCGAGGAGGCACTCGAGGTGCTCCGCAGCGACGGGTTCGACGTGGAGCGGGTGGAGGCACCCTCCTCCTCGGCCGAGCTGCTCCACTGGTTCGCCGTGAGCGCCGCCGAGCTGGCCCAGAGCCTGTCGGACCGGCGTGCGGAGTGGGACCTGCTCGACACGAGCACGCGGATGATGGTCGAGTACGGCTCGTCGATCACCACCGAGCAGTACGTCGAGGCGCAGCGGAGTCGGCACGCGCTCGGTGCCCGCATCGACGCCCTGCTCGGCGACGACGCCGTGCTCGTGCTCCCCACCCTGAACGTGCAGTGGTGGCCGCCGGAGGGGCCGGCCCCGGACGCCGCCGGCACCGTCACCGGGGACCCGACCATCGCCGTCAACACCGCCGAGATCAACGCGACCGGCCACCCGGCCGCCTCGGTGCCCATCGGCGTGGGCGACACCGGCGTGCCGATCGGCCTCCAGGTGATCGCTCCCCGGTTCCGCGAGGGACTCGCGCTCGGCGTGGCCGAGGTGATCGAGCGCCTCCGGCCGTGGCCGACGGTCGCTCCGGGCTACGAGCCCTTCCCCGTGCCCTGAGCGGCGACCTGCTCGGCGGTCGGCGCCCAGTCCCCCGGGTCGTCGGGGTCACGGGGCGGGCGCCGCAGCACGACCACGATCCCGAGCAGCGCGCCGAGTGTGGCCAGCACGGCGCCAGCCAGGAACAGACCGCGCTCGACCGAGTCGCGCTCGGTGGCGCAGCGCTCGGTCGTTCGGGCCTCGTCGCTGAATCCGGCTCCCTCGGTGACGCCCTGCCACGAGCGGACCTGCCCGACCCCGATGGAGTCCGGTGAGAACGGCAGCGACGCCGTGGTGCAGGCGAAACGCACCTCGACCACCCACGTCCCGTCCTGGACCGGCACGGCGAGGGGTGTGACCGTGTCGAACCCCTCCGGACGACTCCCGAAGGCGAACGCGTCCTCCGTGGACGGCCCGGAGCGCTCCACCACCCACTCCAGGGATCCCGAGTTGCCACCCTGCAGCAACCGGATCGACGAGACGTCGGGCGCCGTCGAGGACGGGACCAGGACCGCGAGCTCGTCGGAGGAGGAGCGGGCGACGGCGACGTCGGGCACCTGGTCGGCGCACCCGGTGAGTCCGCAGATCCCGTCGCGCAGCAGCGGCGGGACGAGCAGCAGGCCGAGCCCCACGAGCAGGGCGACGATCGAGACGGCACCCAGGGTCCGGTTCGAGGGCACGGGAGGAGATGCTAGGTCAGGCGACGGGGGTGGTCCCGTCCAGGCGGGTCGGGAGTCCGCAGCTGCTCACCGGGCGCCGAGCGGGGGTCGGACGCCGCGCACGAGCTCCCCGGGCAGCTCGCCGGTGTGCTCCCCGTCGACGAAGGTCACCACGCCCGACTTGATCGTGGTGCGGTAGCCCTCGGCGGTCTGCATCAGTCGTCGACCGCCAGCCGGGAGGTCGTGGACGATGCTCGGCGCGTGGCAGGCCAGCGCGTCGAGGTCGATCACGTTCAGGTCGGCCAGGTGGCCGGGGGCCACGACGCCGCGGTCGGCCCACCCCAGGTACCGGGCGTTGCGGAGCGTGTGACCGTGGACGATCTGCTCCAGCGGCAGCCGTGGACCGTCACGACGGTCCCGGGCCCACACCGTGAGCGACGAGGTGGTCATGGACCCGTCGCAGATCGCACCGCAGTGGGCACCCGCGTCGGAGAGTCCGTAGAGCGTGTTGGGGCTCGTGATCATGGCCTCGATGTCGGCGAAGTCGCCGTGGGCGAAGTTGAACAGCGGCAGGTAGATCAGCTGCTCACCGTCGCGTTCCAGCAGCAGGTCGTACACGAAGTCGACCGGTTCGGCACCGACCGCCCGGGCCTCGGCAGCGATCGCTCGGTCGGCGTTGAGCTCGTAGTCGACCGGATCGGACAACCGGAACAGCACGTCGAACCCGCACATGATCTGGGCGAAGATCCCGGGCTCGAGCCCCGCAGCGATCTCGGCGTGCTCGGCCAGGATCCGCCGCTTGCGCTCCGGATCCCGCAGCGCGGCGACCCGTTCGCCGAGCGGCAACGACGCCACCTCGGCGTAGGACGCGCAGAACGTGAACGGGCTCGCCGTGGCCTGCAGTCCGAGCAGCACGCCGATCGGCCTCGACGCCACCTGCGCCCGGACCTCCAGCCCCGACGCCACCATGCGGTCGACCCAGTCCATCTGGAACCGCCAACGATCCGGCGAGTGGTACGCCTGCTGCATGGTGAAGCTCAGCGGTCGACCGCTGACCCGGGCGAACCGCTCCAGCAGGTCCAGCTCCGCCTGGGCGAAGTCGTCGTCGGGACTCTGGTAGCAGTCGCTGATCAACTGGGTGACCCCGAGCCCGGCCTGCGCCATGGCCCGGGCGATGGCGAGCAGCTCCACGTCGGACGCGGTCAGGGTGCCGATGTTCTCACCCGTGCTGGTGCGGTGGATCTCCGTCCGCGACGTGGTGAAGCCGACGGCGCCCGCCTCCAGCGCCTCCACCGTGGCCCGTGCCATCTGCTCGAGCTCGCCCTCGGTCGGGACCGCCGTGTGGTCGGCACCCCGCTCGCCCATGACGTAGGTGCGCAGTGCGGCGTGCGGCAGGTGGGTGGCCAGGTCGACGGTGTGCGGCTTGGCCTCGATCGAGTCCAGGTACTGCGGGAAGGTCTCCCAGTCCCAGGTGAGCCCCTC
>CAIQNH010000010.1 GCA_903873135.1 uncultured Actinomycetes bacterium
CGACGGGGCCAGCGCCGTCCACGCCGAGAGCGCGAGGACGACGACCGCGAGGGTCGCCACGATCCGCGCGACCGGTCCCGCCACCGGTCCCGCCACGACCGCCGCCACGCTCGGCGTGACTCGACGGGTACCCGGTGCTCGCGTGACGTGCATGTGGACTCCGCTCGGGGACGGTTCCTCCGTCCGGACCCCCGGCGGGGGCCATGGTGACAGGTTCCCGGGAGGAATCGTCCTCACCCCGGCGGTGCGATCCGATCGAGGATCGTCAGGAATCCGGTCAGGGCCTCGTCCACCGACAGGTCGCCACGGGCGCGGCTGAGCCCGAGTTCGGTCAGGGCCCCGAAGAGGGCCGTGACGAGTGCGGGGGTCACGGTCAGGTCGACCGACTCCGCACGGACGAGCGCCTCCAGCCCCAGCCGCATGGACTCGAGTCCGATGGTGCGGTCGACCTCGTGCCAGCGCTCCAGACCCAGGACGGCCGGGGCGTCGGCCACGGCGATCTGGCGGTACTCCGAGGCCCCCATGAACTCGATGCAGGCCCGCGCCCCGGCGACCATCGACGCTCGCACGCCGTCGTCGGCGGCGGCCAGTGCGGCGGCGTTGACCGCGTCGTTCAGCTCCTCCTCGAGTTGCACGAACACGGCGTCGAACAGGTCGGCCTTGTCGGCGAAGTGGTGGTAGAGCGCGCCACGGGTGAGGTCGAGTTGCTCGACGAGCTCGGTGGTGCCGGTCGCGGTGTAGCCGACCGACGCGAACGAGGCCCGAGCCGCTGCCAGGATGGACCGGCGGGTCTCGGCGGCCTCGGCAGCGGTTCTGCGCACGGTGGTCTCCTGTGGAATCCTCGTCGGGACCGGTCCGGGAGGAACCGGGACCACACCATACATGCTCACTGCATGTTGTGCAGCGACCGTTCCTGTGCCTGGCCCAGGGCCCGGTCCGCCGCACGGAGCGCCTCGAGCTCCTCGGCCGAGACCTGCACGTCGAGGGCCGGGACCCACCCGTTCTGCGCGACCACCACCGGCACGGCGATCGCCGCCTGGAGATCCTGCCAGAGACCGCGGACCCAGACCTGCGCGGGGACCGCCCACCAGACTCCGGCCACGAACGCGTCCACCAGGTCGGCGACGGCGTGGGCGGTGGCCACCTCGGTCGTGCGACCCGAGGTGAAGTTCGTGAAGTAGGGCTTCACCGCAGCGCGCAGGTCGGCCGGGAGTCCCTGCACGAACGACCAGGCCTCGGCGACCCGTTCGGAGCGGACCAGGTCGAGCAGGTCCGTGCGCGCCCGGACCACCTCGTCGGGCAGGTCGGCCAGTCGGCGGCCGCCGCGGACCCGGTGCACCAGGTCGACGCCGGCGGTCGGACCGAGGCCGCGCACGTCCACCGCCGACCAGACCGGAACGAGGTGGTCGCCGTGCTCACCCAGCACGAATGCGGCGACGTCCCGGCGGGACACGCCGAGATCTGCGGCGAGCTCGCGCCGGAAGCGCAGGGTGTCGGACCACGCCGCAGCGCCGAGGACACGCTCCGGTGGCAGGTGCTCGGCCAGGATCCGGACCCCGAGCTCGACCGGGTTGGACTGGACCACGACGATGGGCGGCTCCGGACGTCGGGCGAGGGCCACCGCGTAGTCGCGGAACAACGCTGCGTTGTGGGCCGCCAGCCCGGCCCGGTCGACGGGTTCACCGGGATCGAGGGACACCGTCCTGCCGGCGAGCATCACCACCAGGTCGGCGTCGACACCGTCCGGGTCGAAGGCCAGTTCGACCTGCGGTGCCCGGTCCGCGAACGCATCCTCCAGGTCCGACCGCAACCCCCACAGCTCGTGCTCGCTGGCTCCACCGGAGTGGCCCACCAGCTGGAGCCGGTCCGAGGGCAGGATCGTGTGACGCTGCAGCAGCTGCGCCGCCAGCTGGCGGCCACAGGCCCCAGCGGCTCCCACGATGGCGACGTCCACCACCCAACGTCTACTCCACGGCGCCGGCGGACGGACTGACCCCGGGCGGAATACCCCGGGGCGCGCCACCGTTCGGCCCACCGTGACCACCCTCCCGACCCCGACCCCTGGCCGGGAGGTCGAGTGGGTGGCAGCGAACCTCCCCCACCTCTGCGACGGCCCGCCGCGTGCGAGCACGAGCCACCGAGGGGGCCAGTCGGCGGCGGATCGAGCGCTCGAGTGCTTCGACGTCTCCGGCTACGCCACGTCCCGGTCGGTCGTGGAACCTGCCGCCCGCAGGGGTGCCTCGGCGCTCTCACCGTGGATCCGTCACGGAGTCCTGCCGCTCCGACGCGTCTGGTCGCACGTCGCGGGCGGGCCCGAGCGGGACGTGGTGGCGTTCCGGGACGAGCTCCTCTGGCAGGAGTACGCGCGCCACCTGTACGCCAGGCTCGGTGCGGCGACGACGCGACCGCTCCGCAGCGGACTCCCCGGGACCCGCCGGCCGACCGAGGCCGACTGGGCCCACCTCGACCCGGACATGGCGTGCACGAGCACCGAACTCGACGCCCTGCACCAGGACGGGTGGATCACCAACCGTGGCCGGTTGTGGCTGGCCTCGGAGTGGTCCGTCCGACTCGGACTCGACTGGGCCGAGGGCGAGGACCTGATGTTCCGGGAGCTGCTCGACGGGTCGAGGGCGGCGAACCGTCTCGGCTGGCAGTGGACCAGCGGCACGGGCAGCGCCCGACCCTGGTCGTGGTCCCGCGAGCAGGTCGACCGGCTCGCTCCGGGGCGGTGCGCCACCTGCGTCCGACGGGACGACTGTCCGGTCGATCCGGAGCCGGCCACAGTCGCGGACGCCGGACTCGACACCGGACTCGACACCGGACTCGACGCCCGGCTCCGTCGGGATCCCGACCCGTCGGCGACCAGCGGCCCGAGCACCGTCCAGCGGTCCGGCGCGGGACGACCCGAGGCGGTGTGGACGACCGCCGAGTCCCTGGGCGACGACGACCCGGCGATGGCCGCACACCCCGATCTACCGGTCGTGTTCGTGCTGGACGACGCTCTGCTCAGCCGGCTGCGGCTGGCCACCACCCGGCTCGTGTTCCTGGCCGAGTGCCTGGCCGACCTGTCGACCCGTCGATCCGTGGAGGTCCACCTCGGCGATCCCGCCGTCGTGCTGGACAGCCGAGCCGTGGCGACCACCGCTGCTCCGGTGCCGGGTCACCGTCGGATCCGTCGACGCCTCGGCGACTCCGTGGCCGAGCTCCACCCGTGGCCGTGGCTGGTCCCACCCCACGACCGGTCGGTCCGGTCCTTCAGCGCGTGGCGACGCCACGCCACGCTCCCCTGAGTCGCCGGGGAACCGCCGGTAGTGTCGTCGGGGTGAGCACCACGGTGGCGCTGGTCCAGCTGCGTTCGGACGACGCCGAGCCGGCGGACGAGCGCGTGGAGCGAGCCGTGGAGCTGACCTGCGGCGCCACGGACGTCGCCGACGTGGTGGTCCTGCCCGAGCTGTGGATCAGCGGGGCGTTCGACGTCGACGCAGCCGCCCGTCTGGCCGAGCCGATCGACGGCCCTCTGGTGGAGCGCTTCCGCGCCCTGGCCGAGACGACGGCGACGTGGGTCCACCTGGGGGCGTACCCGGAGCGGGTCGACGAGCGGACGTACAACACCTCCGTGGTCGTCGCCCCCGACGGGTCCATCGCTGCGACCTACCGCAAGCGGCACCTGTTCGGATTCGATGGCGGCGAGACGAGGCTCATGACCGCCGGTGACGACCTGGTGGTCCTCCCGACGCCGATCGGCCGGACCGGCCTGGCCACCTGCTACGACCTGCGCTTCCCGGAGCACTTCCGGGCGCTGGTCGACCGGGACGCCACCGCGGTCCTCGTGGCCTCCGGCTGGCCGGAGCGCCGCATCGAGCACTGGCGGGTCCTGCTACGGGCCCGGGCGATCGAGGACCAGTGCTGGGTGGTGGCCTGCAACGGGGTCGGGACCCACGCCGGCGTCACCCTCGGCGGCAGGTCCGCCGTGATCGACCCACTCGGCGAGGTGGTGGCCGAGGCCGGTGCCGACGAGGAGGTGCTCGTCGCCGAGCTCGACCCCGACCTGAGCGAACGCTGGCGGAGCGAGTTCCCCGCCCTGGACGACCGGCGCCGACCGCGCCCGACCTGAGGAGACCACCGTGCACGACCTCGTTCTCGACTCGCTGCGGCGACGCATGCGGGCGATGCACTCGCTCTACCACGACGCCACGTCGACCATGACAATCGACCACGTGAACCACGTCGAACGGGACGGCGTCCTACCCATCGCGTTCTCGCTGTTCCACTACACGAACATGGAGGACGCCGCCTTCATGGTGCTCGCCGGACAGGTTCCCATCTGGGGTCCGGAGTGGCAGGAGCGCGTGCAGATGGCGATCGACGACCACGGCAAGGAACGGACGGTCGAGGAGATGGTGCACCAGCGGGTCGGCGACTACGAGGCGTTCTGCGAGTACCAGCGGCTGGTGTTCGACCGGACGGAGGACTGGCTCGACACCCTGGAGGGGCCGGAACTCGACGAGATCCTGGTCCCGAGGCCGCTGCCGCCGGTCGTGGCCAACACCTACTCGGCCCGGGTCGCCGGACCCGAGGGCATCCGTCGACTCGACGGGATCGAGTGCTGGCTCTACCAGCACGGGCTCCGCCACATGGGCGAGATCGAGCTCGCCCGAGGGTTCGTCGGCCTCGGCGGGATGACCTCGTGAGCGTGTCGGACGATTCGACCGGCGGCCCCGGGGACGGCCGACGGGTGGCACTGGTGCACAGCGCCGCCGGCTACGTGGGGCCGGCCCTCGCCCGGCGTCTCGCTGCGTCCGGTCACGACCTCGTGCTCGCCGACCCGGTCGACGGACTCGTCGACGAGCTGCAGGACCTGGACGCTGCGGTCGAGGTGGTCGACGACGCCTCCAACCCGGCCCGACCCGGGGCGACCGACGCACTCGTGGAGGCGGCGTTCCGTCGCTTCGGCCGGCTCGACGCCGCCGTCGCGGCGTCCGGCCGGATCGTCGTGGGCAGGTTCGTCGAGGACGCCACCTTCGAGGACTTCGAACAGGTCGTCGAGGGGTGCATGGAGGCGCCGTTCCGCTTCCTCAAGTCGGTCGTACCGGCCATGGCCGACCACGGCGGGGGCCAGGTCCTGGTGATCACCAGCGCCACGGCGGCCCGAGCCACCAAGGGTGCGCCGCTCTACTCCATGGCCCGGGCCGGAGCGACCCACCTGGTGCGCAACGTGGCCGCCGAGGTGGCGGGCCGGAACGTGCAGGTCAACGCGGTCGGCACCAACTTCATGGACTTCCCCGAGTTCCGGGCGGCGACGGGCGCCGACGACCCGGAGGTGCGGGCGCGGATCGAGGCGGCCGTCCCCATGCGGCGGCTCGGCACGATGGAGGAGTTCGCCGCCACGTGCGCCGTGTTCCTCGACGGGACGAGTCGGTTCACCACCGGGCAGTACCTCAGCCACGCAGGTGGGTGGTGACCGGCCGAGGTGACGACGGGTCCCGGTCGGTCGACCTGGCGGACCTGCTCGACCTGACCGACGTCGAGGCCGCAGCGCTCGAGCGGCTCGACCCGATGACGCTCGGCTACTACGCCGGCGGCGCAGGTGAGGAGCGGACGCTGCGGAGCAACCGGGCAGCGTGGGCCGAGTTGGACCTCTGGCACCGGGCACTCGTCGACGTCTCGACCCGGTCCACCGCCACCTCCCTGCTCGGGCTCGACCTCCCGGCACCGGTGCTGGTGGCTCCGACGGCGTTGCACCGTCTGGCCCACCCCGACGGGGAACTGGCGACCGCCCGGGCCTGCTCCGACGCCGGCGTGCCGATGGTCGTGTCGAGTCTGGCGTCGACGTTGCTCGAGGACGTCGTCGAGGCCACCTCGGCCCCCGTGCTCCTGCAGCTCTACGTCGGCCGCCACCGCGAGGTGGCCGAGGCCCTGGTGGAGCGGGCCGAGCGCGCCGGGTGCGTCGGGATCCAACTCACCGTCGACACGCCCGTCTGGGGCGAGCGGCACCGGGAACACCGCACCGGGTTCCACCTGCCCGACGGGGTCGACGTGGTGAACCTCCGCCGCCACTCACCCGACGTCGGTGCGCCGACCACCGGTGGGATCGGCGAGATCCTCGGCTGGACGGTCTCACCGACGATCACGTGGGACGACCTGTCGTGGTTGTGCGGGTCCACCCGGTTGCCGGTGCTGACCAAGGGCGTGTGTCGACCCGACGACGCCCGCCGCGCGCTGGACGCCGGTGCAGCCGGCGTCGTGGTGTCCAACCACGGCGGCCGCCAGCTCGACGGGGCCCCAGCGACGGCCAGATCGCTCGGCGCCGTGGCCGAGGTGGTCCGCGACGCCGACCCGGCGGCGGTCGTGCTCGTCGACGGTGGCGTGCGCACCGGAGCCGACGCGCTGCGCGCCCTGGCACTCGGCGCCCACGCCGTGCAGCTCGGTCGGCCGATCCTGTGGGGGCTCGCCGTCGGCGGGCAGGCGGGCGTGGCCCGCGTGCTGGAGCTGTTCACCTCCGACCTCGACCGGACCCTGGCCCTCGCCGGGTGCGCCTCGCTCGACGACGTCACCGCGGACCTGCTCGATCCGCGCTGAGGGCCCTCAGGAGGTGTCCGGTCGCAGTCGTCCGTGACGCTGCGATGCCAGGACGGCACCTCGGGGCGTGGTGGAGGCGAACCGTCGCAGCGGTCGGCTCAGCCGGCCGTGCCCTCGGCCCGGTCGCCTCGGTCGAGTCGGGACCGACCCGCCGCGGAGGGAGCCAGGGTCGGGTCGACCGGGAGGCGGCCCCCACGGAGGAGCGCCGCGATCGCCGAGGCCGTGTCGGGCTGCAGGTCCGGGAGTTCACCCGGCGCGAACCACCGGGTGGTGACGATCTCGGGCGAGGCCGGACGCACGTCGTCGAGCGACGCGACCGGCGACGGTCGAGCCAGGTAGACCACGTCCACCCGGCGCGACCTCGGCGCCACGACCACGGCCGGTTCCCCGACGAGCTCGACGGCCAGGCCGACCTCCTCGGAGGTCTCGCGCACCGCCGCCTGCTCCGGCGGCTCGCCCCGCTTGGTCAACCCGCCCGGTGTCCCCCACCGCCCCAGGTAGGAGTGCTGCACCAGGAGGGTCGCGCCGTCCTCGCGCTGCACGATGCAGATCGCCCCGACCGTGTAGTGGGGCGAGCCGGCCCACACGAGCCACCGGCGCAGCGGGTACGGGAGTCGGCCGAACACCCGGAGGAACGCACCGAAGGCCCGGACGCGGACCGAGGGCGTCCCGCTCACGGGGTACCCGACGGCGGTCGGCCGGACGGCATGGTCCGTCGGCGTTCGACCAGTGTCGCGAACAGCTCGGGTGATCCGGCCGAGACCAACGTCCGCCGGGTCCCCGTCGACAGCGACACGAGCGGACGGTCGTGCAGGTCGCCCACGTGGCCGCCCGCCTCGGTCAGGACGAGCACGCCGCCCAGGTAGTCCCACGGGTTGATGGCGTCGACCGTGCAGTCGACCGACCCGTCGAAGGTGCCGTCCGCGACCGCGCACAGATCGAGCGCCATCGCACCGAGGGTGCGGTACTGGCGCCAGCCGGCGTGCGCCCCGGCGTAGCCGTTGAGCACCAGGACCGCCCGGGACAGGTCGGTCTGCGTCGAGCAGGCGATCGTCACCCCGTCGCGTGTGGCTCCACCGCCCCGGACCGCCCGGTGACGGACCCCCGTCGCCAGGTTCGCGACCACCGAGACCCGCACCCCGTCGCCGTCGACCGCAGCCAGGCTGCAGGCGTACCACGGGATGCGTCGGGAGGCGTTCGTGGACCCGTCGACCGGGTCGACCACCACCACCACCCGCCGGTCGCCACCGCGCAGGCCGGACTCCTCGGACAGCACACCGACGGGAGCGCCGTCGAGGACCGCCGAGTCGAGCACCTCGAGCGCGGCCCGGTCGGCGACCAGGTCCAGGGCGTACTGGCCCGGTCGGTCACCGGCGGACCGCCACCGGTCCGGGGACGCAGCCGCGAACTCCCCGAGGGCCTCGGCCACGGCGTCGACCGTGCGGTCGAGGAGATCGAGCACCTCGTCGTCGGAGCTCTGCGGGGGCATCCCGCCGAGGGTACCGGTCGACCGCGGGCCGGACCCCCCTTTCACCTCCGGAGCAGCGAACTGGCAACCTGATGGCGATGGCTGTCATCGACGTCGCCGGGTTCGTCTCCGACCTGAAGAACCACGCCGCCGACCACGGGTTCCACATCCACGACGAACGGCACTTCGTGGAGACCTACTCCATGCGACAGGTCTGGGAGGTCGACCTGCACCCCGAGGAGGCCTGCGGTGGCCCCCTCGAGTTCCACCTGTCGGTGGAGGTCGAGCCCCGGACCCACCTGGCCTTCGAGGACGAGGTCCTCGAACTGGACCCGGACGACACGCCCGAGGAGCGCTACGCGCTGCCGCTGGCGTTCACCTGGTCGCTGCCGCCGCTCCCCCACTGTCCCGACCTGCTGCTGCTGGCCACCGAGCTCGCCGGCATCGGCGGGCCCGACCTGCCCGTGGAGGTCTCGGCCGTCGACACCTTCGCCCAGGTCACCGACCCGTCCGAACGCTCGCTCACCGTGGTGGCCAGGATCCAGCTCGGGCTCACCCAGATCTACCTGGGCGAGGAGCAGCTCTGCGACACGCTCGACCGCTGCCTGGCCGTGAGCAACTACCTGCTCGAGGCCGCTCCGGCCTGGCTCGACCCCAGCTGAGGTCCGACTCGGCGCGGGCCCGACCCGGCCCGGCCCGAGGTGGCGGGCGTCCCGCTGCATCCGGGAGGAGCGCTCCGGACGAACCACTCCCAGCACCACGGGTCGGCCCCCGACCACGCTCGGTCGGCAACGACGCCGGCCACTCCCCCCGGGCCGGGTCGGGGCCGACCCTCTGGTGCGATCGGCGTCACCCCGGCGCCCGGGATCGACGACAGGAGCCGCAGTGGAGCGCAGCACCCCACCGGGACCGCACCACCCGCTGGACGGGAGGTGGCCGACGTGAGCGTGGTCGCGTTCGCGGTCGCCGCCCCCGACCGCTACATTCGCGCCGTGGACCGTGCCCCGGCACCCCCCGACGATCCGGTCACGTCCGCCTTCATCAGCGGCGACGAGCGGGCGCTGCGCTCGCTGTACGACGCGCACTCCCGGCTGGTGCACAGCTACTGCCGCAGGGTCGTGGGTCCCGACG
>CAIQNH010000011.1 GCA_903873135.1 uncultured Actinomycetes bacterium
GGGTCGACCTTGGGGAACGCCCGCAGGAACCCGGCCCCGATCGGTGCGACGGCGGTGATGGTGACCTCGGCGGCCGCCACGCCGTCAGGGACGCCGCAGCCGCCCAGCGCACCGCCCTGAGAGGCCATGCTGCCGGCCCCGGCGATCTGGAACGGCCGGAGGTCGTCGGGGCTCACGGGGCCCAGCACGTACGAGGTGCTGCGGGTGTCCACGGCACGGCACGGCGCGGTCAGGGGGACGTAGCCGAGTCCACCCGACACCAGCGAGGACGACGGCGGCACGGGTGCGGGATCGGTGACCGCCCGCTCGGTCGCCGACGCCACGGGCGGAGCGAACATCGAGCCCAGCAGGGCCAGCACCGCCGCGAGCGCCACGAGCGGGGCCGCGACCCGCGCACGAGCCTGCGTCGGGGCACGGCCGACCGCCGCGCCGGGTCCACTCCGGTTCACTGCCCTGCTCTGCGTCACCACGATCGCCCTCCTCGCCCGGTGGACCACCCACCTGCCGGCACCTGCAGGAGTCCGGACCAGAAGATCCTGACACTTTCGACGGCACTTTTCGCAGCAGTCCTCGCCGCACTCTGTGGTGCGAGCTCCATGCCATGGCATGTAGCTCGCACCACAGAGCAGGGACGGGGACCTGGGGACTCGGGGGGGGCTCGGGGCAGAGGGGTCGACCGGGCCGATCAGGGGGACGACACCGGCGTGGCGACCAACCGTTGGGTGGTGCTGCCGTCGCCGAGCTCGCCCGAACCGTTGAACCCCCAGCACCACGCCTTGCCCACGAGGCGACCCGACTCGAAGTCGGGTCGAACGACACAGGTGTGATCGGAGCCGGCGGCCAACTGAGTGACCCTGAACAGGAAACCGGACGCGGTCTGCACCAGGGCCTGGGACGGCTCCGCGACCGTGGCCGTGCCGCGTCCGAGCTGACCGGACCCGTTGGCCCCCCAGCACCGCACCTCGCTCACCAATTCCGCCCAGCTGACCGTGCACGAGTGGGTGCCCCCGGCGGTGGCCTGGGCTGCGATCCCCGCCGGGAGTCCGACGGCCGTCGGCGTCGTCCGCGGCCCGGTCGTCGTCGAGTCCCCCACCTGCCCGGTTGAGTTGGCCCCCCAGCACCGCGCCGCCCCGCCGACGACGGTCGCACAGGTGTGGAACCCGCCGGCGGAGATGCTCGCCACCTGGACCGGGATGTCCACGAACACGGGCACACTCGACTGGTCGCCCGAGGTGCCGACACCGAGCTGTCCGTCCAGGTTCGACCCCCAGCACCGCACGACGCGGTCGACGAGCACGGCACAGGTGTGGTTCCCGCCTGCGGCGACGCCGACGGCGTTCAGTGGCAGCCCCAGGACCCTGACGGCCGCAGGGCTGGTCGTGGTCCCGGCGTCGCCGAGCTGGCCGAAGCCGTTGAAGCCCCAGCAGAGCACGCGCCCGTCCACCATGGCGGCGCAGGTGTGGTTGGAGCCCGACGACAGCTGGTACGCCCCCGTGAACGGGAGGCCGTTGGCGTCCACGACCCGGAGCGGGGTCACCGAGAGCCCGCCCTCGACCCCGTCGCCGAGCTGACCGACCGAGGCATCCCCCCAGCACCAGACGTCGCCGGCGACGCGGAGTGCACACGAGTGCGACAGACCGGCCACGACCTGGACGGCGCCGCCGATGACCCCCGAGTACGGGGTCGCCACGCTGCCCCCAATCGCTCCGTTCCCGATCTGGCCCGAGCCGTTCGCCCCCCAGCAGGACACGACCCCCACGGCGTCGACGCTGCACGAGTGGGCGGCGCCGGCCGCGACACCCACCGTGCCGAAGTTGCCCGCCGTCGGCGTGGGCGTGAACGCCGGGAAACCGGTGGTCTCACCGAGCTGACCGTCAGCGTTGGTGCCCCAGCACGCCGTCACCGGAGTCTCGGTCGAGCCGGGTTCGAGGGTCAGGGCGCAGGTGTGGTCGGCGCCGGCCGTGATCGACAGCACCCGGGCCGTTCCGGCGTTCACGGCACTCGGCACCGAACGACTCGTGCTCGTCCCGTCGCCGATCTGACCGAACGAGTTGGACCCCCAGCACCGGGCCGTACCGTCCGCGAGCACGGCGCAGCTGTGGGCGCCGCCGGCCGCGATGCCCACCGCGCCCGACACACCCGTCACGGGGCCGGCGGTGAGCCTGGCTGTCGTGGTCCCGTCGCCGAGCTGACCGGCCCCGTTGGAGCCCCAGCACCTGGCGGTGCCGGTGGCGAGCAGTGCACAGGTGTGCTCGGGTGCGGCCGCGAGCTGGACCGCACCGCTCAGGCCGAGCACGGCCACCGGGGTGGTGCGCCTGGTCGTCGTGCCGTCGCCGACCTCGCCCGCTCCGTTCGCCCCCCAGCACCGAGCGGTTCCGTCGCCGAGGAGCGCGCAGGTGTGGAACCGGCTGGCGACGATGCCCGTCACGTCGCCGAGTCCGGGCACCGTCAGTGAGTCCGGGCTGGGCAGCAACGAACCGTTCCCCAGCTGACCGTCCGAGTTCCCACCCCAGCAGCGGACGGTTCGGTCGGCCAGGAGTGCGCATGTGTGGTCTCCGGCGGCCGCGATCTGCACTGCGGTGGAGATGCCGGTCGACCGGGGCGCGAGCGGCACATCGTTGAAGTTCCCGATCCCGAGTTGGCCCGAGTGGTTCGCCCCCCAGCACAACACAAC
>CAIQNH010000012.1 GCA_903873135.1 uncultured Actinomycetes bacterium
ATCTGCTGGCCGTCCGGAGCGACCTCCCCGGCGAGGTCGCCACCGTCAGCGCCGACGACGCCGCTGCGGTCCTCGGGAGCGCCGCCACCCGGGATCTCCCGCCCGGTGCCGTGCTCGCCCCGTCCGACGTCGCCCCGGCCGAAGCAACCACCCGGGACACCGGCCGGGTCACCCTCTCGGTGCCCCCGGAGCGAACACCGCTCGACCTGCGCCCGGGGGTCCGGGTCGACGTCCTGGCCACCGACGCCGAACGTGGAGCGACCGACCTGATCCTCGGCGGCGCCACCGTCACGTCGACCGCCGCCCCACCGGAGGGGTCGATCGGCGGCGGAGGCCCGCTGCTCGTCGAGCTCGCCGTCCCCGACGGCGACGCGGTGGTCACGCTCGTCGACGCCGCCGTCCGCCAACAGGTCACCCTCGTCGTGCCGTCCGGCGACGGACCACCGACCGACACGACGACGCCCGGTGCCAGCACGGAGGGGTCGACCAGTGACTGATCCACAGCCTGCGGCGCCACCGGCGAGGGTCGTGATCGGACTCGGCAGCGGCCGGAGCGAGTGGACCGTCCGCCTGTCCCGGTGGGCCATGTCCGCCACCACCGACGTGGACTTCCTCCGGTGCCTCTCGGGGACCGAGGTCCGAGCGATCCTCGGAGCAGGGCGGCCGGTGTCCGTGCTCCTCCTCGACAGCACCGTGGTCGACCGGGACCTGGTCGAGCTCGCGGCGGGGTTCGGTGTCGCCACGGCGCTCGTGCACTCGAGCGGCCCACCGCCGGACTGGGCGGATCTCGGGTGCGTGGCCGTCCTCCGTGAACCGATCGCCCCGACCGACGTCCTCGAACTGCTCGACGACCTGGCGGCGCAGGCGGTCCCAGCCGCACGGGTCGTCCGGCACCGTTCGGTCGACCTGGACGACCCGCTCGACCCCGCAGTGCTGGTGACGGTGACGGGCCCCGGCGGATCGGGGGTCACCACCGTCGCCATGCTGCTCGCCCACGGTCTCGCCACACGCCCTCCCGCGAGGCCGGTCCACGGTCGCCGGACGGCGCTCGTCGACGCGACGAGCACCGACGGCCTGTCGCTCTACCACGACCTCGCCGGCGAGGCGGGCGGCGTCGCCGAGCTCATCGAGCTGCACCGCCGCGACCGGCTCGACCCGGACGAGGTGCGAGCGTTCGCCGACGGCGTCGCCGGTCGGCCCTACCTGGTGGTGCGGGGTGCGCCCACGGGCTCGGCCGACGACACCTCGGCGGCGACCGCCCGGGCCGTGGTCGACGGGCTGCGCCGGACCTACGCGACCGTGGTGGTCGACGCCGGTGACCTCGGGCCGTCGACGGTCCGTCCGACCTCGCTCCGGGCGGCGGCGATCGCCGAGGCCGACGTGGTCGTGGTCGTCGGTCGCAGCGGGCTGCACGGAGTCCACGGACTCGCTGGCTGCCTCGACCAGGTGGCGCTCGTCCGGGAGTCGGGTGCTCCGGTGACGGTGGTGTGCACGGCTGCCCCCCGGTCGACCGGTGAGCGCCGATCGGTGGCGATCGGGCTCGGACGGGAGCGGCGTGAGGTCGTGTTCCTCCCGGTCATCTCCCGACTCGAGCGACTGCACCGCGACGTCGGCCCGCTCCCCACCGTCGCCGCCGAGGCGGTGGCAGGTCCCGTCCGCTCCCTGGTGTCGCCGTGAGGATCGACTCCGACCCCACGGAGGACGCCGACCCGGTCCTCGCGATCGAACGTGCCGTGCAGGCGCGGGCCGCTGAGGGCCGGATCGACGTGGACACGGCGTCCGGCCGGGAGGCCATCCGGGCCCTGATCGAGGACGCGGTCCACACCTGGGACGACACCCGACGACGGTCCGGGCTGCCGGGGATCGTGGGCGACCGCGAGCGACTCGAGGACCAGGTGTTCGGCAACCTCGCTGGCTACGGGCCGCTAGCCGCCCTGCTCGACGACGACGACGTCTGGGAGATCATGATCAACGCTCCGGGCGCGATCTTCGCCAAGCGCCACTCCGGACGGTCCGGCTACCACCACGAGGTCTTCCACGACGACGCCCACGTGGAGCGGATCCTCACCAGGCTCCTCGACGACTCCTCCACCGCACACCGGAAGCTCGACCCGGCCGAGGGACTCCAGGACGCAGTGCTCGACGACGGGTCCCGGCTCCACATCGTGCACCCGGACCTCGCCCGCGGTGGCCACCTGATCGTCAACATCCGCAAGTTCACCGGCATGCCGGTCGGCCGACTCGACCAGCTGGTGAGCCGGGGCACGCTCGCCCGGTCCGCCGCCGACCTGCTCGCCGCCGCCGTGCGGTCCCGGCTCACCATCCTGGTGGCCGGCGCTCCCGGCTCGGGCAAGACGACCCTGCTGAGCTGCTGCACGGCCGAGATCGACCCGGCGCTGCGGGTCGTCGTGGCCGAGGAGGTGTTCGAGGCCGACGTGCAGGCCCCCAACACGGCGAGCATGCAGACACGACCTGACCGGCCCGACCGTCCCGGCGTCGACCTCCGGCGACTGGTGGCCGGATTCCTCCGGATGGCACCGGACGTGGCGATCGTCGGCGAGGTCCGCGACCGGGAGGCGCTGCCACTGCTCCTGACCCTGTCCTCGGGCGTGACGGGCTACACCACGATCCACGCCGGCTCGGCACGGCAGGCCCTCACCCGACTGCGGTTCCTGGCCCAGCTCTCCGAGGCCGCACGACACCTCCCCCTCCCGGCGCTCAACGCACTCGTGGCCGACGCCGTCGACCTGGTCGTGCACACGGAGCGGGGCCCCGCCGGGCCCGTCGTGACCTCGGTGCTCGCCGTCGAGGACCAGGTGTCGGGGGCCGACTCGGTGACCTTCACCTGCACCGAGGTCTTCGCCCGCACCGGGGGATCCCTCCACTGGACGGGTCTGCACCCGTCCCGGGTGGCCGACCGACTCGAGCGACGTGGGGTCGACGTGCACGCACTGCTGTCCACCGACGGCGCCGGGACCCTGCGTCCGGCCGGGGTTCGTCAACGGGAGCAGCGACCGTGACGTCCCTCCTCCTCGCAGCGATCTGCGGCACCGGAACCTGGCTGGTCGTGGTGCCCAGCCCGTCCTCGTCCTCCGTGGCACCGGTGGCGCACCGTGCCGGCCGGGCGGTGCGACTCCGACTCGATCGCGTCGGTCTCGTCGACGTCACCGTGCCCCGCTTCCTGGTCGTCTCGACCGGAGCAGCACTCGCGGGCGGGACGCTCGCCGCGCTCGCGCTGGGACCGGGCCCGGTCGCGCTCGGACTCGCGTCGGTGTCAGCCGCCGCCCCGGCGTCGTTCTGGCTCCGACGGCACCGGGCCGCACGTCGAGCGGCCAGGGACCACTGGCCCCGCCTGCTGGAGGAGCTCCGGGTCCAGGTGGGACCGGTCGGTCGTTCCATTCCCCAGGCGCTGATCGAGGTTGGGTCGCGGGCCCCGGACGCACTCCGACCGGCGTTCGCCGCCGCCCAGCGGGAGTGGAACCTGCGCACCGACCTCGAGCGCATGCTGCAGGTGCTGGCCGAGCAGGTCGACGACCCGACTGCGGACGCGACCTGCGAGACCCTGATCGTGATCCACCAGGTCGGGGGCGACCTCGATCCGCGACTGGCGGACCTGGCGGCGGATCGCCGACGGGACCTGCACGATCGACGCGAGGCCGACGCCCGACAGTCGGGCGCCCGACTCGCACGCTGGTTCGTGGTGGTCGTCCCGCTCGGCATGGGGTTCGCCGGCCTCAACGTCGGTGACGGTGCCGCTGCCTACCGGGCACCGGGAGCGGAGCTGCTCGTCGGAGCGGCCGTCGCCCTGGTCGGCGTCTGCTGGTGGTGGACGGGACGGCTGATGCGCCTCCCCGACGAGCCCCGGGTGTTCGCACCGTGACCGGAGTCGGCCCCGTCGTCGCCGCCACGCAGGCGACCGCAGGCCCGCCGGCGATCGACGCCGGGCAGGTGGCGCTCGGTGGTGCGACCCTGGCAGCACTGGCCGCCGCCTGGCTCGGACTGGCCATCTGCCTCGCGGAGACCCCGTGGGCACGGCGCCGACCGCTCCACCGCCGCGTGGCGCCGCACCTGCCCGTTCGCGAGCGGACCGCGACGAGCACCCCCACGGCCCGCCGGTGGGGAGCCACCAGCGCCGTGCTCTCCCCTCCCGTCCTGGCGCTGCTGGACCGGATGTCCCGGGCGGTCGGCGCCGACGGCACCCTGCAACTCCGGCTGCAGCGGGCCGACGACGACCGGAGCCCCTCCGCCTTCCGGGCCCAGCAGGTCGCTGGTGCCGTCGTGGCCACCTGCATCGGCGGCGTCGTCGCACTCGCTGCGTCCGCCCGTCCGGTGGCGACCACGGTCCTGCTGGTCGCATCGCCGATCGGGTGGCTGGTCGTCTCCGAGCGACGACTCGACCTCCGGGTGCGATCCCAGCAGCAGCGGATCCAGCTCGAACTGCCGGTCGTGGCCGAGCAGTTGGGGGTCCTCGTCGGAGCCGGCTTCTCGCTGGCCGCAGCGGTGCAGCGGCTCGGGGAGCGGACCCACGGCCGAACCGCACGCGAGCTGACCCTCGTGAGCAGGTCGCTCCGTCAGGGCGTCCCGGAGGCCGACGCCCTCCGTTCCTGGGAGCGACGGACCGGGGTCGACGCCGTCGGCCGACTGGTCCGGGTCCTGTCCATGCACCGCGATGCGGGCGACCTCGGTCGACTCGTCAGCGCGGAGGCCAGGGCCACTCGGGACGAGACCCACCGACTGCTCGTGGAGCAGATCGAACGTCGGAGCCAGCTCGTGTGGATCCCCGTCACGGTGGCCACGCTCGTCCCCGGCCTCCTGCTGCTCGCCGTCCCGTTCATCGCGGCACTCCGCCAGGTGTCCGGCTGACCCGGACCGCCCTCGCGCCCACGAGGCGCCCCACCGACGCGGCCGACGTGAACCGGCCCGAACCAGGAGGAATCTCCGTGACCCAGCCACTCGACCAGCAACCCGACCAGCACCACGACGATCAGCTCGACGTGCTCCCGGACGAGCTCGTCACGGACCAGTCCCAGAGCGCTGCGCACCCGGCGACGGTCCCACCACACCGGCGTACCCGGAACCAGCGCGGCGAGGGCGTGATCTCCACCGCGATCGCCGTCCTCGTCGTGGCGTTCATCGGGATCGGGCTCTGGCAGGGGTTCGACGCCATGGTCGACAGCGCCTCGAGTCGCACCCGTGCCCAGGTCGACCAGATCGGCCGGTGAGCGGGGCTCCGGGACGCTCGGGACGGCGCTCGCGGTGGCGGTCGTGATCGGTGGCATCGGGCTGGCCGCCAACGTGACGATCGGGCTGTGGGCACGGACGACCGTCGAGTCGGTCGCCTACGACACCGCACGACGGATCGCCGAGACGCCGGCGGGCGCCGATCCGGCCCGCCACGCGCAGTCCTCCGTCGCCAACGCCCGACGGGCCCTCGGCCCGCTCGCCGCCTCGGTCGAACTGGTCCCGGTGGCACCGGACCCGGACCACGCGGGCGTCCGGGTCCGGTACGGAGGCGTCCGCTTGGTTCCCCGGCTGCTCGACGGTGGAGCGACGGTCGGAGCCATCGACCGGACGATCGTGCTGCGTCGGGAGCGACTCTGGTGAGCGCGACGTCGGGGTCCGCGGGCGCTCGAGCCCGTCGTCGTGACCAGCGAGGGGCCGTCGCCGGACTCGAGGCACTCGTCTTCGTCGCCCTCCTGCTCGTGGGTGGGAGCGCCGTGGCGAGCGGGGCGTGGACGACCCTCCGCGCCCAGGCTGCGCTCGACGCTGCTGCGCGGGAGTACCTCCGGACCTACACGGAGTCCCCGGACCCGCTCACCGCCGGCCACCGCGGCGAGCAGGCCGCCCGGGCCGCCCTGCGCGGACTCGGCGTGGACGAGCGCCGGGTCCGGGTGACCCACCCGGACCTCTTCGCGTTCGGTCCCTGCGGTACGGCGGAGGTCAGCCTCGAGCTGGACCTCCCCCGTGTCGCGGTGCCGTTCGTCCGGACGTGGCAGCCGTCGACGATCCGGGTCGTCCGGCGCGAGCTGGTCGACCCGCACCGGGAGATGACGTGGGGCCCTCGACACGATCCGGGACGGACGCCCTGTGGACGCTGACGTGCTCGTCCGACGACGTGACCAACGGGGCACCACCCTGGTCCTCGTGCCGGCGCTGGCCCTCGTCGCGGTCGCCCTCACCGGGATCGCCGTCGACCTCACGGCGGTCCACGTGCAGCAACGGCGGGCCGGAGCGATCGTGGCGGCCGCAGCGGACGATGCCGCGGCGATGATCGACACCCGACGGGTGCAACTCGACGCCCGGGCCGTCGTCGACCCGTCCGCCGCCCGGCAGGTCGTGGATGCGCACCTCCGCGCCACCCCGCCGCCGGGCCGGATCGAACGGGTGGACGTCGTCGTCGGAGCCGACCGGGTCACGGTCGACGTCACGGTCCGACTGCGCCGGATCATCCTCCGAGCCGTGCCAGGCCGGGGTTCGGAGACCACCTACCGGGTGCGCGCCGAGGCGGTGGTCGCCACGTGACCACCGACGAGCGAATCCGCCGACCCGAGGAGCGCCGGCCACTCTTCCGCCGCAGCAGCACGAGACCCGACGCGTCCGTGGCGCCGGTCGACGAACCCGCTGCACGACCGACGTGGACCCTCCCCCACGACCTGCTGACGCTGGAGCCGGACCAGGACGGTGACCCTGCCCACGGCGGGACGGGCGCGCCGGAACGGATCGAGCGCACTCGACGGTCCGGGCGCCACGTCGTGGTGAAGCGAGCGCTGGGCGACGCCCGAGCCGGACTGCAGCGTGAGGCCGCTGTGCTCGAGGCGATCGACTGCGCCAGCGTCGTGCGCCTCGTCGGGTACCACCGCACCGGGACGGGCGACGAACTCTGGACCGAGGACGCCGGGACCGCCAGCCTGGCCGATCCGTGGGCGCTCACTCCGCAGCAGCGCGCCGCAGCGTTCGCCGCCGGGTGCGTCGCGCTCGGGAACCTGCACGCGACCGGCTGGTTCCACGGCGCCGTGTCGCTCGACCACCTGCTCGTCGGCCCCGACGGGACGGTCCGCTGGTGCTCGCTCGGCTCGGCCGGTCGGATCCTCCGCCGCGACGACACCCGGCTCGACCGCCTCACGGTCACCCGGGCCGCTCACCGTCTGGCCAGATCCCTCCCGCGATCCCGCTCGCTCCGTCGGCGACTGCGACGACTCGGCGACGCCCCGGAACCCGCTCGACTCGCCCGGGCCGTCCGACGGTGGTCGGCCCGGCCGGCGAACCGCTGGCGACGTCCGTTCCGACGGACGTGGGCCGGCCTGGGTCGGCTCGCCATCCCGACGGAACGCCGGGAGCTGCTCGACGGGGTGCAGCGTGCACGGACCCGACTGCAGCGTCTGCTCGGACGCTCCGGGACCGCTCGGAGTTCCAGCACCACCCGGTCCGCACCCGTGGCGGGTGCCGGGTCGGCGTCCGTGGCGCCGTCCCCCGCCGTGGCGGCGTCCGTGGCGCCGACCCCCGCCGTAGCAGCGGCCGGGGTCGTGGCAGTGGCTGTGGCCGTGGCCGTGGCAGTCGCAGTGGCAGTGCCCGCAGCCACGTTCCCGGTCCCGTGGGGTGGCGGCGGCAGTGGCCACGGTGGTGCAGCACCTCCGGGACGGGATGGTCCCGGGTGGTCCGGAACGGCGACCGTCGGCGCCGCCCCACTGGGCACGCTGCGTCCCGGCGCAGCCGGCGGGGTGAGCATCGAGGTGGACGGTCGACCGGCAGCCGTCGGACGGGCCGGTGACCAGCCGCTCGTGACGGACGCCGACTGCGACGGCGACGACGACCTGCTGGTGTTCCGGCCCGGTACCGGCGAGGTGTTCGACTTCGAGCTCGACGGGCTCACGACCGGACAGCGCGCCGGGCGACTCGTGCACCGGGACCCGGACACCATCGAACTGCTGGCGGCCGCACCCTGCGGCAGCCCGGCGGCGCGACGCCGGGACGGCACCTCGACACCGGTCGTGACCCCGTGAGCGGTCACCCCGACCCTCAGACCCCCCACGTGGAGGAGACCACCGTGCGACACCCCGGACCCACCCGAGCCGCCCTCTCGGCCCCGGGAGGGGACCCACCCGTGGTCGGCACCGCCACCGAGGTCCGTGGACTCGAACCGACGGCGCTCGAGCAACTGGGCGGTCTGGCCGGCGGCACCGCCACCGTGAGCCTCGCCGCCACGGTCGCGACGGTCACGGTGGTGCTCGCCGTCCGGACCGCCACCGTCGCTGCCGCCCGCCGTCAGCCACGGCGGCCACGGCGGCCACGGCGGCCCGGGTCCCTCCGGACCGCGCTGACCCGGGCGGTCGGCGTCGTGGCCGGTCTCGGGGCGGCGATCTCCGTCTCGTCGACGACCGGGACCGCGGGAGCGACGAGCGACTCCGGCGGCGAGGAGGTCGGCGAGCGCTCGCCCGCTGCGACACCGGTCCTCGAGCTGCTCGACGCCCCGACGGGGACCACCGCCGCGTCGGGGTCCCCGGTTGCGACACCCGTCGAGCAGCGATCCGCCGATCGACCCGCTCCGCCAGCGGGCCCCGCACCGACCACCCCGGCCGGTGCGGTCAACCGGATCCACGTGGTGCAACCGGGCGAGCACCTCTGGCAGATCACGACCGATCACCTGAGGTTCACCACGGGCGGGTGGCCCGACGACCGCGAGGTCGTGGACGCCTGGCTCCGACTGATCGAGGTCAACCGGGACCGGCTGGTCGACCCGGACGACCCCGACCTCATCCACCCGGGCCTGGAGCTCGTGCTCCCCGGCCCGGACGAGCTCACTTCACGTTGACGACGGTCCCGTTCGGCACGTTCCAGTACATCCACTCGGCGTCGGCGTCGGACATGCGGACGCACCCGGCGCTCGAGGGGCGGATCCCGAGCGGCGTGTAGATGGCCTGTCCGTACTTCACCGGGATCCCGTGGAAGCCGATCCCGCCGTTGAAGGCCACCATCCAGCGCATCGTGCTGACGCCGTCCACCGTCGACACCGTGCGGGGCAGCCGGTTGTAGACCCGGAACGAGCCCGGGGTGGTGCGGCCGCGGGTCCCGGTCGAGACGGGGACGTCCCGGATCAGTCCGCCGTCGCGGCCCCAGACCCGGACACGCTGGTCGGAGAGGGACACGTCCACCTTCTCGATCCCGCCGTCCTGCGCCGAGGCGGCGGGGACGGCCGCCGGGCCGAACAACGCCGCCGCCGCAGCGGTGCAGCCCACGACCAGGGCGACCAGCAGTCGGCGCGAGCGACCGAGGCCGTCGGCGGTGGCGATGAGGCTGGTTCCCGGTGTGTCGTCCACGGCGCTGACCCCCAGTCCAACGTGGCGCCCTGAGGGGGAGATCGTGCCCGACCCCGCAGGTTTCAGGCGAATCCCACCACCGCCCGGGACCGCTCCGCCACGGCGGCACCGGATCCCGGACCCCGGGCGCCGATTCCCGGGGCGGAGGGGGTCGGCGGTTACCATCTTCCGATCACACGGCACCGTCCGGTCGGAGCAACCTTCCCTCCCGACCGTCCGGGTCCCGACCCGAAAGGCCCACGACCCATGCGCGTACCGGCAGCGGCGATCCACTTCCCCGAGGAGGACCGCCAGGAGATCCTCCGCAGGATCGACGAGTGCCTCAAGAGTGGCCAGTTGACCCTCGGGTCGATCGGCAAGGAGCTCGAGGCCGAGTTCGCCGCGGCCCACGACACCCCGCACGCGATCGCGGTCAGCTCGGGCACCAGCGCCCTGGAGATCCCGCTGCGGGTGCTCGAGGCGGCGCAGGGCGAGGTCCTCGTCCAGGCCAACAGCTTCTTCGCCACGGCAGCAGCCGTCCTGTCCTCCGGGGCCCGCCTGCGGTTCGTGGACTGCGACCCGGCGACGATGTCGCTCGACCCGGCAGCGGTCGAGGCGGCCATCGGCCCCGACACCGTCGGCGTGGTCACCGTGCACATCGGCGGCTACGTGCCCCCGACCATCCGGGAGCTCCAGCGCATCTGCTCCGAGCGGGGTCTCTGGCTCGTGGAGGACGCGGCCCACGCCCACGGGAGCGCGTACGAGGGGCAGAAGGCCGGCACGTTCGGGGCCGCCGGGTCGTTCTCCTTCTACCCGACCAAGGTCATCGCCGGCGGTGAGGGCGGGATGATCACCACCGCCGACGACCGGATCGCCGCCGAGGCCCTCATCTACCGCGACCAGGGCAAGGCGTCGTTCGACAACAACGACCACACCCGGCTCGGGTACAACTGGCGGATGAGCGAGCCGCACGCCGCGATCACCCTCTCGCAGCTGCGACGTCTCGACGAGTTCGTGGACCACCGTCGGGCGATCGCCGCCCGGTACGACGAGCTGCTGGTCGACAGCCCGCTGCGGCCGCTGGCCATCCCGGCCGAGTCGTACTGCAACTACTACAAGTACATCGCCTTCCTGCCGGACGGCGTGGACCGGCGTGCCCTCAAGCAGCGGTTGCGCGAGGAGTTCCAGGTGGCGCTCTCGGGCGAGGTGTACGAGACGCCGCTGCACCTGCAGTCGGTGTTCACCCCCTACGCCGACGGCCCACTGCCGGGTGCGGAGCAGCTGTGCGCCCGGCACGTCTGCCTGCCGGTCTCGGCGGTCATGACCGAGGACCAGGCCGATCTGGTCGTCGAGTCCCTCCACGCGGCGCTCGCAGGGTGAGCACCACCGTCGCCGTCACCGGCGGTGCCGGGTTCATCGGTTCGAACGTCGTCGACGCACTCCTGGCCGCCGGACACCGGGTCCGGGTGCTCGACGGCCGCGACCCGGGCCGGGACGACGTGGAGTTCCACCAGGTCGACATCACCGACGTCGACTCGCTCGAGCCGGCCGTCCGCGGCACCGACGCCACCTTCCACCTGGCCGCCATGGCCGACGTGAACGACATCCACGCCGACCCCACCTCGGCGGTGTCGGTCAACGTCCTCGGGACGGTCAACGTCCTCGAGGCCGCCCGGCGTGCCGAGGCCGGTCGGGTCGTGCTCGCCTCCACGGTCTGGGTGTACGGGTCCTGCACCGACGACGTGGTCGACGAGCAGAGCTCGTTCACGCTCGACACCGACCGGCACCTCTACATCACCACCAAGATCGCGTCGGAGTTCGCGTGCCGCGACTACCGGAACCTCTACGACCGGCCGTTCACGATCCTGCGCTACGGGATCCCCTACGGACCGAACATGCGGGAGACCACGGTGATGTCCTCGTTCTACCGACGCGCGCTCTCGGGCGAGGCGCTCACCATCGACGGCGACGGGATGCAGTCCCGGAACTTCGTCTACGTGACCGACCTGGCGCAGGCCCACGTGCTGGCCCTGCGTCCGGAGGCCGAGGACCAGGTCCTCAACCTCGACGGCCCCGAGCCCGTCACGATCCGTCAGGTCGCCGAGATCACCGCGGCGCTGGTCGGCGAGACCGGCCAGGAGGTCGAGGTGAGCTTCGGCCCCTCACGACCGGGCGACCTGGCCGCACAGACCGTGCGCAACGACGCGAGTCGGGAGGTCCTCGGCTGGACCCCGCAGGTCGACATCCACGACGGCATGCGGCGATCATTCGAGTGGTACGTCGCCAACCGTCTGCCCGCCACCTGATGGGAGTCCCCGTGAGCACACCCAAGCGGATCGCCGTCGTCCCCGCCTACAACGAGGAGCCGACCGTCCGGGACGTGCTCGGCAAGCTCTACACCTACGTCGACGAGCTCGTCGTGGTCGACGACGGATCGACCGACGCCACCCGATCCGAGATCGAGCGGTTCCTCCCCGACCACCCCCGCGCCCGCATGCTCGTCCACGAGGTCAACCAGGGCATGAGCGAGGCCTACTACCTCGCCTTCACCGACCTGCGCCGCCGCCTCGAGGC
>CAIQNH010000013.1 GCA_903873135.1 uncultured Actinomycetes bacterium
GAGCATGTAGCTCGCACCACAGAGCCGGTCGGGGGTCGGGGGTCGGGGGTCGGGGGTCGGGGGTCAGGGGTCGGGGGTGTCGAGTGCGTCGGCGGGGAGCACCTCGTCGAGCCAGACCGGCCGACCCTCCTCGATCGAACGGTGCGCCGCCACACCGACGGCGACCGACCACACCCCGTCGTCGACACCGACCTCGGGCGTCGACCCCGAGCGGATCGCCTCGACGAACGCCACGTGCTCCAGGTAGCTGGCCCCGTGGTGACCTCCCTGCTCGGCGATGCGCTCGTCGTCGGCCACCTCCGTCACCTCGACCGGCCAGTCGGGGCCGCGACCGCCGAGCACGAGCTCCGGTCGACGACCCCGCACGACCTCCATGAAGCCGGGCACGTTCGCCTCGACCTTGCCGGCATCACCGGTGGCCGACAGCTCCTGCTCCCACCGTGAGCCCTCGGCGAACATGCACAGGTCGAGCAGCGCCCGGGCGCCCGAGTCGAACTCGACGACCACGAAGGCGTTGTCGAGGATGTCGGGCACCTCGGCCTCACCGAACTCGGTGCGGTAGCGCTCGTCGAGGTGGTTGACGTCCTGTCCGCCCGAGGCCAGGACCCGGACCGGACGGGCGCGCAGCGTGGCCCGCATCAGGTCGAAGAAGTGGCAGCACTTCTCGACCAGGGTCCCTCCGGTGTTCCGGTTGAACCGGTTCCAGTCGCCGACCTTGGTGAGGACCGGGTAGCGGTGCTCGCGGATGGTGAGCATGACCACCCGACCAACGGACCCGCCGTGCACCTGTTCGATGAACCGGGCGACCGGCGGCATGTAGCGGTACTCGAGCCCGACCCACACCACACCGGGGTGGTCGGCCGCAGCCGCCCGGACCGCGAGCGCGTCCTCCACCGTCGTGCACAGGGGCTTCTCGACCATGAGGTGGACCGGCCGGCCCCACAACGGTTCGAGCACGGCCCGGTGCGTGGCGTTCGGGGTGGAGACCACCACCACGTCGAGCTCCTCGGACTCCACCATCGCCTCGGTCGACTCGTAGGTGGCGAGCGAGCCGCCGGCAGCAGCGACGGCGGCCTCGAGCGAGGGGACGTGCGGGTCGGCCGCCGCCACCGGCTCGGCACCGGGGAGGGCCACGACGTTGCGCACGTGCTCGACACCCATCATGCCGACGCCGACGAAGCCGTAGCGCAGCGGTCGGCCGCCCGCGGGATCCACGGTCGGAGTCTGCCGTCCCCACGGCGCCCGGACCACTCCGAGGCACGTAGGCTCCCCGCATGGACGTGCGACCGACTCCGAACATCCTCTGGCGGCTCTTCGTGCTCTCCGGCGTGGGGATCCTGTCCTGGATCTCGGTCGACGACCGGGCCTGGGGACGCTTCAGCGAGGCGACCGGCGACGCCGTACCCCGCCAGGCGGTGCGCGGCGTGGTGGTCGCCACGTTGGCGGTGCACGTGCTCGAGGCGTTGGTCGTCGGGCGGCGAGCCCGTCGAGCCGGGCTCGAGCACCCCGGGAGCTGGGCCCGGTCGACCCTGCTCTACGGCTTCCCCGTGATGCGTCGACTCAGCAGGGCCCGTCGCGGCTCGGCCGAGGCGACCGTCCCGGGCCCCGAGGCGCTCGCCGCCTGACCCAGTCCCCGGACCGATCCGGTCGCCGGGGTCGACGACGCCCACGACACCCGGAGCGCCGCGGTGCGCTCCTGTCCGACCCGCAGGTGGGCCCGGTCAGCCGGGCGTGACCAGGGTGTCGACGTCGACCGGCACCGGCGGCGTCGTGGCCGGGACGACGGGTGCGGTCGCAGCACCGGGCAGTTGCGGTTGCGGCGGCGGGACGGGCCCTCGCCGCGGTTCCACGTCGTCGCCCACCCGGAGCAGCTGCTTGCGCTCCCGTCGTTCCAGATCGGGCACCACGTAGGCCCCGTCCCCCCAGTCGGTCGCCGTCGGTGCGGAACCGCAGGGGGCGAGCGCCTGCAGGTCGGTGGGCCGGGTCACGGCGGCCAGGTTGCCGCTGGCACAGTTCCCCGACGCCGACGCCTCGTCCGCAACGGCACCGACCGCCAGGTCGGCGACCCCCGAGCCGACCACGACGTTGCCGGTCAGACGGTTCCCGGTGGCCGGCCAGGTCGCGACGGCGATCCGACCGGAGCTGGGGAGGAACGCCCGGGTCCGGCACGGCTCGACCACCTCGGACTCCTCGGGCAGCGGCGCGGCGGCCTCGAGCTCCGGGTACGGCGCCACCACGATCCCGAAGGCGGGCTGGCCCGTCACCCGGTTGGACCGCACGTCGTTGTCGCGCCCACCCACCACGGCGATCCCCGAGTTGTCCGCGACGATCCCGACCTCGCCGATCAGCAGGTCCCGGCGGTCGTTCGGACCGACGAGGTTGCCCGCCACGGTCGCTCCCTGCTGGGGACCGCACAGACTGAAGCCGGTGCTGTGCAGGACGATGCCCGCCCGGTTGGAGCGCACCGTCGAGCGGACGACCTGCAGCTCCCGGCCGGCGTTGGTGAGCAGGACCCCCGTCCCGTTGTCGACCGCAGTGAGGCCGTCGACGACGATCTGACACGGGTCGCACTGGGTGATGCGGAGGCCCACCTCACCGCTGCCCGAGGCCCAGACCTGCTCGACGAGCCCGTCGACGGAGTCGAACACGTCGATGCCGACCCGGCCGTTGTCGTAGGCGGTCACGTGCGAGGCGCGGAACCCCGCTGCGTCGATCCAGGTGAGGCCGGAGTTCGAGTAGTTGCGGACCGTCAGGTTCTCGACCGCCACACCCCCGGTGTCGACCACGCTGACGCCGGTCTCCAGCCCGCCCCGACCGTCGAGCACGACCGTGTTCCGATCGGTCCCCCGGATCGTGACCTCGGGGGTGACCACCAGCACGGCCTCGCGGTAGACGCCCGGCGAGACGAGCACCAGGTCGCCCGGTCGGGCCGCGTCGACGGCGTCCTGCACCGTGCCGTACTGCGACGGCACGGCGAGGGTCCGCGGGTCGCCTGCACCCTCGCTCGCCGCGCACGCCGCCGCGCCCACCAGCAGCAGCAGCGCCGGGACCCACCAGCGCATGGAGGACCGGCGCGGTCGGGTCAGTAGTGCCACGGGAACGGCGACCAGTCCGGCGGCCGCTTCTCGAGGAACGAGTCACGGCCCTCGGCGGCCTCGTCGGTCATGTAGGCCAGCCGCGTGGCCTCGCCGGCGAACACCTGCTGGCCGACCAGGCCGTCGTCGATCAGGTTGAAGCTGAACTTCAGCATGCGCTGGGCCGTCGGCGACTTGCCGAGCACCTTGCGACCCCAGTCGAGCGCGACCCGTTCCAGGTCCTGGTGGTCGACCACGGCGTTGACCATCCCCATCCGGTGGGCGTCCTCGGCGGAGTACTCGTCGCCCAGGAAGAAGATCTCCCGGGCGAACTTCTGGCCGACCTGCCGGGCGAGGTAGGCGGAGCCGAACCCGCCGTCGAAGCTGGCCACGTCGGCGTCGGTCTGCTTGAAGCGGGCGTGCTGACGGCTGGCGATCGTCAGGTCGGACACCACGTGGAGGCTGTGGCCCCCACCGGCGGCCCAGCCCGGGACGACGCAGATGACGACCTTGGGCATGGTGCGGATGAGCCGCTGCACCTCCAGGATGTGGAGTCGGCCGCTGCGCGCCGGATCGATGTGCTCGGCGGTCAGGCCGGGCTCGTCGCCGTCCTCGACGGTGTAGCGGTAGCCGTCACGCCCCCGGATGCGCTGGTCGCCGCCCGAGCAGAACGCCCAGCCGCCGTCGCGGGGCGACGGGCCGTTGCCGGTGAGCAGGACGCAGCCCACGTCGGAGGTCTGCCGGGCGTGGTCGAGCACCCGGTACAACTCGTCGACCGTGGATGGACGGAAGGCGTTGCGGACCTCGGGCCGGTCGAACGCGACCCGAACGACGCCCACGTCGAGCGCCCGGTGGTAGGTCACGTCGCGCAGGTCGTCGAACCCGTCCACGGTGGCCCACGCCGACGGGTCGAAGATCGCCGAGACCTCGGCGGGCGGTTCGTCGGTCATTCGGTCGTCCACGGCGGCGAGCATACGGTCCGGGCACACCGTCGCCGGGGCAGCCGCCCGGGCACGGGTCGGCCCGCGGCGTCCGGGCCGATGGGAGGTCCGGACGGCCCGCGGGCCGACACGTGGGGGGACTGTGGATCAGGGGGTGACGACGATCCGACCCTCACCGCCGGCCGGGTACTGGGCCGCGCTCACGGTCGGGCGTGCGGGCAGACCCCCCGGGGTCCCGGTGGCGAGCGACTGCAGGTAGTCGACCCAGACGGCCTCGTAGGTGGCACCCAGGTTCACCTTCCGGGAGGCGGGGGCGTTCGTGAAGACCGTGAAGTTGTCGCCGCCGGCGGCCGTGAAGCTGTTGGTCACGATCCGCACCGACGGAGCGCCGGACACCGGCACGCCGCCGGCGACGATCGGGGTGCCATCCGCCAGTTCGACGCTGACGACCCGGCTGCCCGGAACCGTCACCACACCGGAGGAGATGACCTGCGCCGATCCGGCGACCGAGTAGGTCACCTTCATGCCACCCACCTGGAGGAACTGCCCGCCGGCGCCCGGCAGGCTCGACCCGGCACGCTCCAGGATCTCCTTGAGTTCCGCCGGGGTCACGTCGTTGACCACGGTGAGGAGATTCGTGAAGAACGACAGGGTGTCGAGCGTGTTCTTCCGGGTCACCGCGCCGGGGGCGACGCCGCCGACGGGGAGGGCCGGCCCGGCGTTGTCCCGGATCCCGCCGCCGTTCTGGACGGCGACGACGGGGTTGCCGGCACCGCGGACGGGAAGTCCGGCGGCCGGGGCGTACTCGTCGTAGGCGGCCAGGTAGGCATCGGTGACGGTGTTGCCGGTGTTGGTCTCGGCCGTCCGGTTGCCCGGCGCGGTGAAGGTGTTCGACCCCCGGGCCGTGTTGAGCACGACCTCCGTGTTGACGATCGGCTGGTTGAACGCCGTCGTGCAGGCCTCCACGGGAGCGACCGCCGACGTCTGGATGGCGGCGTCCGGCGTCACGGCGTCGGTGACACCGAGCGACGTCGCACCCGTCGAGGCGGGGATGACCCGGCGGGGGAAGCTGTCGTCGCCGTCGACCGAGGCCACGTCGCCGGAGGCGTCGAACGTCACGTCGAGACGACCCTGGTAGCGGTAGTTGCCGCTCGTCGTCACGATCGGCACGGACGCACCGTCGGCCGCGGTCTGCAGCGTCGGGTAGGTGCCGACCGGAGCGGTCTCGCCGGGGAGCAGTTCGTCGGTGTCCGGGACCGCCGGGTTGGCGAGCAGTTCGTCACCGCCGCCGGCGACCGCCAGGTCGACACCCTCGAGCAGGCCGACGAGCGCCTTGTCGTTGGCGATGTCCTGGAGGTGCGACACGACGACGATCCGCTCCACGCCGAAGCCGTTCCGGAGCCGGTCGACCTCGGCCTGCACGGCATCTGCCGTGCTGGCCAGATCCGGCGTGACGGTCACGTTGCGGGGGGACGAGATGGTCGGCAGGAGCGGGGTCGTGGCGCCCACGACACCGAAGCGGCCACCCGTCACCCGGTCGGTGACGATCTTGGAGCGGGCCACGACCTGGTCGCCGACGGTGGACCCGGTGAGGAGTCCGTCGCCGTCCACCAGCGAGGCGAATCCGGGCTCACCGGAGAAGTCCAGGTTGGCCGACAGGAACGGCTGCGTGAGGCGGCCGTTCGTCCGGAAGCCCGTGATGAACCGCTGCAGGAAGTCCGGGTTGAAGTCGAACTCGTGGTTGCCGAGCACGTGGGCGTCGTAGTCGATCTGGCGCTGGGCGACCGCGTCGTAGACCGGGGTGTTCGCGGGCGCCGGCGGCAGCACGCAGGCCAGGGTCGACGACGCCAGGAAGGCGTCACCGGCGTAGACGTTCAGCACCGAGTTGCCCTGGGACCGGGCGTCACGTCGCTCCCGGTCGGCGACCGCAGCGAACCCGGCGACACCACCGACGGGCAGGCTCGTGCCACCCGACGACGCCGTCTGGGTCAGCAGCGCCGACTCGCCGTCGTTGTTGTGCAGCAGCGTCAGCTCACCGGCGCCGTCGGGGTCGATCGGGCCGTAGAGGACGACGCTGCCCGAGATCTCGTGGGAGACCGTGAACAGGGGAAGCCCGCTCGGGCTGCGGTCGGCCCTCACGAATCCGACGCCCTCGGGGCCGGCGTCCGTCTCGGCGACCGGCAGGCCGAAGTCACGGGTGTTCAGGTACTGCAGGAACTGCGGGGCAGCCGGGTCCGAGACGTCGTAGACCATGACGCCACCGACCCGCTCCAGGCCGACGAAGGCGATCTGGTTGCCGTCGACGACTCCGATCGCCGCACCCTCGGGCTCGGGACCCTTGTTGTCGGACCGGTCGTCGAAGGTCGAGTTCTCGTTGCCGGCGTTGAAGAACTCGGGGAGCGTGGCGGCGATCACCTGCTCGAACTCATCACCTGTGTCGGAGACGCGGACGCCGTTCTCGTCGTAGACCGAGAACGAGCGGGTGCCGAAGGAGTTGAGCGCCGTGTACTGGCCGCTGCCGTTCTTCGGGCTCGTGTTGGTGATGTTGAGGCGACCCACCTTGGGGTCGGTCTTGATCGTGGCATCGGCGAAGACGGTCGGGTCGAGCGTGACCGACTTGACCCGGACCTCCTCCTTGAAGCCGGTGTAGTCGCGGGCGTCGCCCTCGTTGGCGGTCAGGTAGTACGTCGTCGAGCCGACCCGGAACGACGCGATCGCGTCGGGCAGGGGCAGGCCCTGGACCGGCCAGTTGGCCACGTTGATCGTGGAGTCCCTGTCCGAGGCGTCGATCCCGTTGCCCGGCAGGCTGTGATCGATCGTGCCGAGCGGCTGGATGGAGACGACCTTCTTGCCGACCAGGTCGATCTCGGCCACCGCGTTGTTCTCCTGCAGCGTCACCCAGGCGGTGGCGTAGGTCGGGTCGATCGAGGGGTACTCGGGCTCCAGGTCCTGGGCCACGGAGGCACCGGGGCCGAAGATGCGGACGCCGGCGGGCAGCTCGGCGGCGCGGCTGCCACCGGCGTTGAAGTCGGCGAAGCCGATCGTGGTCGTGTTGGCGGCGACGAGCGGTGAGCCCGTGAAGGACGGCGAGGACGGCTCGAGGCTGGAGGTCAACGGGTAGAGCGCCTCGAGCTCGACGATGCTCACGGAGCCCTCGGGGTCGACGGCGTAGTCGGAGGATGGCTCACCCTCGTTCGCCACGACGGCCCGGGCGCCGTTGGACCCGATGACCACCGAGTCGGGGTCGGCGCCGACCGTGGCCTGACCGAGGAACCGGCCGTTGCGGTCGAAGGCGACCAGCGTGCCGGGGTCGGTGGCCACCGGGGCGGTCATGGTCACCAGCACCAGACCGCGGCTGATGGCGGCGCTGGTCGGCCCGGATCCGTAGGCGGCCAGCGGGATGCGCTGCACCCGGGTCGGGTTGGCGGGATCGGTCACGTCGACCAGGTCGATGCTGTTGTCGTCGCCGTTGGTCACGACCATCCGGTTGCGGTCCAGCGATGCGATCTCGCCGGACCCGTTCCCCAGGCCGGTCTCGTACCGGCCGAGCAGACCGAACGTCGGGACCGGGCCGGCCGGCGGTTGCGGCGGCGAGGGCATGACGCAGGCCGCGGCCACGAGGGCCAGCAGTGCGACGACGGCGGACAGCGACATGATGCGACGCATGGACATCTCCCAACGGTGGGCCGTGACAGCCTCAGCACGGATGCGGGCATCCTGTTCGGCGCACCTGACGGTGAGCTGCCGACCAGGTGTCGCGATCGGGACGACTCGGTGAACTTTCGCCGGTCAGCCGGCGATCGCCGTGACGACGTCGGCGACGAGCCCGTCGGCCGGCGAGTACGGGGTGTAGACGCAGTCCCGACTGGCGTGCGCCCCGTACCGTCGCTCGATGGTCGCCGCGACCTGCTCCGGGGTGCCGCGCACGGCCACCAGGTCGAGCAGATCGTCGGGGATCAGCGAGGACAACTCGTCCCACCGGCCCTCCCGGGTCAGGCCCTGGGCGACCGGCTGCAGGTCACCGAACCCCTCGTGGTCCAGCACCGGTCGGTACGCCGGCGTCGAGGAGTAGAAGCCGAGCAGCGCCCGACAGCCGGCGTCGGCGACCGCCTGCTCGGCGTCGTCGCGGCCGCAGGCCACGATCAGCTCCGGCAACACCTCGAAGGTGCCCAGCGCCGGGTCCCGACGGGACAGGCCGGCGGCGACCGCCGGGAGGGTGCGCTCGGTGAAGAACCGCTCGCTGGTGACCGGCATGACAGCCAGCTCGTCGGCCACCTCGGCGGCGCGCGCGCACATCCGAGGGCCCAGTCCACCCACGGCGATCCGAGGCGGACCTGCGTCGTGCGGCTGGGGCGAGAACATCGGTGTCATGAGCGTGTGGGTCCGGTAGGGGCCCCGGTGGTCGAGCGGCTCACCCGTCTGCCACGTCCGGAACACCGCCCGCACCGCCTCGACCGTGTCCCGCATCCGCTCGACCGGCCGGTCGAAGCCCACCCCGAAGCGTCGTTCGACGTGAGCGCGGACCTGCGCCCCCAGGCCGAGGGTGCAACGCCCGCCCGAGAGCTCGTGCAGGTCCCACGCCGCGTGCGCCAGGTGCACGGCGTTCCGCGGGAACGCGATCGCCACGTTGGTCATCACCGAGACGTCGGCGGCCGCAGCGGCGAGCGCCAACGGGACGAACACGTCGTGCGGCCCCTCGAAGGTGAAGACTCCGTCGACGCCCGCGTCGGCGAGCACCCGGGCCTCCTCGGCCGCAGTCGCCAGACCGTGGACCGGTGCGAGGACGCGCACGGGGCGCCGGTCAGCCGGCGGCGGGCGCGGGGCGGGTGCCCCGGACCAGCCGACCCGGTCGCTCGCCGGTCGGCTCGTCGTCGAGCCGCACGGGCACGCCGGCGCACACCGTGGCCCCGTAGCCGGTCGCGCGCTGGATCAGGCGTCGACCCCCGGCCGGCAGGTCGTGGACCATCTCCGGCGGCGCGAGCCGCAGGCCGTCGAGGTCGACCACGTTGACGTCGGCGCGGAACCCGGGAGCCAGCACGCCCCGGTCGCCGTAGCCGTAGAGCGCCGCGGTCTCGCTGGTCTGCATGGCCACCACCCGCTCCAGGCCGAGCCGCTCGCCGCGATCCCGGTCCCGCACCCAGTGGGTGAGCATGTAGGTGGGCAGGCTCGCGTCGCAGAGCAGGCCGCAGTGGGCGCCGCCGTCACCCAGGCCGAGGACGGTGCCGGGGTGCTCGAGCATGGCGCCGATCGCCCCGAAGTCACCGTGGCTGTAGCCGAGGAGCGGGAAGTAGACGAGCTCGTGACCGTCGCGCTCGAGCAGCAGGTCGTAGACGACCTCCTCGGGGCGACGGCCGGTCCGCTCGGCGATGGCGGCCACGCTCTGCGACGGAGCCGGCTCGTAGTCGGGCGGATCGCCGAGCGGGAACATCTTGTGGAAGCTCCGCAGCAGGTAGTTGCCGAACTCGCCGATGTCGACCGACTCCGAGAGGATGGCTGCGCGCACCTCCGGGGTGCGCATCCGGGCCACCCGCTCGGCGAGCGGCAGGCCGGCGATGCGCCGGTAGGTCGGGTTGGCCACGAACGGGTGGAAGCTCGACTCCAGACCGAACATGAGGCACGCCGGACGCCCGGCCACCTGCGGGACGATCCGTGCACCGGTCGCCGAGGCCCGGTCCGACAGCTCGAGCAGCTCCCGCCACTGCTCCGGCCACACGTCGGACTGGAGGCAGTTGAAGGTCACCGTCCGTCCGCTGCGGCGCGACAGCTCGGCCATCCACGCGAACTCGTCGGCCGGGACGACCATGTCGCTGGCCATCTCGAACACGCCGCCACCCGCCGCCCCCATGGCGTCACCGATGCCGAGCAGCTCGTCCGGCGAGGCCGTCGTCCCGGCGGCGAGCTCGCCGTCCTTGGCCCGGTGCAGCACCGTGCGAGTGGTCGAGAATCCGGCAGCACCGGCGCGGATGGCCTCGGCGACGATCTCGCCCATGCGGAGGATGTCCTCGGCGGTCGCCGGCTCGTTGGCCGCGCCGCGATCCCCCATCACGTAGGCGCGCACGGCACCGTGGGGCACCAGCGCCGCCACGTCGAGGGTGCGGGGGAGCCGGTCGAGCTCGTCGAGGTACTCGGGGAACGTCTCCCAGTTCCACGTCATCCCCTCGGCCAACGCCGTGCCGGGGATGTCCTCGACACCCTCCATGAGCTGGATGAGCCACTCGCGCCGGTCGGGCGCCGCCGGGGCGAACCCGACCCCGCAGTTGCCCATGACCGCCGTGGTGACGCCGTGCCAGCCCGACGGTGACAGCTCAGGGTCCCAGGTGGCCTGGCCGTCGTAGTGGGTGTGGACGTCGACCCAACCGGGCGTCACGATCCGACCGTCGGCGTGGATCTCGTGGCGGCCCCGGCCGGCCCGCCCGGGTCCCGTCACCTCCGTCACCACGCCTCCGTCGACGGCCACGTCGCCGGGGGCGGCCGGCGCTCCCGTGCCGTCGACCACCAGTCCGTCCCGGATCACCAGATCGTGCATGCGGGGAGCCTACCGATCTGCGGTCGGCGACGGGTCGGCGACCGATCCGTCAGTCGGACGGTGCGGACGGCGCGAGTTCCTCGGTCTCCCGGCCGGCGGACGCCGTCCGGGCGAGGACCTCGACCACGAGCAGCACCACCACGACGACGATCGCCGTCCAGAGGACCGCTCCGGCGCTGGGCTGCTCGACCACGACGAGGAACAGCACCGCCAGGGCCACCACGGCGACCCTGATGCCGACCACGTACTCCGACACGAACTCGCCGAACCCGCCGAGCCGGGCACCGTGGGCAGCGGCGGCGTCACCGGTCCGGGAGACCCCGATGCCGACCCAGCGGCGCAGCGCCGTGGCCGGCCGGCTCGGTCCGGCGAGCAGGGCGGCCAGCACCCCGACGAGGCCCACAGCCAGCAGGGCCCGCACGGACCCCCGGACGAAGCGGGTCAGGATGTCGAACACCGCCTCGGCCGCCGAGGTCGACCCGCCGGCGGGCAGCTCGAACAGCAGCAGCCAGCGGGCGGCGGCGAACAGGGCGATGGTGATCAGGGTGCCGACGAGCAACGCTGCGAACGCTGCGAGCACGCCGCGGCGCCGGTCGACGAAGGTGAACGCCGCGGCGACGAGCAGGGCGATGGTCACCCACGGGAGGAACGTGGCGAGCGAGTCGAACAGGCGCACCCCGGCCTGCACGCGGGCGAGCTCCTCGGACTGGAACAGCTCGAGCTGCGGGTCGATCCGGTCGCCCTGGAAGATGCTGATGCCGGTGGACGACAGTCGGGACTGCACCTCGGACACGACGCCCGACAGGTCGACCGACACCGACCCCTTGCGGTCGCCGGGCTCGGTCAGCACCTCGACCAGGGCGTCGTGCGCCGTCCGGTTGGCGTCGACCCAGAGCTCGGCGAACCGGTCGCTCGTCACCACCTCGCGGGTGAGCCGCTCGATCAGGTTCTCGATGCCGAGGCTGATCGGGGCCGCGAGGAACGCACCCTCGGAGGGGAGGGCGTCGGCGACGAGCGTCTTGACGTCGACTCCGTCGTAGATGGCCGTCGTGACGCGCTCGGTCACAGCGTCCTGGATGGCAGGGTCGCTGGCGAGCGGCGTGACCGTCTCGACGTACCGATCGGTGTCGAGCAGCTGGTTGCGCATCCACACGCCGAGCACCGACACGGGTGCCAGCAGGACGGCGAGGACCAGCAGCAGCGAACCGACGACCGTCCTCAGACGGTGGTGGCGAGCGGGCTCACGGTCCCCCACGTCGCCGGGCGGAGCCGGCTCGGGGGTGTGGGAGGAGCTGGGCTCCTCAGATGACACGGACGTCGAGGGCCTCGTCGCCCTTGCGTCCGGGGCCCACCTCGAACTCGACCCGCTGGCCGACCTCGAGGTTCTTGAAGCCGGAGCCCGAGATGTTGGAGTAGTGGACGAACACGTCGTTCGAGCCGTCGTCGGGGGTGATGAAGCCCCATCCCTTGTCGAACTTCTTCACGGTTCCGGTCGGCACGATGTGTTTCCTTCTGCTGGTTGCGTGGCTCGGGACTCGTGTCCTCCGCCGTTATCGGAGCGCACCCTACCGCAGGTCGGACCACCCGCCCCGGCACCCCCCTGGGGTCGACCGACCCGGGTCAGTGGCCGGCGGCCGCGTCGGCCACGTCGAGGGCCTGGTCGATCACCTCGAGCGCCAGCCGCAGATCCGACTCCGGGGTGACGAGCGGCGGGGCCACGTGCAGTCGGTTGGCGTTGACGAACGGCCAGACACCACCCTCCTTGCACGCGGAGGCGAACGCCACCATGGGGGCGGCGTCGGCCCCCGAGGCGTTGAACGGGACGAGCGGCTCCCGGGTCGTCCGGTCCCGAACGAGCTCGACGGCGAAGAACATGCCGAGGCCGCGCACCTCACCGACCGACGGGTGCCGGGCGGCGATGGCCTCGAGCTCGGGGCGCAGCAGCTCCTCCCCCACCTTGCGGACCCGGTCGAGCAACTGCTCGTCCTCGAACACCTGGATCGACTCGACGGCGACGGCGCACGCGAGCGGGTGACCGCTGTAGGTGAGTCCGCCGGGGAACGGGCGCTCGTCGAACGTCGCCGCCACCTCGGCGGAGATCACCACGCCACCGAGCGGGACGTAACCGGAGTTCACACCCTTGGCGAAGCAGATGAGGTCGGGAGCGACGTCCCAGTGGTCGATCGCGAACCACTCGCCGACCCGGCCGAACCCGACCATCACCTCGTCGGCGATGAGCAGGATCCCGTGCCGGTCGCACAGGTCGCGGACACCGGCGAGGTAGCCGTCGGGCGGGACGAGCACGCCGTTGGTGCCGACCACGGACTCGAGCAGGATCGCAGCGATCGTGTGCGGACCCTCGAAGGTCACGATCTGCTCGAGGTGCTCGAGCGCCCGCTCGCACTCCTCGGCCGGGCTGCTCGAGTGGAACGGCGAGCGGTACGGGTACGGACCGGAGAAGTGGACGATGCCGGGGACCCCGGGCTCCGACGGCCAGCGCCGCGGCTCGCCCGTGAGCGAGATCGCCGTGGCGGTCGCGCCGTGGTAGCTGCGGTAGGTCGACAGCACCTTGTGCCGGCCGGTGTGGATGCGGGCCATGCGCACCGCGTTCTCGTTGGCCTCGGCGCCGCCGTTGGTGAAGAACACCCGCTCCATCCCGGCGGGCGCCCGCTCGACGATCATCCGGGCCGCCCGGGAGCGGACCTCCACGGCGAACGAGGGTGCGGCGGTGCACAGCGCCTCGGACTGGGCGCGGATCGCCTCCACCAGCCGGGGGTGCTGGTGGCCCAGGTTCACGTTCACCAGCTGGCTGCCGAGGTCCAGGAATCGCCTGCCCGTCGGGTCGGTCAGCCAGGCCCCCGACGCCGCAGCGATCTCGAGCTGGCTGACGTGGTTCTGGGCCGACCACGACGTGAACACCACACGGTTGCCCTCTGCGGGGACTCCCCGGACTCGATCGGCCACGACACCTGCTCCTCGGGTCGGTCCGGGCCACAGACGGCACCGGGACGATCACCCAATCCTAGGACATGGCATCGGGACGTCCCCCGGGGCAGACTGACGCCCGACAGGACGACCACCGGGGGGTGACGTGGGACGGGACGACGTGCGCCGGACGACGCGAAGGGCCGTGCTGATCGTGCCCCTGCTCGCCCTGGCCGCCGCCTGCGCCCCGCCGCCGCCCGGACCCACGACGACCACCACGCTCCCCACCGGGACGGCGCCGGCGGTGCTGTCGTTCACCACCCCCGTGTCCAACGCCACCATCCCGGCCCTGGTGCCGCTGCGCTGGAACGTGGTCGACCCCCAGGGCTCGCCGCTGACGTGTCGGATCGACGTGGGTGACGACGGGGACGACGAGCTCGTCGTGACCCCGTGCGCCGGGAGCCGGAGTCGGAACGTGACGATCGGGTCGACCGGCCCGACCGTCGTCCGGCTCACCGTGTCCGACGGCACGGAGACCGACACCGCGACCACCGCGTTCTCCGTCGCACCCGGACCGACCGAGTCCTACGACATCGTGCTGCGCCCGCAGGGAGCGCTCGATCCAGCGGCGGCACCGCTGTTCGCCGCCGCCGAGCTCCGCCTGGAGGACGTGGTCGTCGCCGGAGTGCCGGCCACCCAGGTCAGCGTGGCTGCCGATCTCTGCGGCGCGACGAACGGCGAGTTCTCCGGCACGGTGGACGACCTCGTGATCGACATCTCGACCACGGCGATCGACGGCGACGGCGGCGTCCTGGCCCGGGCCGGTCCCTGCATCGTCAACGCCGTCGACCGGCTGCCCCGGTTCGGCGTCATGGAGTTCGACTCGGCCGACCTGTCCGATCTGGTGGCGTCGGGTCTGCTGGACGACGTGATCGTCCACGAGATGACCCACGTCCTCGGCTTCGGCACGGTGTGGTCCTCGCTGCCCTCGGGCAGCGTCATCTCCGGCGCCGGGACGAC
>CAIQNH010000014.1 GCA_903873135.1 uncultured Actinomycetes bacterium
CCCGGAGCTCCGGGTCACGGAGCTCGCCTCGGGGTCGTGACCGGACTCCAGTGGGTCTCGGCGTGGGCCGCGAAGGCCTCCGGGTCCAGCGGGCGTCCGGTCAGGTACCCCTGGACGTAGTCGACGCCGAGGTCGACGAGCAGGGCCAGCTGCCGCTCGGTCTCCACACCCTCGGCCACGGACCGGCAGTCGAGCGCCCGGGCCATCTCGAGCGACGCCCGCAGGATCGCCTCGTGGGTCGTGCCCGGCTCGGCGACCACGAACGAGCGGTCGATCTTGAGCGTGTCGATCGGCAGGTCGCGCACCTCGGCCAGCGACGCGTACCCCACGCCGAAGTCGTCGATCGCCACCCACGCGCCCTGGTCCTTGAGTCGGCGGAGGGCGTCGGCAGATCGGTCACGGATCACCGGGAAGACGGTCTCGGGGATCTCGATCACCAGGTGGTCCAGCGGCGCACCGTGCGACCCGAGGACGGCGAGCAACCAGTCGTCGAGGTCGGCTCGGGCCAGGGTGCTGTCGGACAGGTTGACCCCGATCACCGGGAGGGCCACGTCCGGTCGGCCCTGCTCCCGGTGGCGTCGGTGGAGCGCAGCGATCAGCGCGGCCGTCCGGTCGAGGACCTGGGCGTCGACCGCACCGATCAGTCCCGTCCGGGTGGCGGCCTCGATCCAGAGCGCCGCGGGCACGAGTTCGCCGTCGGCGTCGCGGATCCGGGCCAGGGCCTCGCCTCCGGAGACCCGACCCGTGCGGGGGTCGACCACGGGCTGCACCGCGATCTCCACCCGTCCGGCCTCGAGGTGCTCCCGCACGGCCGCGGCCATGGCCGTCTGTTCGGCTCGCCAGGCCCGCATGTCGGTGTCGAAGTGGGCGGCCCGGTCCCGGCCGGTCCGCTTGGCGCGCCGGAGGGCCTCGTCGGCCTCCTCCACCAACGTGGCCGCAGTGGGAGCGCTCTGCTTCTCGGCCGGCCGTGGGTCCGGTCCGGTCCAACTGGTGCCGACGCTCACCGTCGTCGTCAGGTGCAGCGACGACAGTCCGGCGCGCCGGGCAGCCTGACGGACCGACTCGGCGTGGTCGTCGAGGTCGTGGTCGTGACGGACCGGCACCGCAGCGGCGAACTCGTCGCCTCCCAACCTGCCCACCGTGGCCGTCGGCGGGAGCGCCGCGACGAGCTCCCTCGCGAACACCTGCAGCAGTCGGTCCGCCTCCCCGTGACCGAAGCGTTCGTTGATGGACTTGAAGCGGTCGAGGTCGCAGAACAGCACGCCGACCGGACCGGCGCTGATGGCGGAGTCGACCTGGGCCATGAACTCGCTGCGGCTGGCCAGACCCGTCAGGTCGTCGGTCGTCGCCCGTTCGAGCAGGGCCACCTCGGCGGCGTGCTCGGCGGTGACGTCCCGCATGGTGAGGAGCGCGACGGAGCGACCCGAGTAGCGCATCCGCACCGGCCGGACCTCGGCGTCGATCACGCGCCTGCTGCCGTGCGGGCCCTCGACGTCGACGCGGCGGCGAACCACGGTGCTGCCGCCGAGCAGCGCAGCGGCCGGGTCGGAGTGGGGCGGGCCGGAGTCCGAGGGCGCACGCCCGGTCGACTCCGCAACGTCGGGGCGATCCAGGAGTCGGAGCCGGTCGGCCAGTTGGGTCAGGTCGAGGCCGAGACTCCCCGGGTCGCCGCCGAGGAGCTCGGCTGCGGTCAGGTTGCTCTCGGTGACCCCACCGGCCTCGTCGAACAGGACGATGCCCACGCCGACGCTGTCCATCAGGTCCTCGGTGTTGAGGGTGGGCTCGACCCGTCCGCTGAACACGATCCACGTGCCCCCGGGCCGTTCGACCCGACGGGCGACGAGCTCCACGGCGAGCGTCGGTTCGCCGTCGCGGTCGAGCCGGATGGACGGTCGAGCCATCTCCCGACCCCCGTGGAACCGTGTCAGCAGGTCGGCGGCCTCCTCGAGGTCGCCCGGGTGCACCACCTCGAGGGCGCTGCGTCCGACCACCTCGCCGGGTTCCTCGCCGAGCAGCGCAGCGGCGGCGTCGTTGACCGCCGCCACCCGGAGGTCGGGGGAGACCACGACCACCACGTCGCCGAGGAGTGCCAGGATCTCCTCGGCGCTCGGCGCGTCCGACGCTGCGGCCCACGCAGGGCCGTCGTCCGAGACGGGGCCGGGGGGAGGGGGTTGGGCGGGCATCTGCGGTGAGCCTACGGCGGTCACCGGATCGCTCGCCGGGACGCTCAGGTCGTTCCGGTCCAGTCGGGCACGACCCCGGCCCGCAACGAGGCGCGGTTGGCGTCCCGATCCTCGGGGACGTAGCGGTAGTTGACCATCACCCCGAACGATCGCTCGAGTCCCGTCGTCGAGGTGTCGGCGTCGCAGAGGATGCGCCACAGACGCGCCCCGTTGCGCAGGTGGAACCGGGCGACCGGATCGACGGGCGAGTCGCCGTCCAGCGAGCGCAGGTAGGTCGCCGCGAGTTCGGCCAGCTCCGCAGCGTCCGGCGCATCGGCCACGCCCCGGTCGGCCAGCCAGGCTCGGAGACCCGGCACCGGGGACAGCGTCGTCGCCGTGGTGACCCCGGGGTGCCCGCGGCGCACGTCGTCGATGGCGAGTTCGATCGTCCTCCTCGCCCCGTCCCGGACGGTGGGACCACCGGGGACGTTCCACACCGAGTGGAACACGGCGGTGTCGGCGGCAGCGGGGTCGAGGACGGGCACACCCGGGTCGAGCACGTCCGCCAGCCGGTCGGGCACCCCCGCGGTCAGCGCCACCCAGAGCGCCGTCGCCGGGCGGTGGTCCAGGTCCAGCACGTAGACGATCCGGTCCTCGGCGGCCCGGCGGGCCAGGTCCTCCGGCCCCGTCGACGGGTTGACCGGCTCGAGCTGGCCGAGTTCGGCCAGCAGCTCTTCGTCGGGCCGCACCCGCCGGAGCGAGCCGGCGGGTCGGGGCTCCTGCACGATCGCACAGTTGAGTCGGCGGCTGCGCCGCTCCGCAAACAGGGCGGCGGTACGCTCGGCCCGTGCGCACCCACCTGACCCTCGGCCGTCTGCTCGGGGTCCCGATCGGCATCAACTGGGGTGTCGTGGCGGTCTGCGCACTGTTGTTCTGGAGTCTGGCCTTCGTCTCGCTGCCCAACGTCGCCCCGTCGCACCCGACGAGCGCCTACTGGTTCGCCGGGGTGGTCGGAGTCATCACCTTCATGGTGTCCCTCGTCGGCCACGAGCTCGGCCACAGCTACGTGGCCCAGCGCAACGACGTGCGCGTGGTGGAGATCACGCTGTGGCTCTTCGGCGGGGTGGCCAAGCTCGAGGGCGAGGCCGACGACCCGGGCGCCGAGTTCCGGATCGCCGCAGCGGGTCCGCTGGCCAGCGGCGTGATCGCCGCCGTCAGCGCTGGGGCCGCTGCGCTCGTGTCCCGCCTCGACGGCAACAGGGTGCTCTACGGACTGCTCGTGTGGCTCGCCGCGATCAACGTGGTGCTGGCCGTCTCGAACCTCCTGCCCGCGTTCCCCCTCGACGGCGGCCGCATGCTGCGCTCGTACCTGTGGCGTCGGCGCGGCCGCAAGGGGCCAGCGACCCGGATCGCTGCGATGATCGGACAGGTGCTGGCGGTCGGTCTGGTCGTGGCCGGGTTGGTGCTCGGGTTCCGGATGTCGTGGTGGACCGGTGCGTGGACGGCTGCGCTGGGACTCTTCCTCTTCGCCGCTGCGCGCGCCGAGTGGTCGGCGGCGCAGGCCCGTCCGGAACTGCTCGAGGAGACCGTGGAGCGGATCTCCCGTCCGCTGCCCGAACCACTGGGTCCGAGCTCGTCGGTCGCCGACCTGGAGCGGGCGCTCCGCCACGACCCCCGGGCACCGTTCGTGCCGCTGGTCGACGACCGGGGTGAGATCAGCTCGGTGCTCGTGCGCGAGTCGATCCGGAGGGTCCAGCCGGCCAACCGGGCGCAGGTCCCGGTGCGCTCCCTGGCCATGCCGCTCGTCGGACTCCCGAGGGTCGACCCCACCGAGACCGTGGCCCACGTGGTGGACCAGATGGGTCGGGGGAGCGACTGGTGGGCCGTGGTGGTGGTGGACGGCTCCCTCACCTCGGTGCTCTGCTCCGAGGACGTCGAGTCCCTGCTGGAACTGGCCACTCCCTAGGCCGGAGGCGGCCGGGACATTCCGCCTTTCCACGACCACGCTCCGTGGCCTACCGTGGTCACGTGGCCGGCGGTACCAGGGGGCGGCCCGGTAGGGGCATCTGGCGGACGTTGCAGGCGCTGTTCAGGCAGCGCCGTCGACTCCTGCTCGCGACCGTGGCGATCGCGCTCGGCGTGGGGTACCTCGCCGGGGCGCTGACGTTGCTCGACCGCGTCGGCGCGGGACTGCAGACCTTGGCCCAGACCGGTGTGGGGTCGGAGGACCTCGTCGTCGAGGGTGAGGTCGCGTACGAGTCGTCGCTGGAGAAGGTCCGTCGGTTGGTCCCGACGTCGGTGGCCGACAGCGTGCGGTCGGTCCCGGGTGTCGCCGCCGTGACGCCGCGCATCGAGGACGTGGCGGTCATCCTGGGTGCCGACGGTCGCCCGGTGGTGCCGCCGGGCCTGTCCGAGCAACCCCTCGGAGCGAACTGGCCCGCCGGCGCGCCCGAGCCGCCCTACGCACTGGTCGAGGGCAGTCCACCCTCCGGTTCGGGTGACGTCGTGATCGACGAGGGGTCGGCCGAGGCAGGTGAGCTCCGGGTCGGCGACGAGGTCTCGGTGGTCGGTCGCAACCGCGTCGGCACCTACCGGATCTCCGGGATCGTGGCCGCGGGTGAGGGTGGCCTGCCGCCCGGTTCGAGCCTCACGCTCCTGTCGACGGCCGAGGCCCGCGACCTGTTCGACCGGCCCTTCGACGACAACTGGCTCGGCATCACCGTCGAGCAGGGTGCCGACCCGGAGCAGGTCGCCCAGCAGATCCGGTCGACGTTGCCGGCGGGGGTGGAACTGGTCGACGCCCAGACCGCGGCGGCGGACCGGCAGGACGGACTGACCCGCAGCTTCGCCCTGGTGCGGACCCTGCTCGTCGGGTTCGCCGGGCTGGCGCTGCTGGTGGGCATGGTGACGGTCGCCAACTCGCTCGCGCTGTTGTACGCCGAGCGGCGTCGGACCTTCGCCTCGTTCCGTCTCGTGGGTGCCCGGCCGCGCCAGCTCCTGACCGCAGCGCTCCTCGAGGCCGGCGTGCTCGCCCTGGTGGCGTCGCTCGTCGGCGCACCGCTGGGACTCCTCATCGGTCAGGGGATCGAGTGGGTCCTCGCCGAGCTCGGGAGCCCGATCCCGGTGGCGGGCTCGATCATCTCCTGGCGAGCGCTCGGCTGGGCCGTCGTGATCGGTGTGGCCGCCACGGTCGCCGCCGCCGTCCTGCCCGCTCGGCGTGTGTGCCGGGTGTCGCCCATCGAGGCGGTCGACGACGCCTCGGTGGCCACCAGTCCTCCGCTCCTCGCCACGGTCCGCACGGCGTTCGTGGCGGCGATGCTGGCGGCCGGCGCCGTGTTCATCCTCCTCATCCAGGGGCGCGAGACCGCGCTGGCGGCGACAGCTGCCGCGGTCGCGGGGGTCGTGGTGTTCCTGCTGGGGCTCACGCCCATGGCGCTGGCGGCCGTGGTCGCCGGTGGCGTCCGTGTGCTGCCGGTCCCGCCGAGCGCGCTGCGGCGGATCGCCTCCCGTGACGTCCGACGCAGCCGCACGAGGACGGCCGCCACCACGGGTGCGCTCGCCGTGGCGACCGCAGTGATCGTGACCCTGGCGGTCTGCCTGGCGTCGTTCGTGGCCTCGCTCGAGGCAGAGGTGGACCGGACGGTGCAGGCCGATCTGGTGGTGGACTCCGGGACGTTCACCCGGGGCGGGCTGCCCGCCGAGCTGCTCGGCGACCTCAAGGGCGTGCCGGGTGTGCAGGCCAGCACCGGGTGGCAGCTGGCCCGGGGGACCGCCGGCGCCACGCCGTTGCGCATGACGGGCCTCGACGCCGACGCGGCGCTCGACGTGGTCGGCTTCGACTTCGTCGGACCGGCACCCACGCGGTTGGGCACCGACTCGATCCTCCTGTCCGAGCGGGCGGCGATCGACGCCGGCGTGACGCCGGGGGACCGGTTGCCGGTGGTGTTCACCAGCGGTGGCACCGAGTTCCTCGAGGTCGCCGGCGTGTTCCGTGGAGGTGGTGCGCTCATCGGCGACGGTGTGGTCGACCGCAGCGTGGTGCTGCGCCAGGTGCCCGCCACCCCGGACCTCGCGGCGCTGGTCCGGCTCGACCCGAACACGCCCGGGGCCCGGCAGGCGGTGGTGGACCTGGCCGCCTCCTACGGGGTCACCAACGTGCTCGAGCCGGCGCAGTTCGTGGACCAGCGGTCGCAGCTGCTCCGTGGCTTCCAGCGGGTCATCCAGTGGATGCTCCTGTTCACCCTGCTGCAGGCGCTCGTGGGTGTGGTCAACACCCTGCTGCTCTCGGTGGGGGAGCGTCGGCGGGAGTTCGGCCTGCTGCGGGCCACCGGAGCGACCCGGGCGCAGGTCCACCGGATGGTCCTCCTCGAGGGGGTGGCCCTGGCCGTGGTCGGGGCCGTGATCGGCCTCGTCGTGGGCCTCGCGCTCAGTCGCGCCGCCATCGTCCCGCTCGCTCCGCTCGGTCTCGACAGCTACGAGGTGCCGGTCCTCGCCGTCGGACTGGTGGCCGTCCTCGCCGTGGCGGTGGGCGTGCTCGCGGCCGTCCTCCCGGCTCGGTTCGCGTCCCGGGTGCCGCCGCTGCAGGCCGTGAGCGATGCCGGGGACCTGGAGCTCCGCCGCCGTCGCCGCCTCCGGCCGACCGCCGTCCCGGTGCCGACCGCCGTCCCGGTGCCGACCGCCGTCCCGGTGCCGACCGCCGTCCCGGTGCCGACCGCCGTCCCGGTCCCGCCACCCTTCGTGCCGACCGGCGCACCGGCAACGTCCCCGGTCCCCGCTGTCGTGCCGGTGCCACCGCCGTACACGCCTCCGGCGTTCGTGCCTGCGGCCAGCGCAGCAGCGGTTCCCCCGCCGTTCGTGGCGGCCGCCCCGGCGGTCGAGGTGCCGCCGTTGCAGACCCCGGCCCCGGTCGACGTCCCCGAGTTCGCGCTCCCACCTGTGTCCGAGCCGCTCGATCCCGAACCGGTGCCGGTCCTGTCACCCCTCGGCGGGTCACTCCCGCCGGTCGCGTTCGACCTGATCCCGCCGGTGCAGGAGACCGGGCCGTTCGGGAATCAGCCGCAGACGGCCGCTCCGACGTCGGCCCCGCTGGTGTTCGACGCTCCGGCACTGGGACCGCTCGGGGCGCCGACTGCTGCTCTCGCCCCCATCTTCTACGGAGCCGCTCCTCCGGTGGGCGAGACAGCTCCGGTGGCGTACGAGCCGCCGGAGGTGACCACGTGGGTCGCGCCGACCGTCGGTTCGACGCCGACCGCCCCCGTCGAACCGGTCGTCATCCCGCCGGTCGTCATCCCGCCGGTGGTGGTGGAGCCGGTGGTGGTGGAGCCGGTGGTGGTGGAGCCGGTGGTGGTGGAGCCGGTGGTGGTGGAGCCTCCGGAGCGGACCAGCATCTTCAACCGGACCGCTGACGTGGTGCCACCGCCCGCGCCTGTCGCTCCGGTTGTTCCGCCGGCTGCGCCGGTTGCTCCGCCGGCTGCGCCGGTTGCTCCGCCGGCTGCGCCGGTTGCTCCGGTTGCTCCGCCGCCTGCGCCGGTCGCGCCGGTTGCTCCGCCGCCTGCGCCTGTTGCTCCGGTTGTTCCGCCGCCTGCGCCTGTTGCGCCTGTCGCTCCGGTCGTGCCGCCGCCTGCTCCGGTCGCTCCGGTCCCTCCGTTCGTGCCGGAGCCGGTCGTGCAGCCGGTCGAGGAGCCGGTC
>CAIQNH010000015.1 GCA_903873135.1 uncultured Actinomycetes bacterium
CCGTCGGCGAGCGCCTCGACGAGCGACGCCCACGCGTACACACCCAGGTGCCGACGCCAGAGGAGGCACAGCGCCTCGGTGAACGCCTCGTCGTGGGCCTCCCGATCACCCAGCCCGCTGCGCGCCGCCACGTGGGCGAGCTCGTGGACGACGGTGACGGCGTCCCAGGAGCCACGACGCAGGAACACGACCGCCTCGCCGGAGGCGGCCACGTGCGCTGCCGACCAGGTGGCCGAGCCCGATCGGGCCCGGACCTCCACGTCGACCGGCGCCCACGGGAAGCTGGACTGCCACCACGGGTCGTCCACCACCTCGGCGACGAACACCCGGAGCTCGGCCAGCGTGGCGAACCGACGCCCGCCACCCGGGAGCGCTGCATCCTCGGCCCGCTGGACGGCGACCCCGGCCGGGTCCGCCTCCGGGCGGGCCCGCGCCCCGGAGCTCACCCGCCCGGGCCGATCGCTCGCGTCCCGCCGAGCGGGCCCCGGGCGAGGGACGCCTCCCGGCCGGCCCGACGACCGGCGTCGGCGCCGGAGCGCGACGATCCGGACGAGGCCCACGACGAGCGGACGTGGGGGAACCGTCGACGGAACTCCCCGGCGACGTGCTGCTCGCGCTCGACCAGGACGAGCGCCACCGAGGACCCCGACCGGCCCGGGCCGCCCGACTCGGATCGGTCCCGACGGTCGGCCTCCAGTCGGACGCGCACCGAGTCGGCGAACCCCACGATGAAGCTGCGTCGCCAGCCGGCGGACGCCGAGGCCGACAGACCCTCGGGGGCGCCCGCGAGCATGGCAGAGGTGAGCTGCACGAGCAGGCTGGTCACCAGCGTCTCCACGCGGCTCAGGTCGCCGGGGAACCCGACGACCGACACCTGCTCCCGACCCGAGCCGCTGCGGGAACCCAGCCGGACGGCCCGGCAACCCTGGGCCCGGGCCACCGCGTCGACCAGCAGCGCCTTCTGCGCCAGGTAGGGCGCCAGCAGTTCCAGCCGGAGCTCCGTCGGGTCCTCGGAGCGATCGACTGCCCACAGGAGCGCGTCGTCGATGGCGTACCGGGCGATGAGCTCGGAGGCCTTGGCCGTGAAGGCCTCGGCCTCGTCCGGGAACTCGCTCGCCTCGGCCTTGGCCAGGAGCGCACGGACCAGGCTGAGACGGTGGTCGTCGGGGTGCACGCCGACATCCTCGCACGGCCCCACTCCGCCGGCACCGGGCCCGTCGACCCGATCCGTCCGGGCGCGGACTCAGTCGATCGCGTCGAACTCGGCGCGGAGCCGGGCCCGGAGGTCCGAGCGCTCCAGGTGCCGCCAGGCCCGCGCGCAGCGCCGGTGGGCACGGGCCGCGTCCCGGTGGAGTCGGTCGGCGATCGCCCCCGCCAGCAGCGCGGCGTCGCCACCGGCGGCGACCCCGAGCCGACCGACCAGCTCGGCCTGGACGTGGTGGTCCTGCAGTCGGCCGAGCACGTCCTGCAGCTCGGGCAGCTCGGCGCGGACCGAGTCGAAGGCCCCCGGCGGGTGGAGGGGCGCCAGCGCCCCGAGCACGTAGCGGAACTGCTTGAGGGCCTTGCGGAGGTCGTGCCAGTGCTCGAGATCGTCGCTGCGCCCCGCCAGACGGCCCGCCCGACGGAGCCGGCGCTCCGAGTCGAGGATCGCCCGCTGCGCCACCTCGCCGGCGGGGCGGAGCGCCGAGGGGGGCACCCGCTCGCCGAGCACGTGGACCCGGGCGGTCAGGTGCCAGAGCCGGAACAACTCGGCGTGGCGGTCCGAACCGATCCCGACGCGGAGCCGCTCGACGGCCAGGGCCCGCTCACGGCGGAACGACGCCTGCAGCCCGTCGGCTCCCGTCCGCAACGGAGGCTGCACCCGGTCGAGGAGACCGCCGAGGTCCTCGGCGAGCACGTCGAGGTCCCGGACCGGCGAGGTCAGGTCCGCCAACCAGCGGAGTTCGTCACGGAGGCGGGTCCGCTCCGGCTCGGGGAGGACGTCCCGAGCGACCCGCAGCAGGGACCGGGTGCGACGGATCGCCACCCGGAGGTCGTGCAGCTCCTCCGGGTCCTCGTCGGCCAGGACCCCGGGTTCGTGGACCCGACCGTCGACGAGGAACCCCTCCAGGATCAGGGCGAGGACCCGACCCGCCGGCTGCGACCGGTCGGCGGGACCCAGGGTGACCGACGGCCCCCGTCCGGACGCCGGAGTGGAACCACCGCCTGCTCCGTCGTCCGGTCCCACCGGGCCAGTCTCCCAGACGGTGGGGCCAGCCGTGACGGGACCGGGTCTCAGGCCTCGGCGACCGCGTCCACCTCGTCGTCACCGAACGACGTGGACTGCGACTTGGAGTAGATCACCGCGCCCAGCACGACGAGCGCTGCGGCACCAGCGATGCCGTACCGGACCATCCGGTCGCCCTCCAGCGAGATGATCGCCGGCAGCACCAGCAGCGCCACCAGGTTCATCACCTTGATCAGCGGGTTGATCGCCGGTCCGGCCGTGTCCTTGAAGGGGTCGCCCACGGTGTCGCCGATCACCACCGCCTTGTGGACGTCGGAACCCTTGCCACCGAGGTTGCCCTCCTCGATGTACTTCTTGCCGTTGTCCCAGGCGCCGCCGGCGTTGGACAGGAAGTTCGCCATGAGCGCACCGACGATGATCGTCGCCGCCAGGAATCCGCCGAGCGCGTACTTGCCCAGACCGAAGCCGACCACGATCGGCATGAGCACCGCGAGGATCGCCGGCGTGGTGAGCTCGCGCAGCGCCGCTCCGGTGCAGATGTCGATGACGGGCCCGTAGTCCGGCTTCTCGGTGTAGTCCATGATCCCGGGCTTCTCCCGGAACTGCCGACGAACCTCCTGCACGACGGTGCCGGCGGTCCGACCGACCGCCAGGATCGCCAACGACGAGAAGAGGAACACGACCGTGCCGCCCAGGAGGGCGCCGGCGAAGGTCCTCGGGTCCGAGATGTTGATGGCGACCGAGTTGAAGGCGCCCTCGACGTCGAGCTCGGCGACGGCGGCACCGACACGGGTCACCCGGGTGGAGGCGATCGTCTCCCGGAACGACGCGAACAGGGCCACGGCGGCGATCACGGCCGAGCCGATCGCGAACCCCTTGGTGACGGCCTTGGTGGTGTTCCCCACCGTGTCCAGACCGTCGAGGATGCGCTCGGTCTCGCCCTCGAGCTCGTCGGACATCTCGGCGATGCCCTGGGCGTTGTCGGCGATCGGACCGAAGGTGTCCTCGGCCACGACGATGCCGGTGGTCGAGAGCATGCCGATACCGGTCAGGGCGACCAGGTAGAACGCGAACAACAGGTTGCCGCCGCCCATGACCAGCCCGACGAGGATCGCCACGGCGATCGCCACCACCGCCCACACGGCCGACTCGAGGCCGGAGGAGATGCCCGACAGGACGACGGTGGCCGGACCGGTGCGACCCGACTCGGCGATGTCCTGGACCGGCTTGAACTGGCTGGAGGTGTAGTACTGCGTGATCCGGCTGGCCACCTGGCCCAGCACCACGCCCACCACGATCGCGGCGAACATGCGCAGACCCACCGCCGACACCTCGGCTCCGGACGGGTCGCCCACGTAGACGAACGCCACGACGGCGGCACCGACGAGGGCGATGACCGAGGCCAGGTTGAGCCCGCGGTTGATGGGCTTGAGGGCGTCGGTCTCGCCGGCCCTGGCCCGCACGAAGTAGATCGACACGATCGAGGCGAGCAGGCCGACGGCCATCATCGCCAGCGGGAAGATGAGGCCCTTGGCCGCGTTCTCCTCGCCGATGCCGATGGCACGGAACGCGGTGACCCCCAGGATGATGTTGGCCACGAGCACCACGCCGAACGACTCGAAGAGGTCCGACGCCATGCCGGCGCAGTCGCCCACGTTGTCGCCGACGTTGTCGGCGATCGTCGCCGGGTTCCGGGGGTCGTCCTCCGGGATCCCGGCCTCGACCTTGCCCACCAGGTCGGCGCCGACGTCAGCGGCCTTGGTGAAGATGCCGCCACCGACGCGGAGGAACAACGCCAGGAGCGAACCACCGAACCCGAACCCGACGAGGATCGCCGACGCGGTGTTCTGGAAGATCATGACGATCGCCGTGGCGCCGAGGAGGCCGAGCCCGGCGGTGAACAGACCGATCGTGCCGCCCGCCTTGAACGCGACCTGCAGGGCGGCGTCCATGCTGCCCGACTTGGCGGCCGCCGCCGTCCGGACGTTGGCCCGCGTGGCGAGCCACATGCCCAGGAAACCGATGAAGCCGCTGAACAGCGCACCTGCGAGGAACGCGACCGTCCGGAAGATCCCGGACTGCACGCGGTCGAGGCCCTCCTGGTTGACGGGATTGAGCACCTCGGTGGACGTGATGAACACGACCACGGCCAGGGGGACGACGATGACGAGGATCGTGCGGAACTGGCGCTTGATGTACGCCATGGCGCCCTCCTGCACGGCGCCGGCGATCTCGCCCATCTTCTCGGTGCCGGCGTCCTTGGACAGCACCGACTGCATCATGACGTAGCCGATGATCAGCGCCACGACGGCCACGGCGGCGGCGAAGCACAGCCAGAACCACTCCTGGCCTCCCAACTGGAAGAGCTGGTAGCCGCCCTCGGCGGCGACGATCTGCGACATCTCGATCCTCGAACCTCTCGACGCACCCGGTGTGCCGGGTGGGGGCGCGCCTCGTCGGCGCCCACGGGTTCCGGTAGTTCAGTCCCGGCCGGGTGGCGGGGTCAAACCGGCTCGGGCTGGTCCTCGTGGCCGCCCTTGCGACGGGCCCGGACGATCTCGACCACGATGGGGAGGGCGGAGACGCCCACCACGAGCAGGATGGCGATCTCGAAGTTGTCCTTGACCACGTCGATCCCGCCGAGGAAGTAGCCGAGGAGGGTGACCCCGACGCCCCACAGCAGGCCGCCGACGATGTTGTACCGGGTGAAGACCCCACGGTCCATGCGTCCCACGCCGGCCACGATCGGGCAGAAGGTTCGGACGATCGGCACGAAGCGGGCCAGCACGATGGCCTTGGGGCCGTGCTTGTCGAAGAACGCCTGCGCCTTCTCGACGTGCTCGTGCTTGAACAGCCGGGAGTCCGGCCGTCGGAACAGCGCCGGGCCGACCCGGCTGCCGAACTGGTACCCCACCTGGTCGCCCGTCACGGCCGCCACGAAGATGCCGAGCACCAGCAACCAGATGTTGAACTGCACCTCGGGCAGCTTGGCGGCGAACGCCCCGCCGGCGAACATCCCGGCGGTGAACAGCAGGGAGTCACCGGGCAGGAAGAAGCCGATCAGCAGTCCGGACTCGGCGAACACGATCGCGAAGATCAGCAGGTAGCCACCCCGGGAGATGAGGGTCTCGGGGTCGAGCACCCCGAGCGCAGCGAGGATCGAGCCGCTGGACGACGTCACGGAGCGACACGCTAGCCGTCACGCAGCGTCGGGTCGCGTCGACGACCTGCGCCGGCGAGCGGAAGCTGCGGATCAGCCGGGCGGCACCGGCGTGGACCCACCGGCGACGAGCTGCTCGTTCGCCCGGCGCACCAGGTCCCGGGCCTCGTCGACCGCCTGCTCGTAGCCGGCGAGGTCACCGCCACGCAGCCGGTCCTCGGCCTGGGTGAACTTCTGGTCGGCCTCGGCGAGCAGCTCGGTCGGGGACCCGGAGAGCGGCGGGGGCGCGGATCCGTCGGGGACGGTGGTCGGCGTCGACGGGGCGGGTGCGGCACCACTGGAGCCGTCCGGGTCGTCGTCGAGGAGGTCCGCGACCGCCTGCTCGACGGTGTCACCGAATCCCACCTGGTCGCCCGAGGTGACCACGATCCGGGTGAGGGCGTACCGACCGCTCTGCTCCTCCTTGGCGTAGACCGGACGCAGGTACATCAGCGAGTCCCCGAACGGGAGGGTGAGCAGGTTGCCGAACTGCACCCGGGAACCCGACCGACCGACCAGGGACTGGTACTCCGACACCGGCTGGTAGGTGACCATCTTCTGGTTGGCACGGAGCGGACCGTCCACCCGGTTGTTCGGCTCGACCTCGCCGTCGGCCCGACGCTGGCTCATGACCACCTGGGTGAGCTGCCCGTAGTCCGCCGGATCGTTGGCGGCGATCATCACCGCCGTGAGGTTCCGGGCGCTGTCGTCGCTCGAGGCCAGCACGAACGGACGGGTGAGGACGAACTGCGGGTCCTGGTCCGGCTGCAGCTGCATCAGCTGGTAGTAGGGCTCGATCCGGTCCAGCTGGCTGGTCGGCTGGGTCGGGTCGAGCTCCTCGATGGTCGTCCCACCCGAGGTGTTGGGCGGCTGCTGGGCGATGTCCCAACGGTCGGAGTTGTTGAAGAACGTCGACGGGTCGCCCTGGTGGTACCGGCCCCACACCTGGGTCTGCGTCTTGAACAGCAGCTCGGGGTAGCGGAAGTGCGCCCGCAGCGACTCGGGGATGTCGGTGGCGAACATCCCGGGGAAGGCCCTGGCGTAGGCCCGGATCACGGGGTCCTCGGCGCCGTAGAGGGTGTCGCTCAGGTACAGGGTCACGTCGCCGTCGTAGGCGTCGACCACGGCCTTGACGCTGTTGCGCAGGTAGTTGAACGTGCCGCGCTGGGTCTCGGTGACCGCAGCGGCGTCGAGCGCCTCCGCGTACGGGTAGGCCGAGGACGCCGTGTAGCCGTCGATCACGTACTTCACCCGACCGTCGATGAACACCGGGTACGGGTCCTCGTCGAGGGTCAGGAAGGGTGCGATCGTCCGCACCCGCTCCCGGATGTCACGGATGAAGATCACCTTCGACTCCGGGGTGAGGCTCCCGGAGATCAGGGGCTCGATCTCGCCGAAGCGCAGGGCGAACGCCGCCCGCCGCGGCACGCTCCCCACGCCCACCCCGGAGCGACCGGAGTACTTCGTCGTCAGCTGGTCCGACGTGAGCTCGGTCTGCTCGGTGCCGACGATGGCGTAGCCCTCCATGTCCTCCCCGTGGTAGAGCTCCGGCCGCTCGAGGGGTGGCACGCCGTCGTAGGTGGCCGGGATGCCCGAGACCAGGAACTCCGGCTCGCCGCGGCCGTTGGCCGTGTTCGACGGAGCGAGCGCGCCCGCGTAGCCGTGGGTGAAGACCAGGTGCAGCTTCTCCCAGGAGGGCGACGAGATGCCCTGGGTGTTGAGCTCCCTGGTCGAGATGATGACGGGCTCCCGCACCGGCGGCTCCTCGCCCCGTTGGACCACGTAGCGGTCCACGTCCACGTCGCGGAACGAGTAGAACTCACGCCCGAACTCGAGGTCCTGGATGGTCGGACGCATGACGCTCGGGTCCAGCACCCGGGCGTTGTCCAGGTTGACCTGCTGGCTCGCCACCTTCTCGGCGGTCAGGTCGGGCGAGTACACGAAGTCGACCTGGTCGACCTCGGCCAGTCCGATGGCCTCCCGCGTGGCCTCGATGTTGCGTTCGATGTACGGACGCTCCTTGGCCAGCTCCGCGGGGCCCACCTGGAAGCGCTGCACGAACGAGGGGTACAGGCTCCCGGCGACGATCGACAGGAGCAGCCAGAGCGCCACGACGATCCCCGGGAGCACCCACCCCCGCCGCCAGATGTTGACGATCAGGACGATCGCCACGGCGATCGACACGAGCATCAGCATCTGGATGGCCGGCAACCGGGCGGTCAGGTCGGTGTAGCCGGCGCCGTCGAAGGACTGCCCCTGGACGGTGAGCAGTTCGAAGCGCTGGAGGTAGTAGTCGAGCGCCTTCACCAGGGCCGCCACCGCCAGGATGATCGAGAGGTGCGCCTTGGCGTTCGGCGTCACCCGCTCCCCCATGGCCTGCACCCGGATCGCACCGTTCAGGTAGTGGACGACGGCGACCACGATCGCCGTGACCAGCAGGAAGCCGAAGAGCCAGTCCACCACCTGGGTCAGGAACGGCAGCTTGAACAGGTAGAAGCCCAGGTCGACCCCGAACTCCGGGTCGGGCTGGCCGACCGACCCGCCGAACCGGAACAGGAGCCACTGGGACCACTGGGCCGAGGCGCTGATCCCCGGGATGATCGCCACGAGCAGGGCCACCACGACCTCGACCAGTCGCTGCCGCCCGGAGACCAGCTCCCGGTAGCGGATCAGCACCTCGTCGTCCTGGCCGGAGACCGGGAGGAACCGGGGAGCCAGTCGGTCGGCGACGACGAGGTTCAACCAGAGGATCGCGAAGAACACGATGGTCGCCCCGGCTCCCAGGGTGACCTTGGCCGAGAGCAGCTTCCGCCACACCGAGCCCAGGCCCAGCGAGTCGAACCACAGGATGTCGGTCCAGAAGGTGGCGATGGCCCGCAGCGACAGCGCCAGGACGACCAGTCCGACCAGGACGACGGCCAGGACGATCCGTCCTCGGTTCGGACGGTCCGTCCGGTCCTTGCGACCCGACCGACCGGTCGCGCGGGGCGGGCGGTCGGGCTCGTCGCTCGGGTAGCGCACGGCGCTGAGGTTACCGAGGGTTCGGCACGAGGATGCATCGGCACCCGGCGTGCGCCGGGGGCAGCGTGTCACCCGTGGGGAACGGATCGCCCACGATCACCGGTCCGGCGAGCGCGTTGTCCTCGGCGTCGGAGCACGGCAACCCGCCGTGGTCGACGAGCCAGCACCAGCTCGTCCCCGGTGCCGCCGAGGCGGCCAGGCCCACGGCGAACCCGGCGGCCGCCAGGTCACCCGCGGCGCCCTCGGTCTGGCCCGAGCGCCACTCCCGGTAGGCACCTCGGACCTTGCTCTGGACCCCGGCCAGGTCGAGTCCGTCGGCGTCGGCCTCCTCGAGCACCCGGGCCAGGTGGGCCCGACGGCGACCGAGCAGCTCGGCCACGAGCGCGTGCAGTCGGCCCTCGGGGCGCACCTCGGCGTCGAGGGCCTCGGCGGGGTCGGCCGTCGGGTCGGCTCCCGACTCGCCCGACCAGAACGTGGCTCCGGCGCGAGCGGCCGAGCGCAGGTCCGGGAGCAGGTGCTCCAGGTAGCGGTCCACGTCGTCGTCCTCCCCGAGCAACGAGTCCAACGAGGGGACCGTGCGCCGGGCCCGACGGAGCTGGTCGAGCACCTCGTTCTGCTCGTCGGACACGGCCCGCTTGAGCGACCGGGCGAGCGACTCGCCGATCGGCTCGAGGAGCGCGTCGCGACGGTCGAGCGGACCACCGTTGCCCTCGGCGTCGTCGTCACCGGCGTCGTCGTCACCGGCGTCGTCGTCGACGGGAGCGACCTCGGACTCGGAGCCCTCGGCGTCGTCGCCGTCGTCGTCCTCCGTCGTGGCAGCCCGGACGCGCTCGAACAGGTCGTGGACGGTGGCACCGTCCTCCGACTCCCCGTCGGACTCCGGAGCGGTCGGCAGCTCGACCACCTCGGCCACTGCGTCGTCGGCCGGACCGGCGACCCCGTCACCGACCTCGGGGGCGTCGTCGTCGGAGGCGTCCCCGGTGTCGGCGTCCGCACCGCCGACGTGACCGAGGATGCGCTCGTCGAGCACCACCTCCTCGCGGGTCATCTCCGTCTCGACGACCACCTCGAGCGTCGCCGCCCCGGGCTCGGCGCCGGGCTCGGCGTCGTCGGCCGCCGCCCCGGCTCCACCGGGTTCCCCGGGAGAGGTCCCGGCCGCGTCGCCCTCCGGCTCGTCGGCGTCGTCCCCGCCGGGTGCGATCGCCGGAACACCCAGCTCGGGCACCGGTCGCAGCTCCGCCGCTGCTCGCGCCACGTAGTCGTCCACGTCGACGGTCACGTCGGCCTCGAACTCGTCGTCGCCGCCGGCCAGGTCGTCGACCGTCACGTCGAGCGTGCTGCCGACCTCTCGGATGGCGGTCACGATCCGGTCGCGCTCGGCCCGGGCGACCTCGATGCGACGCAGCGCCTCCTGGTGCCGCCCGGCCAGGCTGCGCAGCACCTGCTCGCGGTACTCCTGGGCCTCGGCGACCATCGCCCGGCCCTCCTCGACCGCTCGTTCCACCTCGGCCGCGGCGGTCTCGCGCGCCTCCGCCCGGATGCGCTCGGCCTCGGCGAACGCCGCGTCGCGCTCCAGTTCGGCCGTCTCGCGGATGGCCGACGCAGCCGCGTCCGCCTCGGTGGTGCGTTCGCCCAGGATCCGCTCCGCCTCGTCGAGGAGCTCACCCCGCCGTGACACCGCTGCGGCCCGGGTCGACTCGGAGAACTCGTCGGCCTCACGCCGCAGGTCGGCCGCCGCCAGCGTGGCCTCGGTGCGGAGACGCTCCGCCTCCGCCCGCGCCGACTCGAGTTCCTCCGTCGCCGCCCGACGCGACTCGTCGGCCGCGGCGTCGGCCTCCTCCACCACCTGGGCGGCGGAACGCGTCGCCTCGTCGCGGATCGACGCTGCGGCCTCACGCGCCACCGCGATGATGCGGGCCGTCTCCTCGCCGAGCGCAGCGGTGATCCGGGCCTCGTCGATCTCGAGCGCGTCGTCGAGCTCGGCGGACAACGAGGTCACCCGTTCCCACAGCCGGCGATCCCGCTCCTGCCAGGAGCGGAGCGCGTCGGCGGCCCGGCCCAGGAGGGTGGTGACCTCCACCGGGTCGTAGCCCCGCTTGGTCCTGGAGAAGTCGGCGGAGGTGAGCTGCTCAGGACCCAGATCGGGAGGGTCCGGGATCGGGTCGACCATGGGGGGATGCTACGGAACCGCCCAGCCCGAGCGGCGGACCCGTCCGGCTCACGCGTCCGGCGGTCGGACCCCTCCCGGGTGCAGGAACTCGACGGCCTCGTCCAGGGTCCGCACGGGGACCAGCTGCACGTCACCGGCCATCGCCTCGATCTCGGCCCGTTCCTCGGCCGGTGTCGCCGCCGGGTAGATGAAGACCTCCACCCCGGCCCGTTGGACCGCGGCCAGCTTCTGCGTGATCCCTCCGATCGCACCCACGGAGCCGTCGGTGAGGATCTCCCCGGTCACGGCCACGTCGCGCCCCTCGGTCAGCGACGGTTCGACCATCCGGTCGATCACGGCCAGCGCCCAGGCCAGCCCGGCCGACGGACCGGTCACCTCACCCGAGTCGATCGAGACCTGCACCGGCGAGTCGATCCGGGGGTCGGCCACGTCGACGTTGACCCCGAGCACGGGACGCGAGGGGTCGTCCGGTGCTGCGCCGAGCACCACGGTCACGCTCCGACGCTCACCCGTCGGCGTCGTCAGGTCGACGGACACCGGGTCGCCCGGTCGACGGCCGGCCAGGGCCCCGGCGATGTCGTCGGGCAGGCGCACCTCGACCTGGTCGACCGCGGTGATCACGTCGCCGACACCGACGAGCCCCGCCGAGGGCGACGGGTCCGGGAGTCCGAGGACCCGGGCACCCGATCCGGTCAGCGCCGCGGGGTAGCCCAGGTACTCGAGCGCGAGCTTGGTGGCCACCAGCTTGGACAGGTCCATCCGCTGCTGGTTGGCCTGCTTGCTCCCGTCCCGACCCTCGCGCCCGTAGACCTCCTCCTCGGTCCGCACCTCGATCGCGTCGTCGATCGCGCCGCGCAGCAGCAGGCCGAGCGTCGCCTGGTCGATGTACACCGTGGTGAACATCACCTCACCCGGGTGCTCGAAGGTCGGTGCGCCGGAGATCTGGACCTTCGGCTCGGCGGGTCGCAACGAGCCGGGCTGGAGCAGGAAGTACGGGAGCGGGATCAGCAGGACGCCGGCGAGGAGCGCACCGACGACCACCAGCGACCCCACCCACCACCACAGGCGTCTCCGACGCCGGGGTCCGGGGGTCGGCGTGGCCTCGGCAGCGACGTCGTCGACGGTGTCGCCGACCGTCTCGTCCTCGGAGTCTCCCGGAGCGGGCGAGTCGTTCGTTACGCTGGGACCCGTCATGCTCGCAGTGCTCGTCGGAGTGGTCGTGGTGCTCGTCGCCGCCGTGGCGGCGGGGATCGCCGTGTTCGGCAGGAACCCCGTGCCTCAGCCTGCCACGGGCGGGGGCGATCCCGACACCTCGCCTGTGGCTGCACCCAGACGAGGCGGGTCCGATCCGGACCGGAGCGTGGTGGTGCCGACCTCGGTGCGGGTGCGCTCCGCGGTGCTGCTCCTGGTCGCCTCGATCGCCCTGGCCGGGTTCATCGGCGTGGTCGGGAGCATCGTCGTCGTCGCGATCGGCCTCGTCATCGGCTGACCGGAGACCGCGCCGGCCGCCGGGCCGCTGCGATCCGCTGGGTCAGCGACCGAAGAGACCGCGACGAGCCGGCTTCTCCTCGGTTGCCGGCTGCTCGGGTGCCGGCGCGGGGGCCGGAGCAGGAGCAGGAGCAGGTGCGGGCGAGGTGAACGCCGGCTGGGAGGGAGCCGGCGCGGGGGCAGGTGCCGGAGCGGGGGCCGGAGCCGGAGCGGGGGCCGGAGCCGGAGCCGGGGCCGGAGCTGGCGCAGGAGCCGCCTGCGCCGGGGCCGGAGCGGGAGCCGGGGCCGGGGCCGGGGCGGGAGCCGGGGCGGGAGCAGGAGCCGGGGCGGGTGCCGGCGAAGAGGTGGCGGCCGCACCGGGGCGCGCGCTCGACGCTCCCGCGTTCAGGGCCTGCAGCTCGACCTTGTACACGGTGCGGACCTCGAACTTGATCTCCTCGAGGGCGAACATCCGCGCGTTGTCGATGCCCTGCTCGTTGCGGAGCTTCTCGACGAACGAGACGGCCTCCTGCAACGAGTCGAACTGGTTGTATCCCGGGCTCCCGCCGGGGGTCTGAAAGATCACCATGTGCGACACGAGGTCCTCCTACCTGGGTCGGGTGCCACAGTGTAGGGGTGTCCGCACGGTCCAGCGCCAATGACTGACGCCCGAGGGGTCGCCGCTCGTCGGGCGCTCGTGGTGGTGGCCGGCCACGTCGGCGACCTCGAGGTCGTCCACGCCGCCCTGGGCGACCCGGCCCCGGAGGTACGCAGCTCCGCGCTCGCCGCAGCCGCTCGACTCGGCTCCCTCGACGCAGCGGCGCTCCGGTCCGGCCTCGAGGACCAGGACGCCGACGTCCGCGCCCGGGCCTGCCGGGTGGCGGCGGCACACGAGGGACGGCTCGGGGAGGCGCTCGACGCACTCGTGGACCGTCTCGACGACCTCCCCGTCGTCGCCGAGGTCGCCTGCTTCGCCTGTGGGGAGCGGTCGGACCTCGACGAGCGTGGGGTCCGCCGCCTCGTCGAGGTGTCGAGCGGCCACGAGGACGCTCTCGTCCGCGAGGCGGCGGTGGCCGCGCTCGGATCGCTGGCCGACCTGGGTGTGGTCGACCGTCTCGGACTCGCCGAGCCGGTCCGGGACGCCGTCGTGACCGCCGGCGGCGACGTGGCCGCCGTCCGTCGGCGGGTGGCCGTCGCCACGGCGGCCTTCGAGGGCGACGAGGTCGAGGCCCTGCTGGACCGACTGGTCGGCGACCGGGACCAGCAGGTCCGTCAGATCGCCGAGGACCTCCGGGCCATCGGGTCGCCGGACGACGGTGCCGCACCGGAGCAGCCGGTCACCTGGGTCGACCGTCGCACCGACGACGCTCCGCAGGACTGAGGCCCGGACGCGGCCGACCCCGCCCGGGGTACGGGCGGGGTCGGACCGGCGGACGGAGGGGGGACGGGCTCAGCCGCCGCCCTGCTCGGCGAGCTGGGCGCTGTAGTCGGTCAGCTCGCCCTGCGGGACCCACTTGCCCCCGGTGCGGGTCACGAACTGGAGCTGCTCGTAGCCGAACGGATCCTCGGCACCGTTGGTCGACCAGTCGATGCCCTCGAGGTTCATGCCGAAGCTGACGCCGGACTGCGAGTACGCCGTGTTCATGACGGCGGCCCGGTCGAGCTGGGGCGACGCCTTCAGGAGCTGCACCAGGTAGGCGGCCAGGTTCCAGCCGGCGGCCACGTTCAGGTCGTCGAGATCCTCGGGCGTCAGGCCGTACTTGGCACCCTCGGTCTTGAACTCCTGGACGCTCGGCTGCGCAGCGCTGTCCGGGTCGGACGGGTCGTAGGTGGCCCGGGTGCTGATCGTCCCCTCGGCGGCGTCACCGGCGACGTCCATGAGGATCTTCGACGAGCAGGTCAGAGTCACGTAGGTGAGCGGGGCCCAGCCGGAGTCCTTGATCGACCGCAGGGCCGTGGGGCACGGCACCGACGTGACGCCGAGCAGCAGGGTGTCGGCGCCCGAGCTGGCGAGGCTGGTGACCTGACCCTGCGGGTTCGACTCCGAGCGGGGGTCGAACGTCTGCTCGCCGACCACGGTGATCTCCGTGCCGCCGATCGCCTGCTTGAAGGCGCTCACGTAGGACTCGCCGAAGGAGTCGTTCTGCGACAGGATCGCCACCTTCGCCTGCGGCTTGTTCTGCTTGAGGTAGTCGGCGAACGCCACCGACTCCAGGCCGTAGTTCGGCAGACCGTTGATGATCCACGGGTCGTTCGTCGGGTCGCCGAAGCCGGGGAAGCCGGTGGCCACCGCCAGGTTCGGGACGCACTGCTGCGTCTCGGCGAAGTACTGCTGGATCTGCTTGTTGTTCTCGGTGCCGACGTTGCCGAGCAGGGCGAACACCCCGTCGGTCTGGGTCAGCGTCTCGGCGTTCGCCCGCGAGCGCTCCGGCAGGTAGGCGTCGTCGAGCGAGATCAGCTCGAGCTGCTTGCCCTGCACTCCCCCGCCGGCGTTGGCGAACTGGAAGTACGCGTTGATGCCGACCTTGACCTTCTCGAACACCTTGAACGTGCCCGACTGCGGCAGGGTGTTGCCGATCTTGATGGTCGGCCCGTCGGCACCGGTGGTGCCGGCGTAGTTGGGGCAGTCGGCAGCCGGGTCGACCACCTGGGTCGCTTCCGGCGCGGTCGTCGACGAACCCTCGCCGCCGGAGCCGCCGCCGGACTCGCTGCGACCGCCGCAGGCCACGGCCACCATGGCCACGGCGACGGCGAGCGCGGCGAGGAGCCACGGGGTCCGTCGCCTCGGTGCTCGCTGGGGTGGAACGGAACGCATGTCATGCCTCCTGTAGGGGTGTGGGAACGTCGGGAGTCGGGTCGAGCGTGGAGTCGTCGGGTCCGGTCCCGGGCGAACGTGAGGCTAGCCAACGACGGCGCAGCGCGGCCTCTCCTCGGCGGTACAGGCCGACGATGCCGCCCGGCGCCACGAGCATCACCAGGATCAGCACCACGCCGAAGACGACCTGCGAGAAGCGCTGCTGCTCCGCAGGGATCACCTCGCGGAGGAGCACCACGATCGACGCGCCGACCAGCGGTCCGACGATGCTCGCGGCCCCGCCCAGGACGGCGGCGACGAGCAGCGTGATCGACAGCGTGATGGTGAACGACGTGGGCGACACCGCGTTGTTGAGCACGGCGAACATCCAGCCGCCGAGCGAGGCGATGCCGGCCGACACACCGAAGGTGATCACCTTCGCCCGGTCGACACGGACCCCGGCGACCTCGGCGGCGGTCTCGTTGTCCCGGATGGCCACCAGACTGCGACCCACCCGGGACCGGGTGAGGTTGCGCACGAGCAGGAAGGCGACCAGCGCCAGGACCCCGAACACGTAGAAGCGCCACTGGTCGTCGGCGAGCCCCGTCCAGGCGGGCGCCCGGAACCCCGCCTGGGCCAGGAAGCGGCGCTGGCCGAGCTCCTCGAGCAGCGCCGCGTCGCCGTACCCGGGGCGGGGCAGCAGCTGCCGGCCGACGGTGCCGCCGGTGATGTCGCCCAGGCGCACCACGAGCTGCGGGAACAACACGGCCAGGCCCAGGGTCACGAGTGCCAGGTAGACGCCGGTGATCCGCAGCGCCGGCAGTCCCACGGCCACCCCGACCACGAACGCCCCCACCACGGCGGCCAGTCCGGCCAGGGCGAACGGCACTCCGTAGTCGACCGTCAGGATCATCGTGGTGTAGGCGCCGAAGCCCACGAACGCACCGTGGCCGAGCGAGATCTGGCCGTTGTAGCCGGTGACGAGCGCCAGTCCGAGGGCGGCGACGGCCACCCAGAGGATCTCGCTCATCCGGTTGACGAAGGTGTCGGCGACGAACTGCGGCAGCGCAGCGACCACCACGAGCAGCACGCCGAACACGGCCCAGCGCAGACGGGGGCTCACGCCCGGGCCACCTGTGCCGAGCCGAACAGACCCTGCGGGCGGACCAGGAGGACCACGAGCACGAGCACGAACCCGGGCAGCAGTCGAAGGTCGGGTCCGATCACGTCCACGTAGCCGACCACGAGCTCCGAGACGAGCCCGATGATCAGGCCGCCGACGACGGCGCCGAGCGGGCTGTCGAACCCACCGAGCGTCGCCGCAGCGAACGCGTAGATGAGGGCGACCTGCATCATGTTGGTGTCGACGCTCGCGTTCTGGGAGGCCGTGAAGGTGCCGGCGAGGGCACCGATCGCCGAGGCGAGCCCCCAGCCGATCATCAGCGTGGTCATGACCTTGACCCCGGCGAGTCCGGCCGACTCCTGGTTGGAGGTGACCGCACGGAGCGCCAGTCCGAGCTTCGTCCGCTGGAACAGCAGGCCGAACCCGATCACCAGCAGCGCCAGCACCCCGAGGAGACCCAGGACCTGGACGGAGATGCCGGCACCGAGCACCTCCACACGCCCGTCGCCGAAGACTCGGGGCACCTTGGCGGGGTTGGCCCCCCAGATGATCCCGGCACCGTCGTTGAGGATCAGGAACAGGCCGATCGTCACGATCACGATCGCCAGCGGGTTCCCCGCCGGCCCACCCAACCTCACGATGAGCAGGCGGTAGAGGAGCGCCCCGATCCCGAACCCCACGACCGCGGCCAGGATCGTCGCCGCCCACCACGGGACCCCGGCGTCGAGGAACGTCCACGCGATGAACGTGGTGAACATGGCCAGTTCGCCCTGGGCGAAGTTCAACAGGCCCGAGGCCCGGAAGATCACCACGATGGCCAAGGCCAGGATGGCGTAGATGACCCCCGCCTGGAGGCCGTCGAACACACGCTGGACGAACAACTGCACCGTTCAGACCCCCAGGTACGCCCGTCGGATGGAGTCGTCCGCCGAGAGCTCGGCAGCCGTGCCGCTCGAGACGATCGAACCCGTCTCGAGCACGTAGCCCCGGTCGGCGATGCCGAGGGCCAGGTTGGCGTTCTGCTCCACGACCAGCACGCCGGTGCCGAGCTCACCCACGACGCTGTGGATCGACGAGAAGACGTCGGCCGTCACGAGCGGCGCCAGTCCGAGCGACGGCTCGTCGAGCAGCAGCAGCGACGGGCGGCTCATGAGCGCCCGGGCGATCGCCAGCATCTGCTGCTCGCCGCCGCTCATGCTCCCGGCCCGTTGGTCACGTCGTTCCCGGAGCCGGGGGAACAGGTCCAACCAGCGCTCGGTGTCCTCGGCCACCTCCGCCGAGGTGCGGGTGAAGCCGCCGACGCGCAGGTTCTCCTCCACCGTCAGGTCGTTGAACGTGCCGCGGCCCTGCGGCACGTGGGCGACCCCCTTGCGGAGGAGGGCCTCGGGTCGACGACCTGCCACGTCGACGCCGTCGAGACGCACCGCGCCCTGCACCGGGATCATCCCGGAGATGGCCCGGAGCAGGGTGGTCTTGCCGGCCCCGTTGGCACCGAGCACCACCACCACCTCGCCGCCGGTCAGGTCGAGCGACACCCCCTCGAGCACGCGCACGGGCCCGTAGCCCGCCACCAGGTCCCGGACCTCGAGGGTGATCACGACGGCGTCCCCAGGTAGGCGGCGATGACCGCCGGGTCCTCGGCCACCTCGGCCGGCTCGCCGTCGGCGATCTTGCGGCCGAACTCCATCACCACGACGTGCTCCGAGATGCTCATGACCATCCCCATGTGGTGCTCGACGAGCAGGACGGTCAGCTCGAACTCGTCACGGAGTCGCCGGATGGTGGCGCCGAGCTCGGCGACCTCTCCGTGCGTCAGGCCGCTCGCCGGCTCGTCGAGCATGAGCAGACGAGGTCGGGCGGCGAGGGCCCGGGCCAGCTCGATGCGCTTGAGCGTGCCGTACGGGAGGCCGGCAGCGGGTCGCTGCGCCACGGCCGCCAGACCCAGGTCCGACAGGAGCGCCATCGCGTCGGCCTCGGTGCGCCGCTCGGACGACCGCACCGGCAGGCCCAGTGCACAGCCCCAGAACCCCCCGCTGGTCCGGGCGTGGGCCCCGATCATCACGTTCTCGAGCACCGTCAGACCGGGCACGAGCGCCAGGTTCTGGAAGGTGCGGGCGATGCCCATGCCGGCGATCGAGTGCGCCGGCAGGGAGAGCAGGTCGGTGCCGGCGAAGCGCAGCGAGCCCTCGTCCGGCTCGTAGAGCCGGCTCACCACGTTGAACAACGTGGTCTTGCCGGCACCGTTGGGGCCGATCAGGGCGCAGATCTCGTGCTCGGCGATGCCGAACGTGAGCCCGTCGAGCGCCACGACACCACCGAAGCGCACCCCGATTCCCTCGACCTCGAGCAGCGCCACGACTGCGTCCTCCCGTCGACGGGGTGACCCTAGCGCCGGGGCTCCGGAGGCTGCCGGATCGACCGCCCTAGCGACGGCTGGACATGAACATGTCCCGCAGTTCCTCGTAGGACTCGATGACCCGACCCGCACCGAGCACGACCGACTCGAGCGGCTGTCGCACGAGCTGGACGGGCACCTCGGTCTCCCGCGCCAGTCGCAGGTCGAGCCCCTTCAGGAGCGAGCCGCCACCGACCAGGTGGATGCCTCGTTCGATCAGGTCCTGCGCCAGCTCGGGCGGGGCCTCGGACACGCACGCCAGCACCGAGTCGATCATCGTGTTCACCGGGTCGGCGATCGCACCCCGCACCTCGTGGGCCGAGAGGATCACGGTCTTCGGCAGTCCGGACATGAGCTCCCGCCCGCGCACCTCGGCCCGCATCTCGTTCGGGGTCACGTGGGCCGAGCCGATCAGGATCTTGATCTCCTCGGCGGTCTGCTCGCCGATGGCGATCCCGTACTCGCGGCGGATGTAGGTGATGATCGCCGCGTCGATGTCGAACGATCCGACGCGGACCGCCTTGAGGGCGACCACCCCGCCGAGCGAGATCAGGGCCGTCTCCGACGTACCACCGCCGATGTCGACGACCATGTTGGCAGCGGGCTCGTTGATCGGGAGCCCGGAGCCGATCGCCGCCGCCATGGGCTGCTCGATCAGCTGCGCCTCCACGGCCCCGGCCTTGCGGGCGGCCTCGGTCACGGCCCGCTTCTCCACCGCCGTGATGGCCGACGGCACGCAGATGACCACGCGGGGCCGGTTGAACCGGTTCACGCCCACCCGCTTGAGCAGCAGCCGGATCATCTCCTGGGTGACCTCGAAGTCGGTGATGGCCCCCTGGCGGAGCGGCCGGACGGCGACGATGTAGCTCGGCGTGCGGCCGATCATCTTCCAGGCCTCGCGACCCATGGCCAGGACCTCGTTGGTCCGGCTGTTGAGCGCGATCACCGAGGGCTCGTTCAGCACGATGCCCTCGCCACGTGCGTACACGAGCGTGTTGGCGGTGCCCAGGTCGATGGCCAGGTCGCGTGCCACTACGCACCCTCCGCCGGCGGTGGGTCGAGGGGCTCCGGTTCGTCGTCGGTCACGCCCGGCGAACCGTCGACCGGCTGCACGCGGATGCCCACGTCGTCGGGACCGCCGGCGAGCTGGCTCTCGGCGTCCGGCGCGAGCGCGGCCATCTGACCGCTGAAGCGATCGATGCCGGACGTCGGCGAGGTCTCCGGCCGGTTGCGCCACCAGACGAACGTGACGGCGAGCGCCGCGATCACGGCGGGCACCACGAGGAAGAGCAGGTTGGTCAACGCCGTGTCCCCCCGGCTCCGAGCGCGGCCGCCCGTGACGGACCGTCGACGCAGTGACAGTCCGACGACCACGACTCGCCGCCGTCCCACCGCTCGAGCTTCCAGATCGGCGCGGTGGCCTTGACGGTGTCGATCACGAACGCCGTGGCGGGGAACGCCTCGTCACGGTGCGGCGACGAGACGGCGACCACCACCGCGTCCTCGCCGAGCAGCACCGAGCCGGTCCGGTGGTGGACGACCACGCGGTCCACGCTCGGCCACCGCCGACGGGCCTCGGCCACGACGCGGGCGAACTCGTCGAGCGCGTAGCGCTCGTAGGCCTCGTACACGAGCTCCCGGACGCCGATGCGACCGTGGGAACGGTCGCGGACCGTGCCGACGAAGGTCACGACGGCACCGGACGACGGGCGCCGCACCCACCGCTCGGCGGCGGCGACGTCGAGGGCGACCGAGCGGACGGCGAGCCAGTCGCGGTCGTCGACCCGATCGTCCACACCGTCCACCGCCACGGCGGGCGCCGTCTCGTCGCTGCGAAGCACGGCCCCATCCTAGGGAGGACGGAGCCGACGACCCCATTGGTTCCGACCCGACACCGCCGTCCGCAGCCCTCGACTCCGCCGTCGACGGCACCGGTCGCGCAGCACCCGCGACCGCGGGACGTCACCCATTCGTTATCTTCACGTCGTGGCACCTCCCGAGTGGAACGAACCGGGGGACCCACCATCCGACGACAGCGACGGCCCGCAGGGCCGTCCGGACGGACCCCGGGCGTGGGTCCACCCGAGCGAACTCGCCATGCAGTCCCGGGCCGAGGAGGACCGGGCCCGCCGTCGACGGATCCCCGCGCTCCTCGTCGCCGGACTCGGTGCCGCCGTGCTCGCCGCCGGCATCGCCATGGGTTGGGGCTGGGTTCCCACCCGGGAGGACCGGGCGGCCGACGACGCACCTCCGGCCGACGTGGTGCCCCTCGTCCTGGTCTCCGCCGGAGGGACGGCGACCCGCAGCGGGGTGGTGGTCGGACGTGACGGGCTGATCGTCACCCGTGCCACCGGCGTGGACCAGGCCACCGAGGTCTGGGTGCTGGCGACGGGCCGTGCACCCGTGCGCGCCGAGGTGGCTGGGGAGGACCCGAGCCTCGGGGTGGTCGTGCTGGACCCACCCGCAGAGGTCGGCCGACCGGCCGAGGCCACGGCGACACCCGAGGTCGGCGACGACGTGGTCGTCTTCACCGCCTCCGGTGCCGAGCAGGCACCGCTGCGGTGGTCGGCGAGCGTGTCGGCCACCGACGTGGAGGAACGGCTCACCGACGGGACGGTGCGACGTCAACTGATCGTCCTCCGACCGACCGGGCCCGGCTCGTCCGGCGCTCCCGCCGCTGCCGACGCACCCGGGTCCACGACGGATCCGGTGGACCGGACCAGCGGGCGCGACGGTGTCGTCTACGACGAGCGCGGGCGCTTCGTCGGTCTCGTCGTCTCGCAGCGGACCGGGTCGGGCGAGGTGGTCGTGGCTCGCAGCCGGGCGATCGAACCGGCGGTCGAGACGGTCCGCAGCGTCCCGAGCATCCCGGGGTCACGGCTGGCGGCGACGACCGAACCCGGCGGCTGAGCACCGCTGCGGGCCGGGGCCCCGGCACGGCGACCACGACGTAGTCTCGGTCCGTGAGCCCCGACGACCCCAGCGACGCCGCCGACCCGGGCGACGACGACCCGCAGGACGGGCCCGGAGCACCGTTCGGCATCCCCGGATTCGGCGCCGGCACGGGTGGCATCGGCGGCATGGGTGGCATGGGTGGCATCGGCGGCCTCGGCGACCTGGGGGGCGCGGGCGGCTTCGGGGACCTCGGCAACTTCCTGCAGGGGCTCAGCCAGATGCTGTCGGGGTCGGGCAGCGGAGGGTCCTGGGACGCCGCGGCCCAGCTCGCCGGCTCGATCGCCTCCAAGGGCGCCCCCGAGCCCAACGTCGATCCTGCGGACCGGATGGCGGTCGAGCAGCTCGCCCGGGTGGCCGAGCTGCAGGTGGCCGACGCCACCGGGCGGTCGAGTGACACACCCGTCCGGCTCGCTCCCCTCAACCGCTCGCAGTGGGCCAAGGCCTTCCTGCAGGACGAGCAGGACCTCCTCGAGCGGATCGCCGGGTCCATCGGCCAGGCGCTGCAGTCGCAGCTCGGTTCGATCGACGTCGACGAGCTCGACCCGGCGGGCACGCCGTTCGGCATGTCCCCCGACGCGCTCATCCGTCAGGTGATGGCCATGATGGGACCGATGCTGCTCGGCATGATGGCCGGGAGCACCGCCGGCCACCTGGCCGCCCGGGCACTCAGCCACTACGAGCTGCCGCTCCCCCGTCGAGCCGACCAGCCGCTCTCCATGGTCCTGTCCAACGTGGACGAGTTCGCCGAGGAGTGGAGCCTGCCCGTCGACTCGATCCGCCTGTGGGTCTGCCTGTCCGACGTGGCCCACCACCAGGTCCTCACCCTCCCACACGTCCGCGACCACCTGACGGCGCTGCTGCGGGAGTACGCGGAGGGCTTCGTCCACGACCCGGAGGTGCTCGACGAGCGCCTCCGCGAACTCGGCCTCGACGACGTGCTCACCAGCGGGGAGCCCGACCTGGCGGCCGTGCAGCAGCTCGCCGGCGACCCGGACCTGCTGCTCGGTGCCATGCAGTCGCCGGAGCAGCGACAGGTCATGGCCCGCATCCAGACCGTCGTCGCCGCCGTCGAGGGCTACGTGGACGTGGTGCTCGACACCGTCGGCGCCAAGATCCTCCCCGACTACCAGCGCGTGACCGAGGCCCTGCGCCGACGCCGGGTCGAGTTCGGCCCCGAGGCCCGGTTCGTGGAACGGATCTTCGGCCTCGAGTTGTCGCAGTCCACGTTCGACCGGGGCGCGGCGTTCGTCGAGGGGCTCGTGGACCGAGCCGGCACACCGGTGTTCGACCTGCTGTGGGCCGACGAGTCGTCGCTGCCGACCGAGGCGGAGCTCGACGCACCGGGGTTGTGGCTCGCCCGACTGGGCGTGGAGGTCGACGACGACGCGCTCGACGACACCGAGCTGGGTGACGTCGACGTCCCCGACACGCTGCCGCCCGACTGGACCTGACCCGACCGGACTCAGTCCCGGTCCGGCCCACCGCCCTGGTCGCGTCGTCCCCGCCGCTGGGAACGTCGACTCGACACCGACCGGGCGACGTTGCCGCCGACCTCCCGGACCGTCGGGAGCCGCGGTGGCTGTTGGCCTCGTCGGACCGCCAGCATCCCGGCGAGGTACAGCGCACCGGCAGCCGTGGCCGCGACGGCCACCAGCACCGACCCCAGCTGCGTCGGCAGGGGGACGAGGACCGGGATGAACGCTCCCAGGACCCAGGCCACCTGGAAGCGGGACTCGAACCGGGCGAAGAACCGACCTCGGTTGGCGTCCGGTGCGTCACGTTGGACCACCGCGTCGAACGCCTGCTTGGCCGACGTCGCCGACACCGCGACCAGCAACGCCAGGGCGGACTGGCCGAACAGACCGCCGAACACGACGCCGACCCCACCGGCGACCACGGCCAGGGCCACCGCGAACGCGAGCAGGTACTCCTCGGGGTAGCGCCGTCGCAGCAACGGCGAGACCGCCGCACCGAGCAGCCCACCGCCCACGCTGCACACCAGGATCACGCCGAAGTGCCACGCCGGGGGTCCGACCGGGGCGAGGATGTCCGAGGTCGTCACCGCCTCGTCCAGGTAGCGGCTCCCGGCCAGACGGCCGAGGGCGGTGCCGGTCGGGGGCGGGCCCGTGTCACCCCGCAGGGCGAAGGCGAGCAGGAACGTCACGAACCCGACGATCGCCCGGAGCATCCCCATGGCCGACGACGCGGTCAGCACCGCCGCGCTGCGGAGCTCGGCTCGTTCCTCCGAGTCGGGTGGCTCGGTGGCCACCGTCGTCCTGGGGACGTACGCGGTGGCGACCACGGCGGCGGTGAAGGCCACGGCGGCCAGGGCCATCACGTGGCCGGCCCCGATCAGCAGCATCAGCGCACCGGGGATGCCGGCGGCGAACCCACCGAGTCCCGAGAGCAGCTGGAGCTTGGAGTTGGCCTCGACGAGCTCCGCGTCCGAGCCGACGACGGTGGGCACCACCGCCGCCTTGGCCACCTGGTAGGTCTTGGCCAGCACCAGCATGAGGAAGGCCTCGGGGAACAGCAGCAGGCTGTCGTTGGCGACCGCCGAGACCATGAGCACCGCCAGCAGCGCCCGGCCGACGGCCGAGCCCACGAGCACGTACTGGTGGCCGCCCCGGGCGCGGTCCATGGCCGGCCCGATGAGGGGTCCGACCACGGCGAACGGCGCCATGGTGAACAGCAGGTACAGGGCGATCCGCCACCGGGCGCCCGACGGGTCGACGTCGAAGAACAGGGACCCGGCCAGCGCCATGGCCACCAGTGCGTCACCGGCCACCGACAGCAGGTGGGCGACGGCCAGTCGGCCGAACGGGGTCCGGACGAGCGTGGCCAGACCCGCGCCGTCGACCGGGGTGGCGCGCGGGGTCCGGTGCTGCCGTCGGCTGGTCCGGCCGGTGCCCGGGTCGCTCACGGCGTCATGCTACGGGTCGGCCGCCGGACCGGTCGGGCCGCCGCAGGAGTCGCCGCCTCAGGGGCGGCTGACGACGAACTTGTAGCCGAGACCCCGGATCGTCACGATGCGCTCCGGCCGGGACGGGTCGTCCTCGATCTTCGAGCGCAGCCGCTTGATGTGGACGTCGAGGGTCTTCGTGTCACCCACGTAGTCGCTGCCCCACACCCGGTCGATCAGGGTCGATCTCGGCAGGACCCGGCCGGCGTTCTCCATGAGCAGCGACAGGAGCTCGAACTCCTTGAGCGGGAGACGGACCAACTCCCCGTGGACCCGCACCTCGTGACTGTCGGTGTCGATCTCCACGCCGTCGTGACGGAGCACGTCGGTCGGCTCGACCGCCGACTCCCCCGCGCGCGGCTGGCGGCGGAGCACCGCCCGCATCCGGGCGACCAGCTCTCGGAGCCGGTACGGCTTGGTCACGTAGTCGTCGGCACCGACCTCCAGGCCGACGACGGTGTCGATCTCGGCCGTCTTGGCCGTCACCATGATGATCGGCACGTCGCTGCGCTGACGCATCTCCCGGCACACGTCGAGCCCGGAGATGGTCGGCAGCATGACGTCGAGCAGGACCAGGTCGGGTTGCACCTGGTCGAACCGGTCGAGGGCGTCGGCGCCGTCGCGGGCCACCTCCACGTCGAACCCCTCGCGCCGGAGCCCGACGGTGAGCGCCTCGATGAACGCCTCCTCGTCCTCGACCACCAGGACCGTGGGTGTGCTCGTCACTGTTCGACCTCCGCCACTCGCCGGGCGACGCGACCTGCGCCCCCGTCCTCGACCCCGACCGCTCCGTCCGACCGGGCGTCGACCGACCCTCGGTCACCGGTGAACCCGTCCGCCGGGTCGGCCGTCCGGGGGGTGACCCGGCCCTCGGCCCGGGGGAGGACCAGCGTGAACGTGCTCCCCACCCCCTCGGTGGACTCCGCCTGGATGTCGCCCCCGTGGTTGCTCGCCACGTGACGGACGATCGCCAGGCCCAGCCCGGTGCCGCCCGTCTCCCGGCTGCGCGCCCGGTCGACCCGGTAGAACCGCTCGAAGATGCGGTCGAGGTCCCTCCGGGGCACCCCGACGCCCTGGTCGCTCACGTACAGCCGCACCACCCCGTCGTCGGGATCGTCGACGGCCTCCACGAGCACCTCGGTGCCGGGCGAGGAGTACTTCACCGCGTTGTCGAGCAGGTTGAACACCGCGGAGACCAACTGACGCTGGTCACCGTCGACGGCGACGTCGGGCGGGACGTCCAGCCGCACGTCGATCCCCGCCTGCTCCGCAGCCGAGCCGATCCGGCCCTCCGCCTCGGCCACGACGGCGAGCACCGCCACCGACCCGAACTCGGCGTCGTCGCCGAACTCGATGCGGGAGAGCTCCAGGAGGTCGTCGACGGTGCGGCCGAGGCGGTCGGCCTCCACGATCATGCGGGAGGCCAGTCGCTCGACGATCTCCCGGTCCGGCTCGTCACGCAGGGTCTCGGCGAGCAGACCGAGCGCCCCGATCGGCGTCTTGAGCTCGTGGGAGATGTTGGCCACGAAGTCACGCCGGACGGTCTCGGTGCGGCGTTGCAGCGACCGGTCCTCCACCACGGCGATGGCCCCGTCGCCACCGCCCGGGTTGATCGGGCTCGCCGTGACCACGAACGACTCGGCCGGGGGCCCGAACAGCTCGACCGACCGCCGCCCGTGCCGTCCCGCAGCGGCCTCGGTGAGCAGCTCCTCGAGCGCAGCGGCCACCAGGACGTGTCCGTCCCGCGCCTCGGCCAGCGCGACCGCTGCCCGGTTCCGGTAGAGCTCGCTCTCCCCGTCCCAGATCACGACGCCGTGTTCGAGCCGGTCGACGGCCATCCGGAGCCGCACGAGCAGGGCGGCGTCGAGCGCATCCTCGACGGCGACGTCCTCGTCGTCCACCGTGACGGCGACGGCGGGGGCCACCTGCTCGGCCGGTCCGGCCGTACCGACCGACTCGTTCCGCCGGCGCTCGACCACGAGCGCGCCCAGGGCCGCCACGGCCACGGTCACGGCCACCACGGCGACGACCCAGGCGGTCACGACGGCGGCGACGGCGGGTCGTCGCCGTCGGTGCCCGCCGCCCCGTCGAGCAGGTCCTCGATCAGGTCGGCCGGCTTGATCTCCTCGGCCCCGACCCCGCGGAGCCGGTGCCGGGCCGAGCCGCTGTGTTCCGGCAGCCAGCCCGTCACCATGTACATGACCCGCTCGCCGATGTTGACGGCGTGGTCGCCGATGCGCTCGTAGTAGCGGCCGATCATGGCGAGCTGCACCGCTCCCTGCAGTCCGAGCTGCTCCTCGGAGTGCCGGGTGAAGATGGCCTCGACGTAGTTGACCTGGAGCTCGTCGAGCCGGTCGTCGATGTCGTCGAGCGCAGCGGCGAGCGAGGTGTCGGCGTCGACGTAGGAGTCGATCGCAGCTCGCACCAGGAACCCGGCCTCCACGCCCATCTGCTCGATCAGCCCCCGGAGCTGGGGGCCGAACTCCACGTCGTAGATCCGGCGCGACGCCTTGCAGACGTTGACCATGAGGTCAGCCGATCGCTCGAGCTCGGAGATGAGCCGCAGGGTGGTCAGGACGAACCGCAGGTCACCGGCGATGGGTGCCTGCAGGGCCAGCAGCTGACAGCACCGCTCCTCGAGCCCGAGGCAGAAGTCGTCGATGACGTCGTCGCCGTCGATCAGGAGCTGGGCGGCGTGCAGGTCGCGGTCGAGGAGCGCGGCGGTCCCCCGACCGATCGTCTCGGAGACCATCGCCCCCAGTCGGATCAGGTCGGAGCGCAGGTTCTCGAGTTCCTCCTGGAACTCGCTCCGGAGTGAGTCCACGGTCCGCCCCCTCGCCGCCGCGTCAGCCGAATCTGCCGGTGATGTACTGCTCGGTGCGCTCGTCCGACGGGTTGGAGAACACCTGCTCGGTCGTGTCGTACTCCACGAGCATGCCCGTGCGCCGGTCGCTCTCGGCGTCGATCTCGGTGGCGAAGAACGCCGTGCGGTCGCTCACCCGGGCCGCCTGCTGCATGTTGTGGGTCACGATCACGATCGTGTACTCGGTCTTGATCTCCCGCATGAGGTCCTCGATGCGTGCGGTGGCGATGGGGTCGAGCGCCGAGCACGGCTCGTCCATCAGCAGCACCTCCGGCTCGATGGCGATGGCCCGCGCGATGCACAGACGCTGCTGCTGGCCGCCCGACATCCCCATGGCCGAGTCCTTGAGCCGGTCCTTCACCTCGTCCCACAGGGCCGCCTTGGTGAGCGACCGCTCGACGATCTCGTCGAGCTCGGACCGCTTCCGGATCCCACCGATGCGGGGGCCGTAGGCCACGTTGTCGTAGATCGACTTGGGGAACGGGTTGGGCTTCTGGAACACCATGCCGATCCGACGACGCACCTCGACCGGGTTGACCTTCGGGTCGTACAGGTCGATCCCGTGGTAGTCGATCGACCCCTCGACCACGGCCCCCGGGATCAGGTCGTTCATGCGGTTGAAGCACCGGATGACCGTCGACTTGCCGCAGCCCGACGGTCCGATGAACGCGGTGATCTCGCTGCGTGCGATGTCCAGGTCCACGCCGCGGACGGCCCGGAACCCGGAGTAGAGCACCGACAGGCCGTGGGTGCGGAAGACCGTGTAGCGGTCGGCGGCCGGCGCGGTCGAGGCCGGCGGCACCTCCAGGTGGACCCCGGTGCCGGCGTCCCGAGGATCGCTCGGATCCCCGGTGGTGGGCGAACTCGCGTCCACTCGTCCCTCCAGCGTCGATTCGTCCATCACGACCGCCTCTTCTCGAAGTGGTTCCGGGCAAGGATTGCAGCCGAGTTGGCCACCAACAACACGACCAGCAGCACCAGCGCCGACGCCGACGCCAGCGAGAGCCACTCCGTGGCCGGGCGCTTGGTCGCCACGTACACCAGCATCGGGAGGGCCGTGTAGTTCCCCTGGAGCTGGTCGAGGATGTTCCCGCCCGAGGCCGTGAGCAGCCCGGTGGCCGTCCCGATGATCAGCAGCGGCGCCGCCTCGCCCAGGGCCCGGGCGAAGCTGAGCACCGTGCCCGTGAGGATCCCGGGCGCGGCGTAGGGCAGCACCTGGGACCGGACCACCTCCCACTGGGTCGCCCCCAGCCCGTACCCCGCCTCCCGGAGCGGCTGGGGCACCGCCCGGATCGCCTCCGAGGCGGTGATCACCACGACCGGCAGCACCAGGATCGCCATGGTCAGACCGGCGCTCATGAGCGAGGAGCCGCCCGTCAGATCACCGAGGAGCCCCTTGAACACGAACAGTCCGAGGAGTCCGTAGACCACCGCCGGGACGCCGGCCAGGTTGCGCACCAGGACGTTGACCGACCGGGAGAACAGGTTGTCGGTGGCGTACTCCTCCAGGTACACCGCTGCGGCCACGCCCAGCGGGAACGAGATGATCGCCACGAACACCAGGATCCCGATGGAGCCGCGGATCCCCTGCGAGACCCCGAACCGGGCCGGACTCCCGGACAGCTTGCCGCTGAGGAAGTCGCCGATCCCCCGCTCCTGGATCACCGGGACCGCACCGTCGACCACGGAGTACAACAGCCACACGAGCACCGCGAGTGCCGTGAGGAGCGCGACCAGCAGCGCCGCCTGGAACGCCAGACCCCTGGCGTCGACCGATCGGCCCGACGCCACGCTCCGCGCCACCTCGGCGTCGATCGCCTCCTCCGGCGGGGTCAGGAGGGTGCTCACCGCCCCGCTCCGTCCACGTCGGTCGTCCCCACCTCAGTACTCCTGCCGGAACCGGCGGACGAACCGGTCGGCGACCAGGTTGAGCGCGAAGGTGATCAGGAACAGCAGGAAACCCACCAGGTAGAGGCTCTGCACGGCGTTGCCCACGCCGGTCACCTGGTCGGACCCGCTGGCCAGGTTGGCCATGGCCGCCGTCATGGTCAGACCGGACCTGGCCGGGTCCGCCTCGAACGCAGCACCCCCGGCGGCACCTCCGGCGAGGGTCACGACGAGCGTCTCCCCGATGGCCCGGGACACCGCCACGATGAAGGCCGCCACGATCCCGGACAGCGCAGCGGGCACGACCACGCGCAGCGTCGTGGTCACCCGGCGGGCACCGAGCCCCGTGCTCGCCTCCCGGAGCGACGCCGGCACCGACGACAGCGCGTCCTCGGAGATGGACGCGACCAGCGGGATGATCAGCACGCCCACGCCCACGCCGGCGGCGAGCAGGCTGCCCCGCTCGGCCGAGGTGAAGATCCGCTGGACCAGCTCGGGACTGATGAAGTTCAGCGTGAAGAACCCGATGATCACCGACGGGATACCGGCCAGGATCTCGAGCGCAGGCTTGATCACCTTGCGCACACCCGGGCGTGCGTACTCGGACAGGTACACCGCCGATGCGAGACCGATCGGTCCCGCCACGCAGATGGCGATCGCCGTGATCCAGAGGGTCCCCACGAAGATGGTGGGGAGCCCGAACTTGCCCTCCCGGGGGAACCAGCCGTCCGCCAGCAGCGACGACAGGTCGACGTCGGCCAGGAACCGCGCCGCCTCGACGACGACGGTGGCCACGATCGCCACCGTGATCACGATGGCGCTCGATGCAGCGAGCAGGAAGATCCAGCGCATCCGCCGCTCGGTCGCCCGGCGGCGCCGGTCGCCGGCCAGGTCCGCCAGCGTCACCTCGGGGGTGCGGTCGGTCACGGTCATGCGGCCCTCAGCCTCGCGCGACGGCGGGGTGCCCGGTGACACTCGTGGACACCCGGCACCCCGCCCGCTGCGCGCTCGTCGATCCGGGCCGTCAGCCGGCCGCGGTCGTGGTGGTCTCGGCCGCCGAGCCGCCGCCGATCGCCGCGTTCCAGGCGGCGGTCGAGGCCTCGAGCTGGTCCGCCGGGAGCGGGACGTAGCCGGCCTCGGCCACGAACTGGTCGGCGTTGGCCAGGTAGTAGGTGACGAAGGCCTGCAGCGCCGGGGAGGCCTGGGCCTTGGCCTGGTTCACGTAGATGTAGAGGGTCCGGCTCAGCGGGTAGGAGCCGTCCGCCACCGTCTCGGCGGAGGGCGCCACGCACCCCTCGCCGCCGTCGACCTGGATCTCGCTGACCTCTGCCTGCTCGGCGAAGGCGAATCCGACCCACCCGAACGACGTCGGCGAGCTCTGGATGCCGCGGATGATCTCGTTGTCGTCGGCCAGACCACCGAAGGTGCGGGTCTCCTTGGGCGGGTCCTCACCGAGGCGCTCCTCGGTGATCTTCGACAGCGCCAGCTCGACGAACGAGTCGTAGGTGCCGGACTCCTGACCCGGGGCGAAGATCTTCAGCTCGGCGTCGGGCAGCTGGGAGGTGGCCCCGAACTGCGAGGCCTGGGCCCAGGTGGCCACCGAGTCCGACTCCGGCCCGACCAGGCCGTAGAGGTCCTCGAGGGTGAGGCAGGACACGGCGGTGTTGTCGACGTTGGTGACGACGGTCAGCGCGTCCGAGGCCACGGCCAGCTCGACGTACTCCACGCCGGCGGCCTTGCAGAGCTCGATCTCCTCGTCCTTGATCTTCCGGGAGGCGTCGGAGATGTCGGCCTCCCCGGCGCAGAACTTCTTGAACCCGTCACCGGTACCCGGACCCTCGACGGTGATGTCGACCCCCGGGTTCTCGGCGTTGAAGGACTCGCCGACCAGGGCGGTGATGGGCTCCACGGTGGACGAGCCGGTGGCGAAGATCGTGCCGGTGAGGTCGCCCCCGCCGGACTCCGAACCGGAGCCACCACCGGACTCCGAGTCACCGCCGCAGGCCACGGCCAACAGCGAGAGGGCGGCGGTCGCCACCAGGGCGACGACGAGACGGGAACGTTGCATGCGGAGACTCCTCGTTGGGCGTTGTGCTCGTTCGGACCGGTCGGCGCGGACCGCCGGTCGGGCCGGAACCTAGGGAGCACCCCTCAACGGACGGCGACGTCGAGGTGTCGCGCAGGTGAACGACGCGCGAATCATGGGTGACAGCGGGGTCCGGGGGCCGGAACACGCCCCTCAGTCGGCCTCGAGGGCCCCCGAGGTGACCAGCAGGTGAACGAGCTCCAGGTCGTCGTCGTAGGTGAGCGGGTCCGCCCCGGACAGCAGGTCCTCGATCGCCGACCAGCGGGTCCGGTCCACCTCACCGTCGGAGCCCGCCCCCGAGGCCTCGCCGTCGCCGTCCACCGTCATGGCCCACCAGCGCACCCGCTTGCGGCGGGAGCGCCCCTTGCGGTCCACCACCTCGTAGCGCTGGCCGGAGCCCAGCTCGGGCCCGAGCCGGCACCGCAGACCCGTCTCCTCCCGGACCTCCCGCAACGCCGTGTCCCGGTCCCGCTCGTCGCCGTCACGCTTGCCCTTGGGGAAGCTCCAGTCGCCGTAGCGGGGCCGGTGCACCACCAGCAGCTCCACCCGACCGCCGGAACGGCGCCAGACCAGACCGCCCGCAGCCCGGATCTCGGGGAGGTCGTCGTCCCGGCCCACCGGTGGCTCAGCGGAGCTCGATCGTGGCCCGCTTGGCCGCCTGCTCCTGGAGCTCGACGTGGGTCTCCACGGTGCAGTGACGCTCCACCCGTTCCCAGCGGTCGCCGACGAGCTGCCAGGCGAGCGTGTCGTCGGCGAGCTCCACGGCGATGACCTCGTCCAACCGGGCCCGGAGGTCCGGGTCGTCGATCGGGACCACGGCCTCGACCCGGCGGTCGAGGTTGCGGGGCATGAGGTCGGCCGAGCCGATGTAGTGGCACTCGGCGCCCGGGCCCCGGCCGTTCGCGAACCGGTAGACACGCGAGTGCTCCAGGTACCGACCGAGCAGGCTCCGCACCGTGATGTGCTCCGAGAGGCCCGGCACCTGCGGACGCAGACAGCAGATGCCCCGGATGATCAGCTCCACCCGCACGCCGTCGGCCGACGCCGCGTACAGCTCGTCGATCATGTCCGGGTCGACGAGGCTGTTCATCTTCATGACGATGTGCCCGGTCCCCGGCGCCGCCCGGCGCTCGTTGCGGATCAGGTCCACCAGCCCCGGCCGCAGCGCGTGGGGCGCCATGAGCAGCTTCTGGTACTCGACGTTGCGGGCGTAGCCGGTCAGGTAGTTGAACAGCTGCGACAGGTCGGCCCCGATCTCCGGCGACGCCGTCAGGAGTCCGAAGTCCTCGTAGAGCCGCGCCGTCTTGGGGTTGTAGTTGCCGGTCCCGACGTGGCAGTAGCGGACGACCCCCGAACCCTCCTCGCGGACGACGAGGCACGTCTTGGTGTGGGTCTTCAGTCCGACCAGCCCGTACACCACGTGGACGCCGGCGCGCTCCAGACGCCTGGCCCACTCGATGTTCCGCTCCTCGTCGAAGCGGGCCTTCAGCTCGACGAGCGCCACCACCTGCTTGCCCTGTTCGGCGGCCCGGATCAGCGACGCCACGATCGGGCTGTCGCCCGACGTCCGGTACAGCGTGAGCTTGATCGCGAGCACCTTCGGGTCAGCAGCGGCCTGACGGATGAACTCCTCGACGGAGGTGACGAAGCTGTCGTACGGGTGGTGGACGAGCAGGTCGGCCTCGGCGATGGCGGCGAAGATGTCGAGCCGCTCGCCCTCCTCGCTGACCAGCCGGCGCTGCGTCACCGGTGTGAACGGCGGGTACTGGAGCTCCGGCCGGTCCATCTCGGCCACCGAGAACAGCCCGCTCATGCCCACCGGTCCGGCGTGGGCCACCACGTCGGCCTCCTCGAGCTCGAGCTCCTCACGGATCAGTTCGAGGGCCTCGGCCGAGATGTCGTCCTCGACCTCGAGCCGGACCGCCTTGCCGAACCGGCGACGGCGCAGCTCGACCTCGATCGCGGCGAGCAGGTCCTCGGCCTCCTCCTCCTCGACGGTGAGGTCCGCGTTGCGCGTCACCCGGAACGCCACGTGGTCGACGACCTGCATCCCGGGGAACAGCCCGTCGAGGTGGGCGGCGATGACCTGCTCGAGCGGCACGAACCGCTCGCCGTCGGGCATCACCACGAACCGCGGCAGCAGCGGCGGCACCTTGACCCTCGCGAAGCGGCGCTCGTCGGTGGACGGGTCCTGGACGATCACGCCCAGGTTCAGCGACAGCGACGAGATGTAGGGGAACGGGTGCCCGGGATCGACCGCCAGTGGGGTGAGCACCGGGAAGATCCGCTGGTCGAACTCCTCGCGGAGCCACTCCCGGTCGTCGTCGTCGAGCTGGGCCCAGGTCGAGTAGACGATCCCCTGGTCGGCCAGCGACGGCACCAGGTGGTTGAGGAACACCTCGTCGGCCCGGGCGGTCAGCTCTGCGGCCCGCGCCTGGACCTGGTCGAGCTGCTGGGCGGCCGAACGCCCGTCCGGGCTCCGACCCTTCACGCCCGCCGCCACCTGGTCCTTGAGGCCGGCCACCCGGACCTGGAAGAACTCGTCGAGGTTGGAGCTGAAGATGGCGAGGAACTTCACCCGCTCCAGGAGCGGGGTCTGCGGGTCCTCGGCGAGCGCCAGCACCCGGGCGTTGAACTCGAGCCAGGACAGCTCGCGGTTCAGGTAGTGATCCACACCGCCATCGGATGCTGGAGCCTCGTCCGCCACGGCGACAGGCTACCGGCCCGGGGCCGGGTCAGGAACGGCCGGCAGCCCCTGCGGACTCCTCGGCCTCCTCGTCGTAGCCGAGGTCCCAGACCAGCTCGATGCGCTCACGCTCGGCGTCACGGTTGACCCGCTCCCGGTTGCGGCGGAACTGGGGGTCGTGCACGGGGAGCAGCTGGAGGCGGGCGTTGACCCGCTTGCGGAACTCGTCGATCACGCGCTCGTCGCCGTCGGTCCAGGCCACGTCCCAGTGGGGGGCGACCGGACCCAGGTAGGTGATGGTCGAGAACGCGACCGGCGGCAACTGCTCCTCGTCGAGCTGTGGATCCTCAGGCATGGTGCGCACCCTACTCCGGTGCCGGGCCGGGCCCGGCAGCGAGCGTCGGGCGTGGCGGCTGCCGGTTCGTCGCTCGGCCGCCTCAGCGGCTGCCGGTTCGTCGCTCGGCCGCCTCAGCGGCTGCCGGTTCGTCGCTCGGCCGCCTCAGCGGCTGCCGTCACCTCGCTCGGCCGCCTCAGCGGCTGCCGAGTGTCGCCGTGCCGGTCTGCTCCTCACCCTGACGCTCCCACGTGATCTCGATGGTGTCGCCGGGCTGCATGGACCGGACCACCTGACCGACGTCGGCGGCGGACCTGATCCGACGCCCGTCGATCGCCACGATCACGTCGCCCTCCTGGAGGCCCGCCTGCTCGGCACCGCTCCCGGGTGACACCGTCTGGATGAACGCACCCGAGGTGGCGGTCACGCCGTAGCGCTCGGAGACAGCCGGGTTGATGTCGGTCACGCCGACGGTCTCCACGCCGAGCACCGGTCGGGCCGCAGCGGCCTCACGGCCGGCCGAGAGGTCCTCGACCAGGCTGCGGATCGAGTCGATCGACAGGGCGAAGCCGATGTTCTGGGCGTCGGCCAGGATGGCCGTGTTGATGCCGACCACCTGACCCGACGCGTTGATGAGGGGGCCGCCGCTGTTGCCGGGGTTGATGGCGGCGTCGGTCTGGATGAGGTTGTCGAGCGACGAACCGGACGGCGCCTGGATCGACCGACCGGTCGCCGAGACGATCCCGGTGGTCACGCTCGGCTCGTCGCCCAGGTTGAGGGCGTTGCCGATGGCGACCACCGTGTCGCCGACCTGCAGCTCCTCGGACGAACCCAGCTCGGCGGGGGTCACCGGCGAGGTCAGCCCCTCGACCTTCACGACGGCGACGTCGTTCTCGGGAACGGCACCCAGGACCCTGGCCTCGGCCGTGCGTCCGTCGGCGAAGTCGACCTCGATCGTGGTGGCGCCCTCGATCACGTGGGCGTTGGTCAACACGACGCCGTCCTCGGTCAGCACCACACCCGATCCGGCTGCGTCGCCCTGGCGGGTGCCGGTGTGGATCGACACGACCGACGGCCCGACCTTGTCGAGCAACGTCTGGATGTCGAGCGGCTCACCGGCGATCGTCGCGTTCGGCCGGGACGGTGCCGCGACGCTCGACGCGGTCACCGAGGAGGTGCCCCGGTTCCACAGTGCGGCGGTGGTCAGGCCACCGGCCACGATCGCGCCGACGAGGCCGCCCACGAGCGCCGCCTTGACGCCACCGCCTCGACGGTCACCACCACTCCGGCGACCGGCCGGGCCGGCCGACGGTCCACCCGCGGCCGGTGGACCGGGGGGTGGGGCGACCGGCGGCACGGGCGGCGGGGCCGGCGGTGCCCAGCCGGGCGTCGGCATGGTCTGCGTCACGGGCGGGGCGGCAGGGCTCACCCAACCGGGCGCCACCGGCGCCGTGGGAGGTGCCGTCGGGGGCGCCGCCACGGGGGCCTGCGGCCGGGGCTGGACCGGCGGAGCCGTGGGGGGGAGCGGTGCCGGCTGGGCCAGGTACGGATCGGTGGGCTGCGGGTCGGGGTTCTGCATGGCTCGGAGTATGTGGTGCCGACGGGGTCGTCGTCAGCGCGTCGCCTGAGAGACCGGGGGTGGCTCTCAGCTACGGTGAGTCTGCCACGGGCACCTGCGGACCGGACCCCCGACCCCGGACGTGACCCGGTGCGCCCCCGGACCACCTCGGCCGGTGCGCCGTCCGTCACACCCCACCGGGAGCACCCGCAGAACACGGGGCCGTGGACTGAGTCCGGGCACAGAGGCTCAGGATTCGAGGAACAAACCGTCACTCCGGAGCGTCAGTATCTACGCATGGAAACCGCAGCCGACACCCAGTGGATGGCCGAAGGCAACTGCGCCGAGAAGCCCCCGAGCCTCTTCTTCCCCTCCGACGGAGTGGGGGTCGAGGTCGCCAAGCGCGTGTGCGCCGACTGCCCGGTGCGCGAGCACTGCCTCGAGTACGCCCTCGAGAACCGCATCGACCACGGCGTCTGGGGTGGCACCTCGGAGCGTGAGCGTCGCCGGATCCTGAAGGCCCGGGGCGCCCAGCCGGTCGCCACCGTCTGACCCACTCCCCCGGGTCGGACCGCGCACGTCCGTCGCGCGGTGCCCGACCCGACGCCCCCGACGTGACCTCCTCAGAGCGCAGCGAACTGCGCCGTTCCCACCGTCGGGCCCGACGGGAGCTCCCCGACGACGAGCGGGCCGTCCTGGACGAGGCCGCCCGTGTCCGACTCCTCGAACTCCTCGGCGACCGACCTCCGGGCGTGGTGGCGCTGTCGCTGCCGACCGACGGCGAGGTCGACGTGGCGGCCCTGGCGCCGACGCTCCGCTCGAGCGGCTGGACCGTGGTCCTGCCGGTTGTCGACCCGCACGATCGCGGCAACATGCGGTTCTGCCGCTGGGACGACGGGACCCCGATGCGCCCCAACCGATTCGGGATCCTCGAGCCCGACGGCTCCGACCCGGTGGAGCCGGACTCGATCACCGTGGTCGTGGTGCCGGCCGTCGCCGTGGACCGCAGCGGCGTCCGGCTCGGATTCGGGGGAGGCTTCTACGACCGGGCGCTCGAGCGGCGCGACGCCGGCACGCTCCTGGTGGCGGTGGTGCACGACGTGCAGGTCGCCGACTCGCTCCCGGTCGGACCGCACGACGTCGGTGTCGACGTCGTCGTGACGCCGTCGACGACCTTCCGGCCCGACGACGACGCCTGATCGCATCGGCCGCGGTCGGCCGCTGCGGTGGGACTCACCGTGCCGGGCGCAGGGCGCGCCCGTCGGCGGTCAGGCCGTCTGGGACTGCTGGGCGGCGCGGGCGAGCGCACGGGCACGACGGATGCGCCGCCGTTCACGCTCGCTGAGGCCGCCCCAGATCCCGAACTTCTCACCGTTGGCGAGGGCGTACTCGAGGCACTCCTCCCGCACCACGCACCCCTGGCAGACCTGCTTGGCCTCCCGGGTGGACGCGCCACGCTCGGGGAAGAAGAGGTCCGGGTCCACGCCCAGACAGTTGGCGTAGAGCTGCCAGCTCTCGGACCCGCCCGGGTCGACGACCGGGTCCTCTGCTGCAGGATCGTTGGTCGGTTCGTGGACTGGAGCCATGCGTTCCCCCTCGGGAGCGACCGGAGCGAGCGGGCCGTCGGCCTGCTCGACCGGCTGTTGTCAGCGGGTCCACCGCAGCAACTGCAACGGGTGGCCACGAGCACCGACCGGGAACCCCCTCCAGGGTGTCGGTCGTTCCCAGCCGGCTGTCGCCCGGCCCGGGAACGACTGGCCACCGAGGCGTCCGGTCGAACTCGACCACCGTGTAATTACAACGATGTGTTCCGCAGACTAGAGGCACTCGTCGCGGGAATGCAACAAAAACCTCGCGCGGTCCTCGTCCGGCCGACCACGCTCAGTGAGACACAGCTCGCGCGTGGTGACCCGGCCGTCAACGCCGGCCGCGGAGCAGCTCACGTCGCTGCTCGATGAAGTCCACCAGGACGTAGTCACCGAGGGTGTCCGGGGTCGTGAAGAACGCCCGGCCCCGGTTGAACTCGGTCATCTGCTCGACGAACCGCTGGAGGCTCGGATCCGGGTCGAGCATGAAGGTGTTGATGGTGATCCCGGCCCGGGTGCACCGGCCGACCTCGAGCATGGTGGCGTCGACCGTCTCCCGGATCGGCGGGTAGTGGAACTCGGGCTCGCCCCAGCGGTTGATGTGGGCGGTCGGCTCGCCGTCGGTGATCATCAGGATCTGCTTGGTGCCCGACTGCCCGCTGAGCAGCTGCCGGGCGAGCTGGAACCCGTGCTGCATGTTGGTGCCGTAGACGAAGTCCCAGGACGCCTCGGGCAGCTCGTCGACCGACAGGATCCGGGCGGTCTCGGAGAACGCCACGAGGCCCAGGTAGTCCCGCGGGTACTGCATGGAGATGAGGGTGTGCAGCGCCATGGCGACCTTCTTGGCCGGCAGGAAGTTGCCGCGCATGGGCATGGACAGCGAGAGGTCCAGCATGAGCACCGTCGAGGAGCGCACCACCTGCTCGGTCTGCTCGATCTCGAAGTCGTCGGGCTGCAGGCGGATCGGGGCCGTCTCGCCGCGGACCACGGCGTTGCGGATCGTGCGGGTCAGGTCCAACTGGAACGGGTCACCCCACTCGTAGGGCTTGGACTCGAACGACCGCTCGTGGCCGAACCCGGACCGCTCCAGCTCGTGCGAGCCCATCCGGTCACGGTCGAGCTTGCGGAACAGCTCGGCGAGGGCGTTCTGGCCCAGCCGGCGGAGCCCCCGTGCGGTCAGCTCCAGACGCCCGTCCCGGCGCTCCACGAACCCGGCGTCGGCGAGGCGTCTGGACGCCTCGGCCAGCCGGCGGAGTTGCTCGGCCGACTCGTTGCCGAGCAGGTCCCGGACCCGGTCGAGGTCGAGCTCGAGGAGGGCGCCGGGGTCGACCGCGCCGCGCAGGTCGGCCTCGAGCTGGTCGAGCTGGCCGAGCATCTCGCCGAGACCCTGGAGCTGCGGCATGCCGACTCCCTCCTGGCCCTGGAAGTCGTAGCGCTCGTCCCACGGGGCGTCCGGGAACATCTCCCGGAGGTTCGAGCCGAGCTGCTGGACCTGCCAGTTCAGGTCCACGTCCTCGAGGAGCTGCTCGGAGAGCTGACGGAGCTGGTCCCGCTGGGCCGGCGTCATCGAGTTGAGCATCGCCTGGGCCGCAGCCATCCGCTGTGCCATGACCTCGAGCAGCTCGTCGAGCGTCTGCGGGTTCTCCGGGAAGAAGTCGCCGTGCCGCTCCATGAAGGCGTCGAAGTCGGGCTCCTCCCCCGCCGCCCGCTGCTCGAGCATGGCGTTGAGGTCGGCGAGCATGTCCTTCATCCGGGCCATGTCCTCGGGCGTCATCTGCGACATGGCCCCGGTCATCTGCTCGAACGTCTGCTGGGCGAGCTGCTCCCGCAGGCGCTCGACGAGCTCCTCGAACCGCTGGGCGGCCTCCGCAGAGGTGAACTCGTACTGCTGGAGCCCGCTCACCTGGCCGGCCAGGTCCGGCGGGAGCATGTCGAGCTCCAGGTTGCGGTTGGCCGACGAGTCCCGGGCCAGCTCGGCGCGGCGGTCGTCGCCGGAGGACTCGGCCGCCTCGAGCTGGCGTTGGAGCTCGGCCCGCTCGTCGTCGACGACCTGCCGGAGTTCCTCGGCGATCTCGTCGTAGACCCCGCCGAGGTCGTACTGGTCGAGCAGCTGCTGACGCTCCTCGCGCAGCCGCTCCAGGAGGTCGCGGAGACCCCCGAGCCGTTCGCCGTCGGGACCGCGCAGGCCCCGCTGCATCAGCTCACGCAGCGCCGAGTTGACGTCACCGTGGTAGAGCAGGTCGTCGGAGAGCTCGTCGAGCAGGTCGAACTCGTCGAGGTCGAACCCGGTCTGGGTCCCGTCCCAGGGCGAGTAGCGGAAGCGGGGGCGGGCCACGACGTGATGGTACCGCCGGACCCGGACCGGCGGCCCCCGGCCACCCGACCCTCCCCTCCCCTCCCACCACCCCACCGCTCTGTGGTGCGAGCTACACGTGCATCCATGTAGCTCGCACCACAGAGCTGGGGGGGGAGGTGAGCTGGGGGGTCAGCCGCGGGAGCGGTACTGCGCCCGTCCGCCGACGGCGTCCTTGTTGAGCCGCTTGGACAGGTGCAGTCCCTCCAGGACGAACTCGACCGCCGAGGCCACCGCTGCGGGCGACGCCTCGGCGCCGACCAGACCGACCACCGGCGCCCGGAGCCCCGGCAGGTCCTCGACCAACGACTGGTAGTCGGCGATGGCGACGTCCTCGCCGGCCTCAACCGGATCCCGGCCCTCGATCCCGGCCACCACGTCGGTCAACTGGTCCGGGTTCACCAGGTCACGGAACACCGTCAGCACCGCCGAGCGCACCAGGTGCTCGAGGATCTGGCCCTCACGCCCCTCCTCGACCGCCTCGATCTCGACCTTGCCCGCAGTGGCGGCGGGCAGGGCCTCGAGGTCGCACACCCGGGGCGCCACGGTGGACTCCCCCGCCTGCAGTCCGCGACGGACGGCGTTGGCGACGAGGACCTCTTGGTTGGCCACCGACAGGCGGACCGACACACCCGACCGCTGCGAGATGTGAGGGCTCTGACGAGCCAGGTGCGACACGGTGGCGATGACCTCCGTCATGAACTCGGGCACCACCACGTCGACGCCGTCGACCTCGAACGGGTCGGCCTCCTGCTCGATGATGGCGACCTCGGTCTCCACCTCCAGCGGGTAGTGCGTCCGGACCTGCGAACCGAAGCGGTCCTTGAGCGGAGTGATCAGCCGACCCCGGTTCGTGTAGTCCTCCGGGTTGGCCGAGGCCACGAGCAGCAGGTCGAGCGGCAACTGGATCTTGAAGCCACGGATCTGGACGTCACGCTCCTCGAGCACGTTCAACAGGCCGACCTGGATCCGCTCCGCGAGGTCGGGCAGCTCGTTGATCGCGAAGATGCCCCGGTTGGTCCGAGGCACCAGACCGAAGTGGAGCGCCTGCTCGTCGGAGAGGTAGCGGCCCTCCACGATCTTCATGGGGTCCACCTCGCCGATCAGGTCCGCGATGGAGGTGTCGGGCGTGGCGAGCTTCTCGCCGAAGCGGGTCGAGCGGTGCACCCACGACACCGGTGTGGCGTCGCCTGACTCGGCCACCAGCCGACGAGCGTGGACCGACACCGGCGCGTACGGGTCGTCGTTGATCTCGGAGCCCTCGACGATCGGGATCCACTCGTCGAGCAGCTCGACGAGCCCACGGATCATCCGGGTCTTCGCCTGTCCACGCTCACCGAGGAAGATCACGTCGTGTCCGGCGAGCAGGGCGTTCTGCAGCTGGGGGACGACGGTGTCCTCGTAGCCGAGCACCTGGGGGAACAGCGGCTCACCGGCCCGGATGCGCGCCGTGGCGTTGCGACGGATCTCGTGCTTGACGGACTCCGACCGCCACCCCGACGCCCGGAGCTCGCCGAGCGTCGAGGGGAGGTCGGACGGGGGGTTCAGATCACTCGGTTCCGGCATGCGGGGAGGCTACCCGGGCGCGGGGTGCCCCGGTCCCCGGCGGGGTCCACTCGCTGGCACGCGAGCGCACCGGTCGACCCATCGGTCGCCCGAGCCGCTTGCTCATCGGTCGGTAGGGGGTGTTGTTCGCCATGGTCAGCTCCTCGCTGGTGTGGTGGTGCCCG
>CAIQNH010000016.1 GCA_903873135.1 uncultured Actinomycetes bacterium
AGCTCCCAGTCGGCCTCGAACGACACGAGCAGGTTCCGGCACCGGACGCCGTCGGCGGTGAGCTCGGCCCGCTGGGTCGCGGCCCGCCACGACACCACACCGGCGGCCACGAGCGTCACCACCGCCAGCACCCACGGGGGGACGACGTCGGCCGCCGTCCGGTCGAGCCCGCCCCGGGACGCGCTCCACAGCACCAGTCCCAGCGCGATCAGCGGCGCCGCAGCGGCGAGCGCCCGCGCCGGCGGTCCGGCCCGCACCACCACGGCCTCCGGCCCGACCGCATCGTCCACGGGCACCGACGGTACCGTGACCCCCGTGGGTGACTCGGTGACCACCGGTGCCTGAGCTCGTCGGACTGGCGCTGCCCGGAGGCCCGGCCTTCCTGGACGAACTGCGACGCGTGTGGGACCGAGGCGACGTCGCCGCTCCCCTCCCCGTCGACGCGCCCACCGCACACCTGGAGCGGCTGGTCGAGGTGGTCCGGCCCGCCCGGATCGTCACACCCGACGGCGAGCGCCGGTTGCCCGGGTCGGAGACCCCGGAGGACCACGCGGGCGGGCTCCGTCCGGGCGACGCCCTGGTCGTCGCCACCTCGGGCACCACGGGCCGACCCCGGGCGGCGATCCACACGCACGCCGGCGTGGAGGCTGCCGCCTTCGCCACCGCCACGGCCCTCGGCGTGGCGCCCGACGTGCGGTGGCTCGCCTGTCTGCCGCTGCACCACGTCGGCGGGCTCTCGGTGGTCACCAGGGCGCTCCTCACCGGCGCCGGACTGGAGGTCGTCCCCCGCGCCGAGCCGGCCGTGCTCGCCGACGCCGCCCGACGAGGCTGCACCCACGTGTCGCTGGTGCCGACCCTCCTCCGGCGGATCGACCCGACACCGTGGCGGACGATCCTCCTCGGGGGCTCGGCCCCTCCGGTGGACCGCCCCCGGAACACGGTGACCACCTACGGCTGCACCGAGACCTTCGGCGGGGTCGTCTACGACGGTCTGGCGCTCAACGGCGTGTCCGTCCGGACGGCCACCCCGCCGGGCACCCACTGGAGCGTGCCGGCGCCGATCGAGCTCCGGACCCCGTCGCTCGCCCGGGCCCTCCGGGACGGCACCGTCCTCGGTGGCGACGACGGGTGGTTCCGCACCGACGACCTGGGCGTGCTCGACCCCGACACCGGTCGGCTGACCGTGACCGGACGGGCCGACGACGTCGTGGTCACCGGCGGCGAGAACGTCTGGCCGGAGCCCGTCGAGCGGATCCTGGCCACCGTCCCCGGAGTGGACGAGGTCGCCGTGGTCGGGCGCGAGGACCGGGAGTGGGGCCAGCGGGTCGTCGCCGTCGTCGTGCCCTCCCCCGGGGTCGAGCCACCGGCGCTGGAGGACCTCCGCGCAGCGGTCCGCTCCGAGCTGCCGGCGGCGTGCGCACCCCGCGAGCTGGAGCTGCGCGATTCGCTCCCACGGACCGCGCTCGGCAAGATCGAGCGGTACCGACTCCGTGCGCCGGCCGACGGACCGACGCCTCCCCCAGGATCCCCCCGGACGTGAGCGACACCACCGACGACACCGCAGCGGCGACCAGCTTCGAGCACGTGGCGATCGCCGTGGAGCAGATCACCGACCCGTGGCCCGTGTTCGCCGACGCCCTGGGTGGCCGGTACCTCGACCGAGGCGTGAGCGACGGGTTCGGCTGGACCCAGCTGAGGTTCGCCAACGGCTTCGTCGTCGAGGGCATCCACCCGGAGTCCGGGCGTGGGTTCCTGCGCACCTTCCTGGACCGGTCCGGTCCCGGCCCGCACCACCTCACCTTCACCGTGGACCGGCTCGAGCGGGTCACCGACGCGCTCCGGGCGACCGGGATCGAACCCGTCGACGAGGACCGCCACGACCCGGTGTGGCGCGAGGCGTTCATCCACCCCCGGGACGCCCACGGGATCGTGGTGCAGGTGGCCGAGTCCCGGGTGGGCGTCCGTCGGGAGCAGGACCCGCCCGAGGGCTTCCCGGACCTGCCGTTCGACCACCCCGTCGCGTCGCTCGGGCGCGTGGTCCACGCCGTCGCCGACCTCCCGGGGGCGACCGCCCTGTTCCGGGACGTCCTCGACGGTCGGGTCACCGCCCGGGGCGCAGCCGTCGACGGCAACCACTGGGTCGAGCTCGGCTGGGGCGGTGCCGGCCGCCTGCGCCTCCTCGAGGCCACCCACGGCGAGCTCGCCGGGTGGCTCGGAGGCCGGCCCGGCCGGCTGCGGCACCTCTACTTCAGCTTCGACGAGCCGGCCACCGTGCCCGGCGCCGTCGAGGTGGCCGAGGGTCGGTGGGCGATCGACGCCGTCTGCGGCACGAGGATCGTGATCAACAGCACCGTCCGCTGAGTCCGGACGGACCCGGAGGACTCAGAGGAGCATCCCGCCGTCGACGACCAGCGTCGTCCCCGTGATCCACGAGGCGGCGTCGCTGGCCAGGAACACGGCGGCCTCGGCGATGTCCTCCGGCTCCCCGAGCCGCTGGAGCGGCACCATCCTGCCGACCGCCTCCTCGTTGGACTCCCACAGCGCCCGGGCCATGTCGGTCTTGACGAGCCCGGGGCAGATCGCCACGACCCGCACCCCGGGAGCCAGGTCCGCTGCGAGCGACTTGGTGAGGTGGATCAACGCCGCCTTGGTGACGTTGTAGTGACCGATCGACGTCTCGACCGACAGCCCACCGATCGACGAGATGTTCACGACCACACCGCCGTGGGTCTGCATGGACCGGCGCCAGGCCTCCTGGGTCCACACGAACGCGCCCCGGAGGTTCACGTCGTAGGTCTTGTCGAGTCGGGGCAGGTCGATGTCGATCATGGGACCCATGTACGGGCTCGTCGCAGCGTTGTTGACGAGCACGTCGACGCGGCCGAAGCGCTCCACCGTGGCGGCCACGCACGCGGCGGCGGCCTCCGGGTCACCGGCGTTGGCCGCGAAGGTGGCCAGCTCGGCACCCGCGGCCGGCTGGATGCCCGCGACCGCCTCCTCGAGGGCGTCGGCCTTCCGCGACGAGAGCATCACCGATGCCCCCGCCTCGGCGTAGGCCGCCGCGATCGCGCGCCCGATACCCCGCGACGCCCCGGTCACGAGGGCCACCTTGCCGTCCAGTCTGCACTCCACGGCGCCGACGCTACCGCCCGGGGCGGCCACCGACCGCAGCGGCGTTAGCGTGCCCGCATGCCCAACCGCCTCGCCGACGAGACCAGCCCCTACCTGCAGCAGCACGCGGACAACCCGGTCGACTGGCGGCCCTGGGGGGCCGAGGCGTTCGAGGAGGCCCGCAGCAGCGACCGGCCCGTCCTGATCTCGGTGGGCTACTCGTCGTGCCACTGGTGCCACGTCATGGCCCACGAGTCCTTCGAGGACGAGGCGACCGCCGAGGTGATGAACGAGTGGTTCGTCAACGTCAAGGTCGACCGCGAGGAGCGTCCCGACGTGGACCGCGTGTACATGGAGGCCACGCAGGCCATGACCGGTCACGGGGGCTGGCCGATGACCGTGTTCGCCACGCCGGACGGCGAGCCCTTCTTCTGCGGCACGTACTTCCCGGACCAGCCCCGCGGCGGCCAGGCGTCGTTCACGCAGGTGCTCACCGCCGTGCACGAGGCGTGGGTCGAGCGGCGCGGCGAGCTGCTCGAGCAGGCGGGCCAGTTGGCCGACGCCGTCCGCCGGCACGTCGTCCCGACCGGCACCGATCTCCCCGGCGTCGAGGTGCTCGACGAGGCGACCCACGGCGCCCTGGCTGCGTTCGACCCGGCCTGGGGCGGGTTCGGACAGGCCCCGAAGTTCCCCCAGACCATGACGATCGACCACCTGCTGCGCACCCACGTGCGCACCGGTTCCGCCGCGGCGCTCGAGGCCGCCGTCACGTCCGTCGACGCCATGAGCGCCGGGGGGATCTGCGACCACCTGGGCGGTGGGTTCTCCCGCTACTCCGTGGACCGCCAGTGGCTCGTCCCCCACTTCGAGAAGATGCTCTACGACAACGCGCTGTTGATCCGGCTCCTCACCCACACGTGGCAGATCACGGGGGCGGACCGCCACCTCCAGACGCTCCGAGAAGCCGTCACCTACGTGCTGCGCGACCTGTCGCACCCCGACGGGGGCCGCTTCTCGGCCGAGGACGCCGACAGCCTCCCGCCCTCAGGCGGTGACCACGCCGAGGAGGGTGCGTTCTACGTCTGGACGCCCGCCCAGGTGGCCGAGGTCCTCGAGGCGGCCGGGCTCGGGGACGTCGCCGCGGAGGCCTGCGCGTTCTACGACGTGACCGAGGGCGGGAACTTCGAGGGCGCGTCGATCCCGAACCGCATCCGGCACCGGACGGAGCTGGGCCGCCCCCCGACCGTCGAGCAGGCCCGGGAGGCGCTCCGTCGGGCCCGGGAGCAGCGTCCCCGGCCGGGACTGGACGACAAGGTCCTGACCGAGTGGAACGCTCTCCTGGTGGGCGCGCTCGCCGAGGCCGCAGCCGCCACCGGCGACGCCGACTGGTTGCGGGAGGCCGAGCGGACGGCCGAGTTCCTGTGCCTGCGGCTCCGCCGCGAGGACGGTCGCTGGCTGCGCTCGTGGCAGGACGGTCCCGACGGTGGTCGCGCCCAGCACCTCGCCTACGCCTCCGACCACGGCGCCCTGCTCGACGCCTTCGTGGAGCTCCACCAGGCGACCGGCCGTCTGCGCTGGCTCGACGAGGCCGTCGCGGTGGCCGAACTCCTCGCCCGCCACCACTGGGATCCGGAGGGCGGGGTGTTCACCACCGCCGACGACGCCGAGGAGCTCATCACCCGGCCCCGCGAGCTCGCCGACGAGGCCACGCCCTCGGGGGTGAGCCAGGCCGCCGTCGGATTCCTCCGACTCGAGGCGCTCACCGGCGAGACGCGGTGGGGCGAGATGGCGCGCTCGATCCTGCGCAACCTCGGGTCGCTCGCCGCCCGCCACCCGACGGGGTTCGGCATGCTGCTGTGGGCGGTCGAACTGCAGGCGGTCGGTGTCACCGAGGTCGTGGTCACCGGCGACCGCACCGACCTCGCCGACGCCGTGCGCCGTCGCTTCACCCCGGGGGTCGTGCTGGCCGCCGGCGAACGGGGCACCGGGCCCCTGTGGGAGGGGCGGGACGAGACCGGGTCGGACGGTCGGGCCTACGTCTGCAGGGACCACGCGTGCCGCGCGCCGGTCGGCACCGTCGAGGATCTCCTGGCCGAGCTCGGCCGCTGAGCGCGACCCCGGTCACTCCACCGCACCGACGGTGGGCGCGTGGTCGGGCACCTCGATGAACGGCGCCTCGCGGACGTCCAGCATCCCGCGCGAGACCCAGTTGCGCCGATCCGCCCAGATCACGAGCGGCGGGAGCACGACCAGTGCGGCCAGGAGCGCGATGGCCACCTTGATCGCCACGAACAACCCGAAGTTCCGCAGCAGCGGCAGCGACGAGGACGCGATGACCGCCACACCGGCGATGGCCGTCATGGCCGACACGATGAACGCCCGACCCGTGCGGGCCGCCGTGACGTCGATCGCCGCCCGGGGCTCGAGCCCTCGCCGCCGCTCCTCGATGTAGCGGAGCAGGATCAACGACGTGAACTCGGTGCAGGTCGCCACCACGAGCGGTCCACCCACGGCCGTCATGGGACTGAGCTCGATCCCGAGCGCCCAGATGGCGATGGTGGCCACGCCGGAGGACACCAGCACCGGGACCATCGACAGCAGGGCCCGGATGAGCGAGCGCAGCCGCACCAGGAGGAACAGGAACACCAGTCCCACGGCGACCCAGGTGAGCTCGACCAGGTTGGCCTCGAGGTTGGCCAGCAACCCCGTCCCCACCACCGCCAGGCCCGAGGGCACGACCGTCGTGCCGGCGGGCGGGTCGGCGTCGGCCCGGATGCCCTCCACCACGGCCGAGCGCTCCTCGAGCGGCCCCGGCTTGGTGAGGTAGATGACGTTGAGCGCCGTTCCGTCGGTCGTGGCGGTCGAGCGCTGGATGTCCGGCGGGGCGGCGTCCCAGGCCGCCCGGACGGTCGCAGCGTCCGGGGTCTCGGGCGCGGCGCCGGGGACGTCGGTCAGGTCCGAGATCGTCGCCACGATGCTCGTCGCCCCGTTGAGGACCTGCGGGTGCGCCTCGAGCTCGGCACTGGTGAACTCGTCCACGTAGTCGACGACGGGCTGGGTGAACAGGGACTGTCCGTCGGTCGAGCGGACGAACACCCCGAGCTCGGCGTCGCCGCCCACCTGACGGGCGACGGACCGGAGGTCGGAGATGACCTCGTTGTCCTGGTCCACCCAGTTGGTGGGGTCGGTCTCGAGTTTGATGCTCGGCTCGACGACGCTGCCCACCACGAACACCACGACCGAGACCACGGCGAGCGGGATGGCGGCGGCGGCGGGGAGGCTGCCCAGCCAGACCACCAGACGACCGAGGCGGCCCTCGCTGAAGTTCCGACCGCGGGTCGGGCTGCGGTACTCACGGATACCGAGCGCTGCGAGCGGGTTGACGATCGACGAGAGGCAGATGGCGACGATGCCCACCGTCAGGAGCCAGCCGAAGTCACGGACCATGGGCACCTGCGAGAGCTGGATCGCCGCGAACGCGAACACCGCGTCGAACGTCACGACCAGCAGCGCCGGTCCCAGCCCGCGAGCGGCCTCCTGGATCGGGTGCGGCGAGCGGTCGATCACGACCTCCTCCTCGATCCGGGAGTGCATCTGGATCGCGTAGTCGATCCCGATGCCCAGCATGACCGGCAGCCCGGCGATGGTCACGAGCGTGAGGGGGATCCCCAGGTAGCCGGCGAGACCGAACGCCCAGACCACGCCGACGAGCACCACCGCGAGCGGCAGGAGCCGCCAGCGGACGTTGAAGAACAACAGCAGGATCACCGCCATGACGGCCACGGCGATGCCGCCGAGGGTCAGCATCCCGCCCTGGAGGTAGTCGTTGATGTCGAGCAGCAGGAGCGACGCCCCGGTCGTCTGGACGGCCGGGTCCCCCGGGAGACGGAGCTCGCCGATGGTCCGCACGACCTCCTCCGCCGCCGCACCCTCGGCCTCGATCGACAGGTTGCCCGCCAACCTGGTGATCAACAGCGCGTGCCGGTCGTCGGGGAAGAACGTGCGCAGGGCCTGCCGCACCCCGCCCTCGTTGTCGTAGACGAGGAACCGGACCCAGTCCGGGTCGGTGAGCACCTGGCGCTCCGGTGGGATCGACAGCAGACGTTCGGCGGTCACGGTGGTGTCGGCGGCCCGGGCGTCGGCGCTCGCCGTGTCACCGGCGGCGGTGGCGGCCTCCTGGGCCTGGAGGAGCGCCTTGGTGGCGATCGCGTCGAACACGGTGCCGCCGGCCGGCGCCTGGATCAGCGAGTTGGAGAACTCGAGCGCGGTGAGCGGCGAGATGACCCCGTCGACGTCGGGGATGGCCCGCACGCGCTCGGCAGTGGCCGAGAACGCTGCCACACCCTCGGGGGTGAACAACGAGTCGACGGTGGACCCCTCCGGGACCTCGATCGCCGTGAGCAGCGCCTGTCCGCCGAACAACTCCTGGTACTCGACGTTGTCGATCGCCACCTGGTCGTCGGCGTTGAGGTAGCTGTCCTGGCCGGTGGCGAACTCGAGCCGGGTGATCCCCAGCCCGATCACGACGGTGAACACCAGGCCGATCACGGCCACCAGACCGGCGTGCCGGCCCAGGTTCACCGCCAACCAGGACCAGAAACGTTGGCTGCGCTCGTGCACGTGACCCCCCGATCGACGCCGGCCGGCGGCAGCCGGACGGTCGGTCAACCTAGCGTCCACCCGGAGGTCACGACGGGTTCAGGTGGGGGCGTTCACCATCCGCCGCGGTGGACGTGCACCGCCGGGTCGGGACGGCCCCGCCGGGCCGACCGCGACGGCTCCCCCGCCCCGGCCGCCGGGTGGCCGAGCGCCAGCGTCCCCGCGGCCCGGAGGCCCTCCGGGACGCCGAGGGCGGCGAGCACCGCCGTCTCGTGGCCGAACAGTCCGAACCACAGCGCGCCGAGGCCGGCGGCCTCGGCAGCGAGCAGCACACCCATCGCCGCCGAGCCGGCGTCGACGAACCAGTACGGCACGGACCACGCCGCCTCGGACTCCCCGAGGCCACTCGCCGCCTTGTCCGCCTCGGCGTAGCGCTCCACGTAGGCCGACGGGTCCACCAGCACCACGGTCAGCACCGGCGCACGCAGGAGGCCCGGCCACCGGAACGACGACCGTCTCGGTTCGGGGAGCGTCACGTCCCAGTACCGCTGGACCTCCCTGCCCTCGAGGACGACGAGGTGGAGACCGTGGGTGTTGCCGGCACGGGGGCCGGCGAAGGCGGCGGCCAGCACCGGGTCGAGGACGCCGGCGGGGACGGGGTCTGCGGTGAAGTCCCGGCACATGCGCCGGGACGCGAGCACGTCCTCCAGACGGGCGGTCACCCGAACTTGAGCAGGTCCTCGGCCATCACCCAGCCGCACAGGATCAGGTGGTCGCCGCGCGCCGGGTCCAGGTGCGAGAACTGGGCGGCCACGTCGGAGGGGACCGACGCCGGCTTGGAGGTCTCGTGGTCCACCACCATCGGGATGGAGCCGTCACCGGTCACGGTGAAGGTCTGCTCGTCGTAGGCCGACGCCGGGACCTCGTAGCGGCGGGCCAGGCGCTTGCCCCACGCCCGCTCCTCTCCCGAGGCCTTGTGTCCGGGCCGCGGGACGATGTCGACGACCTGCTTGAACGCCTCGGTCGCACCCGCGTCGCTGAAGCGGGCGCCGACCAGCACGTCCTCGTCGGGGAAGGCCGCGAGCGCCCGCCGGAAGTTCTCCGCGACGATCGCCTTCAGGATGGCGTCGCGACGTGACGACCGCTTGACGACGGCCAGGGCGTAGACGATCGACGGCGTCCCACCGAGACGCACCAACGACGACACGGAGAACCCCCGCAGGTGGTTGCCCTCACGGACCCGGCTGACGAGCACCCAGTCCGGGTTGTCCCGGAGCTTCGACAGGGTGCCGACCTCGTGGGCGTGACCGGCCTCTGCACAGAGATCCGCCAGCTCGGCCAGCTCGGCGTCCCCCAACGCCACGCTGTCCATGGTCGTCACCTCTAGCGCCATGCGTTGCTCTCCTCGACTCGTTCCCGCAGGCGTCCGGGAGCCCCGGACGACGCCCTACAGTCCAGCGTCTCAGCGGCTCGCCCGCAACTCGCGCCACGCGGAGCGTTCGTGGGCTCAGACGGTCACCGCAGCGTGGCCGAGGAGCGCCCGCAACTCGCCCACGAGGCCACTCCGCGTGCTCACGTGGTACTGGTCCGGGAGACGGACCAGGGCCTGCTCGTCGAGGACGATCTGGACCTCGGAGTTCCCCGGGAAGTCGTGGAACAACGTCTTGAGCTGGTCCAGGGTGGCGTCGTCGAGCCGCCTCGAGGACAGGTGGATCCGCAGCGGCGGGGACTCGTCGATCACCGGCTCGAACACCGTCACGTCCGACGGGACGAACTTCAGGCTGTCGTCCCGGCGGTCGATCCGTCCGCCGGTGATCACGATCACGTCGTCGTCGAGCAGGTGGCCGATCTCAGCCATCATCTTGGGGAACACCATGACCTCGACGCTGGCCCGGAGGTCCTCGAGGGTGAACGTGGCCATGAGCTCGCCCCGCCGGGTCCAGCGCTTGTTCAGGTTGGTGACGACCCCGCCGATGGTGCGGCGCTCACCGTCGGGCACCTCCTCGAGGTCGCCGATCCCGCAGTCGGTCCGACGGCCCAGCGCCTGCTCGGCACCGAGCATGGGGTGGTCCGAGACGTACAGCCCGAGCATCTCCTTCTCGAAGGTGAGCCGCTGCTTCTTGTCGAACTCCATGTCCGGGACGGCGACCCGCTCGTCGAACACGGGTCCGTCGTCGGAGGCCCCGAACAAGGACATGACCCCCATGTCGTGCTCCTTGCGGCGGGCCACCGTGGCGTCGGTGATCTGCCCGAACACCGCCAGCAGTCCCTGCCTCGGGTGACCCATGGAGTCGAAGGCGCCGGCCTTGATGAGCGACTCGATGGTCTTGCGGTTCAGCACCATGGTGTTGACCCGCTCCGCGAAGTCGTGGAAGTCGACGAACGGCCCGTTGGCCTCACGCTCGCTGACGATGAGCTCGACCAGGGCCGTGCCGACGTTGCGGACGGCGGAGAGCCCGAAGAGGATCTGGTCCCGCTCGGTGCCGTCCTCGTCGACGGACGTCACCGGGGTGAAGTCGGACTCCGAACGGTTCACGTCGGGCACGAGGACCTCGATGCCGGCCGTGCGGCACTCCGCCAGGTAGATGGCCGCCTTCTCGAGCTTGTCCTTGACGCTGGTCAGCAGCGCCGAGAGGTACTCGGCCGGGAAGTTGGCCTTCAGGTACGCCGTCTGGAACGCCACGTAGCCGTAGCCGTAGCTGTGGGACTTGTTGAACGCGTAGTCGGCGAAGGGCTCGATGATGTCGAACCACTGCTCCCCCAGGTCACGGCCGTACCCGGTCGTCTCGCACCCCTCGACGAACTTCTGGCGCTCGGCGGCGATCTTGGCCCGGTCCTTCTTGCCGCAGGCCTTGCGGAGGTTGTCGGCATCCGCGAGCGAGTAGGAGGCGAACCGCTGGGCGATCCGCATGATGCCCTCCTGGTAGATGCACAGCCCGTAGGTCTCCCCCAGGATGTCCTCGGCGTCCGGGTGCAGGAAGGTGACGTCCTGGCGGCCGTTCTTGCGGTCCGCGTAGTCGGTGTGCATGTTCGCCGCCATGGGACCGGGCCGGTAGAGCGCCACGAGCGCTGCCACGTCCTCGAACGTGGTGGGAGCGAGCGACTTGATGAGGGCCCGCATGGCGGTGCCCTCGAGCTGGAACACACCGATGGTCTCGGCGCGGCGGAGCAGCTCGAAGGTCGGCTCGTCGTCGAGCGGCACCGCGTCGATGTCCACCTCGACGCCCCGACGCTCCCGGATCAGCCGGAGGGTGTCGGTGATGACGTCGAGGTTCCGCAGGCCGAGGAAGTCCATCTTGAGCAGCCCGAGGTCCTCGACCCCGTGCATCTCGTACTGGGTGACGACGGGCGCCTCCTCCGGGTCCTGGCCGGACTCGGGCTTGCGCTGGATCGGCAGGTACTCGGTGAGCGGTTCCCGGGTGATCACCACGGCTGCGGCGTGGATCCCGTCGCCGCGACGCAGCCCCTCGAGGCCACGGGCGACGTCGATGACCTCCTTGGCGTCGGGGTCGGCCGCGTACATGGACCGCAGCTCGGCGGCCATGGCGTAGCCCTCGGTGTACTTCTCGTCCTGCTCCAGGCACGCGTGCAGCGGCGTGTCGCGGCCCATGACCAGCGGCGGCATGGCCTTGGCCACCCGGTCGCCCACGGCGTAGGGGAAGCCCAGGACCCGGGCGGCGTCCCGGACCGCAGCTCGCGCCTTGATGGTCGAGAAGGTGATGATCTGCGCCACGTGGTCGCGGCCGTAGCGCTCGGCCGCGTAACGGATCATCTCGTCCCGGTAGCGGGAGTCGAAGTCCATGTCGATGTCGGGCATGGAGATGCGGCTCGGGTTGAGGAACCGCTCGAACAGCAGGTCGTAGCGGATCGGGTCGAGGTCGGTGATGCGCAGGCAGTAGGCCACGGCGCACCCGGCCGCCGAGCCACGACCGGGCCCGACCCGGATGGCCGAGTCCCGGGCGTGGCGGATCAGGTCCCAGACGATCAGGAAGTAGGCGCTGAACCCCATGTCGGCGATCACCCGCAGCTCGTAGGCGAGCCGTTCCACGACGTCGTCGGGGAGCTCGTCGCCCCACCGCTCACGGGCGCCGGCGAAGGTCAGGTGCTCCAGGTAGGCCGCGTCGTCGGCGAAGCCGTCCGGGAGCGGGAACGCGGGGAGCTGGGGCTTGCCGAACTCGATCTCGAGTTCGCAGCGCTCGGCGACCCACAGCGTGTTGTCGCACGCCGAGGGCAGCTCGCCGAACACCGAGCGCATCTCGGCGGCGGACTTCAGGTAGTGCTGGTCGCCGTGGAACCGGAAGCGGTCCGGGTCGCTGCGCAGCGAGCCCGTCTGGACGCAGAGCAGTGCGTCGTGGGACACGGCGTCGTGCTGGTGGACGTAGTGGCTGTCGTTGGTGGCGAGCAGCGGGAGCCGGAGCCGGTTGGCGAGCCGGACGAGCAGCGGGTTGGTCTCCTGCTGCTCGGGGATGCCGTGGTCCTGGAGCTCGACGAACAGGTGGTCACGGCCGAAGATGTCGAGCAGCCGTCCGGCCCGGTCGCACGCGGCGTCGAACCCCTCGTTCATCATCGCCTGGAGCACGTGACCCCCGAGGCAGCCGGTGGTCACGATCAGCCCCTCGGAGTGCTCGGCGAGCAGGTCCCAGTCGACCTTGGGCTTGCGGTAGTACCCCTCGAGGAACGCACGCGACGAGAGCTGGATCAGGTTGCGGTAGCCGGCCTGGTTCTCCACCAGCGTGGTCAGGTGGTAGTAGGCCTTCCGGCCGCCCTCGACCGACCCGCCCGAGTCGTCGACCCGACTCCCCCGCTGCTGGAAGCGCTCGGTGCGGTCCTCGTAGGCCATGTAGAGCTCGCTGCCGATGATCGGCTTGACGCCCTGGGACTGGCACTCCCGGTAGAAGTCCAGGACCCCGTACATGTTGCCGTGGTCCGTGATGCCCATCGCCGGTTGGCCGTCGCGGACGGCTGCGGCGACCACGTCCCCGATGCGCGACGCGCCGTCGAGCATCGAGTACTCGGTGTGCTGGTGCAGGTGGACGAACGAACTCGGCAACCTCGGTGCTCCTGGTCTCGTACGGGGCTCCCGCCGGGGCGGCGAACGACAACCGTGTGATTCGGTCCCGAGTATCGCGCGGGACGGGCGGCCCGCGCACCGGATCAGGACGAGCGGGCCAGCAGGTGTCGCCGGAGGAGCCCCAGGAGCGAGATGACCGTGAACTCCCGGACCTGACGGCGTCCGCCGGGGAGTCGGGTCTCGACGGTGTCGACCACCGGCCCGTCGCCCCCCGGCGGGTCCGAGACCACCGCCAGGCACACCGTGCCGACGGGCCGACCCTCCTGCTCCTCCGGCCCGGCCACCCCGGTGGCAGCGATCCCGACGTCCGCCCCGAGCAGTCGGCGCACGCCGAGCGCCATGGCCGCAGCGGCGTCGGTGGTGACCACCGGACCGTCGGGCACCTCGAGCACCTCGTGCTTGACCGCGGATGCGTAGGAGACCACCCCGCCCCGGAAGACGTCGCTGGCGCCGGGCACGTCGCAGAGCCGCGAGCCGACCATCCCGCCGGTGAGCGACTCGGCCGCCGCCAGGGTGAGTCCGGAGGACCGGAGCAGGTCGAGCACGACCGACTCCATGGTGTCGTCGTCGACGCCGAAGACGAGCTCGCCGAGCAGGGCGCGCACCTCGGCCTCCTCCGCCGCGAGCAGCGCGTCCGCCTCGACCTCGGTCGGCGCCTTGGCCGTCAGCCGGACCTTGAGCCCCTCGATGCCCGAGGCGAGGAAGGCGATCGTGGGGTTGCCCTGGCCGTCGAGGTGGTCGATCCGACCGGCGAGCCGCTCCGCCAGACCCGACTCGGACTCCCCCCACGTGCGCAGGGTGCGGCTCCGGATCACGGAGGTGATCCCCGCCCGGCGCTGCAGGTCGGGGATCACGGTGCCGAGCACCATCTCACGCATCTCCCACGGGACCCCCGGCACGGCGTAGAGCACGAGCTCCCGCGTCCCGCCGTCAGCACCGGGCCGACGGAGCGGGCAGACCAGTCCCGGCGCCGTCCCCGGCATCTGCTCGATGAACGCCGCCCCCTCGGGGCGCTCGGCCTGACGGAGGTTGTTGGCCGGCATCGGTCGCCCGCGGCCCGAGAAGAGCCCGATGATGTGCTCCTCCATGGCCTCGTCGGCGACCAGCGGCGCGCCCGTGACCACCGCCAGCGCCTCCCGGGTCAGGTCGTCCTGGGTCGGACCGAGCCCGCCGCAGCAGACGACGGCGTCGCTGCGGGACAGCGCCAGCTCGAGGGTCTCGACGATCCGGTCCAGGTTGTCGCCGACCTTGGTCTGGTACAGCGAGTCGATCCCCGCGAGCGCCAGCTGCTCGCCGATCCACGACGAGTTGGTGTCCGTGATCTGTCCGAGCAGGAGCTCGGTCCCGATGGCCACCACCTCGCAACGCACGACGGGACGCTACCCCTCGTCCCGGGGCCCCGACGCCGGCTCAGGCCGAGCCGGTGGCCGAGGTGGCCCGGGAGCCGGCCCGGACGTACTGGACGGCGCTGATCCACGCCACGGCCACCGCCAGCCACAGCACGACGTCGGCCATCCAGGTCACGCCGGTGGTCCACGGCCAGACCACGAGGGACACGGCGCTGAACTGCAGGAACGTCTTGAACTTCGCCACCCGGGACGCCGGGACGGCGAGGCCCCGCCGCCCCCAGTAGCTCCGGAAGGCACTGATGAGCACCTCCCGCAGGGTCACCAGGGCGACCGGGAGCCACCAGAACCGCCCGGCGAGCACCACGGCCCACAGTCCGCCGAGGGCCAGCACCTTGTCGGCGAGCGGGTCCAGGAACGCCCCCGAGCGGGTGGTGCCCTGGCGGCGGGCCAGCCAGCCGTCGAGGCTGTCCGAGGCGGTGACGGCCACCCAGAGGGCGAACAGGAGCCACCCCGACTCCCGGTCGGCGATCAACCAGAACACCCACGGCGCCACGAGGAGGCGCACGACGGTGATGGCGTTGGCGGGCGTGAGCAGGGCCGAGGGCCCGAAGGTCGACGAGGGGTCGGAGGCCGTCACGGCTCGGCGACCAGGTCGGTCCCGACGGCGTCGACCACCTGCACCCGGTGGAACTCCCCCACCGCCAACGACGCCGGTACGTGCACGACGCCGTCGATGGCGGGCGCCTCACGGTGGCTGCGGGCCACGCCCGGCTCGTCCACGAGGACCTCGATGGTGCTGCCCACCAGGTCGTCACGGCGACGCGCCGTCACCGCGTCCTGGAGCTCCCCGAGCTCTCGCAGCCGGAGCTGCACCACCTCCGGGTCCACCCGGTCGCCGAGGCCCGCCGCGTGCGTCCCCTCCTCGGGCGACCACTCGAAGAAGCCGCACCAGTCGAGCTCGGCCGCCTCGACGAACTCGAGCAGCTCGTCGTGGTCGCGCTCCCGCTCGCCCGGGTAGCCGACGATGAAATTCGACCGGAACGCTGCGTCCGGGCGGAGCTCCCGGATGGCGTGGATCCGCTCGAGGAACCGCTGGCCGTCCCCCCACCGGCGCATCCCCCGCAGGAGCGGCGCCGCCACGTGCTGGAGCGACAGGTCGAAGTACGGCACCGGCCCCGTGGCGATCAACTCCACCAGCTCGTCGGTCAGCTCCGACGGGTACAGGTAGAGCAGCCGGACCCACGGCACGCGCTCGGCGACGGCGGTCACGAGCTCCACGATCCGACGCTCACCCGGCTCGGCGGCGGTGCGGTCCCGGCCGTAGGCCGCCAGGTCCTGGGCGACGAGCACCACCTCCCGGACCTCCAGCCGGTCGACCTCGGCGAGCACCTCCTCGACCGGTCGGGACCGCTGCGGACCCCGGAACGTGGGGATGGCGCAGAAGCCACAGGACTTGTCGCAGCCCTCGGCGACCTTCACGTAGGCCCACGGACGCACCGACGCCGGTCGCAGGACGTGCGCCAGGTCGAGCGCCGGAGCGGACCGTCGACGGACGGGCGCGTCCACCGGCGTCGCCGCCTCTCGGGCGTCGGCCAGGCCCACCCGCGCGGCCAGGTCGGCCTGTCCGGCGAACCCGACCACGGCGTCGGCCTCGGGGAGCAGCTCGGCGAGCTCGTCGGCGTAGCGCTCGGCCATGCAGCCGGTCAGCACGAGCGAGGCGCCGTCCCGACGGAGGCCGGCCAGCTCGAGCGTGACCGCCACGCTCTCCTCACGGGCGGCCTCGATGAAGGCACAGGTGTTGACGACCACCAGGTCCGCGCTCGACGGGTCCTCGGCGCGGACCAGCCCGTCGGCGCGGAGCGACCCCTCGATCACGTCGGAGTCCACCTCGTTCTTGGGGCAACCGAGGGTCTCGACCCAGTAGGACGGCACGGCCAGAGGTTACGGGGCCGCGGGGCCCCGGGGGCAGAGCGGCCCCTCAGCCCTCGAACCCGACGCGCTTGTGGGAGCCGTCGCAGGTGGGTTTGCGACGTGACTGGCCGCAGCGACAGAGGAAGACCCGGTCCCCGGCCGCCAGCTCGGTCCCCTCGGCGTCGACCACGCGCACCGACCCCACCACGGCCAGCGGTCCGGCGTCCTTCACGTGGATCGTCACCGCTGACTCGTCGGCCGCAGCGGTGTCGGCTCGGTCAGCGGGTGCCCGGGCACCGGGGCCGTCCGCACCGCCGTCGGTGCGGGTGTAGGTCAGCGCCCGGCTCGGACAGGTGTCGACGGCAGCCGCCAGATCGTCGGCAGGCGTGTCGCCCGGCTGGATCCAGGGACGGGCCTCCGTGTCGAACACCGTCGGGAGCGCCCGCAGGCAGTTGGCGGAGTGGATGCAGAGGTCGCTCGACCAGTGGATCGTGATGCCCTCGGCCCGGTAGTCGCGTTCGGGCACGGCGCTCAGTCCACCGTCGGGCCGACGGGACCCGACGGTTCCGCCGTCGGGTCGCCGACGACCGGGTCGCCGGTCAGCGGGTCCACCGCCGCCGGTGCGCCCCCGCCCGCGCCGCCGGCACGCGACGCCGCGAGGTCCTCCGGGGTGAGCAGCACCACGCGAGCCTTCGACCCCTCGGAGGGGCCCACCACACCCCGCTCCTCGAGCAGGTCCATCAGGCGACCGGCGCGGGCGAACCCGACCTTGAGCCGACGCTGGAGCATGGAGGTGGAACCGAGCTGCTCGCCGACCACCAGCTCGATCGCCTGCTCGAGCAGGGCGTCGTCGTCGCTCCCACCGCCGGCCGAACCGCCACCGGCAGGTGCGTGCTGGTCACCCTGCACGTCGTCGACGACGACAGCGGCGGCCGCAGGAGTGGCCGGGTTCTGGCGACGCCAGAAGGCCGCGATGTTGGCGACCTCCTTCTCGTCGACCCAGGCACCCTGGATCCGGTGGGGCACCGTCGTCCCCGACGTCAGGAGCAGCATGTCGCCCTTGCCGACCAGGCGTTCGGCGCCCGGCTGGTCGAGCACGACCTTGGAGTCGACCGCCGAGGCCACGGCGAAGGCCAGACGGGCCGGGACGTTCGCCTTGATGGTGCCGGTGATGACGTTCACCGAGGGTCGCTGGGTGGCGATCACCAGGTGGATGCCCACGGCGCGAGCCTTCTGGGCGATGCGGCAGATGGCGTCGTCCACATCCCGGGGCGCCGTCATCATGAGGTCGTTCAGCTCGTCGACGACGATGAGGATGTACGGGAGTCGCTCGAACTCCAGGTCCTCGCCGGGCTCGGGCTCGAGCTCGCCCGCGTCGTAGGCAGCGTTGTAGAGACCGATGTCCCGGGTGTTGACCCGGACGAGCAGGTCGTAGCGGCGCTCCATCTCCTTGATCGCCCAGTTGAGGGCGTTGGAGGCCTTGCGTGGGTCGGTCACGACCTGGGTGAGCAGGTGGGGGATGCGGTTGTACTGGGTGAGCTCGACACGCTTGGGGTCCACCAGGATCATGCGGACCTCGTCGGGGGTGGTGCGCATCATGATCGAGGTGATGATCGAGTTGATGCAGCTCGACTTGCCCGCACCGGTCTGGCCGGCGATGAGCAGGTGGGGCATCTCGGAGAGGTCCATCATCACCGCCGAGCCGGTGATGTCCCGACCCACGCCGACCTGCAACGGGTGGGTGGCGGCACGAGCCTCGGGCGAGGCCAGGATGTCGCCCAGGTTGACCACCTGACGCTGGGCGTTGGGCACCTCGATCCCGATCGCCTGACGGCCGGGGATCGGCGCCAGGATCCGCACGTCCGAGGCGGCGAGCGCGTAGGCGATGTCCTTGTTGAGCGACGTCACCCGGGCGACCTTCACGCCGACGCCGAGCTCCAGCTCGTAGCGGGTCACCGTGGGTCCGACGACCATGCCGACGAGCCGGGTCTCCACGCCGTGCTCCGCCAGCGCCGCCTCGAGCTGCTGGCCCCGCACCTCCACGGCACGGGTGTCGACCTCGGCGCGCTCGGACAGCGAGAGCGAGTTGGACGGCGGCAGCTTCCAGCTGGACCCGGCCGCGCCGGGCGGCAGACCGATCTCGAGCTGCTCGGGCGGTCCGGTCGGTGCCGGGGCGGGCGGGACGACCGCCGTGGCGGCAGCCGCCGCCGGTGCCGGTGCGGCGGTCGCCGCCGGGGTGGTGTCGGCAGGCTCCTCGGCCGTCGCCCGCCGGGACGGGGTGCGGCGCCGCGGGCGGGCCACGGTCTCGTCGGACTCGGCGTCCTGGTCGTACAGACGGGCCCGGGGCGAGGCGTCGGAACCGGAGCCCACCACGAACAGACCCTGGACCCACGCCACCACGGCCCGGATCGCCGGCCCGACGCCGTGCGCCACGGAGGCCGCGAGCTGGCGGATGGGACGGCCGCTGAGGAGCGCGGCGGCGAGCAGGGCGAGGGCCAGCAGCACGGCCCACGCACCCCAGGGGCCGACCAGGCGGAGCAGCGGCCACCCCACGGCCGCACCCAGCAGCCCGCCGGCCGCGCCGTAGGCGTCCACACCGTCCTCGCTGATCGAGACGTCGGTCCCGGCGAGCAGGTGGGCGGCGAGCAGGGCCACCACCACGGCCAGCACGGCACCGGCGATCCGGGCCGGCAGTCGGTCGGCCGGGAGTTCCATGTGGGCGGTGGCGTCCTCCGCAGGCGGATCGTCCTGTGCGGCGGCGCCGCGACGGCGGCGGGTGGGCTCGGGCACCGTCGGCCCCTGCGGCCGCCGGCCGCGGATCAACAGGACACCCGTCACGAGCAGTCCGAGGGGAGCCACCACGGCCAGCAGGCCGACGAGACCCCGGGTGGCGGTGTCGAGGGCGGAGCCGACCGGACCCGCCGCCCCGAACCACACCCCGAGGGCCACGAGGACCGCCAGGAGGACGCACACGACGCCGAGCACGTCGTGCCCGTGGCCGTCGAAGAGGAGGCCCCACGGCGTGGAGGAGTTGGTGACGCCCCTCCCCTGCCGGGACCGGGGCGCCGAGCGCTGGGCAGGCGTCCGGGCACCGCCCGAGGCGGAGCGGGGGGGCTGACGGTTCGACCGCGAGGAGCCGGAGGACGGCGCTCGCTTGGACGACCGGGCTGACTGGGGGGTTCTGGTGGCCACGGCCCCTCCAACCTACCGGTCGGGGGTGACGGCGTGGCGGAGCCTCGGCGACCCCGGAGCTCAGCCGACCGGCTCGAGCTCGCGGTCCGCCGCCCCCGAACCCTCGCCGGTCCCGGCGTTCGGGCCCGGCCCCTCGACGTGGAGCGTCGGCAGGATGCGGTCGAGCCAGCGGGGGATCCACCAGTTGCGGTCGCCGAGGAGCTCCATGGTGGCCGGCACCAGGAGCAGCCTGACGATCGTGGCGTCCAGCAGGACGGCCACGGCGAGGCCCAGCCCGAACAGCTTGATCGAACGGTTGTCCTCGAGGACGAAGGACCCGAAGACGAAGACCATGATCGCCGCGGCCGCCGTGATCACCCGGGCCGTCGCGGCCAGCCCGTCGGCCACGGATCGGCTGCTGTCACCCGAGCGCAGCCACTCCTCCCGGACCCGGGACAACAGGAACACCTCGTAGTCCATGGACAGGCCGAACACGATCGCGAACAACATCATCGGCACGAACGGCTCCACCGGGGCCGGCTCCACGCCGACCAGCGAGCTCAGCCACCCCCACTGGAACACCGCGACCAGCACGCCGTAGGCGGCGCCGATGCTCAGGAGGTTCATGAACACCGCCTTCAGCGGCACGAGCACCGAGCGGAACACGATCAGCAGCAACAGGAACGACAGCGCCAGGACGGCGGCGAAGAACACGACCAGTCGGCCGGCGAGGTAGTCGGCGAAGTCGACGGTGACGGCGACGAACCCCGTGACCAGCACCTCGGTGCCGGCGGGCTCCGCCCCCGGCAGCACCTCGGCCCGGAGTCGCTGGACGAGCTCGGTCGTGGCGGCGTCCTGGGGCGAGGTGGTCGGGAACACCTGCCAGATCGCAGCCGTGGGTGCGGCCGGGTCGTCGGTGCTGGCGGGGGTCACGAACGCCACCCCGGGGTCCGCACCGACGGCCTCGGCCACCCGGCCCAGATCCTCGGCCGCCACGCCCTCGGGCAGCTCGGCCACCAGCGTCAGCGGCCCGTTGAACCCCGGGCCGAACCCCTCGGCGAGGAGGTCGTAGGCCTGCCGGGTCGTCGAGGTGGGCGGGTCGTTGCCGGCGTCGGCGAATCCGAGCCGCAGGTCCAGCACGGGCAGGGCCAGCAGCAGCAGGGCCAGCGTGGCGCCCCCGGCCATCAGCACGGGACGACGCTGCACCAGTCGGCTCCACCGGTAGGCGACGGTCGACTCGAGCGGTCGCTCGACCCGGCGGGGCACCTCCCGGCGCAGCGCCGGCACCACGCTGCCGGCGACCAGCACGACGAGGGCGAGCGGGAGCGCCACCAGCAGCGGCTGCACCGACAGGCCGGCACCGACCAGCCCGACCGCCACCAGGCAGGCGGCGACGAGCCCCCGCCAACGGGTGCGGTCCACCCGCTCCCCCACGAACCCCAACAGGGCGGGGAGCAGCGTGAGCGAGGCCACCATCGTGACCGTCACCACCACCGCCGCACCGATCCCGAGTCCGGTCACGAACCCGACGCCCATCAACAGCATGCCGAGGAGCGAGATCACCACGGTCAGTCCGGCGAACGCCACGGCCCGACCCGAGGTGTCGAGCGCGATTGCGACCGACTCGGTCACCCCGTGACCCTCGCGCAGCTGCTCCCGGTACCGGGTGACGATGAACAGCGCGTAGTCGATCCCCACACCCAGGCCGATCATGACGCCGAGACTGGTGGCGAAGTCGGGCATGGTCGTCACGTTGGACAGGAGGACCAGCAGCATCGAGCCCACGCCGATGCCGCCGAGCGCCACCCCGATGGGGAGTCCCATGGCGAGCACCGAGCCGAACGCCAGGATCAGGATCACGATGGCGAAGGCCAGTCCGAGGAGCTCGGACTCCGGCGGCTCGAAGCGGGAGAACATCTGCCCCCCGAACTCGACGCGCAGACCGTCCACCTGTGGCGCGTCCGCCACGACCGCTGCGCCGAAGTCCTCGATGGCCCCGCGGTCGGGTTCGCCGGCGAGCTCGACCGTGGCGAACGCGATCGTGCCGGCCCGGCCGGGCAGCGGCGAGACCTGCAGCTCCCCACCGGGGGCGAACGGCGAGACCACCGTGACGTCCGGACGACCGGCGACCCGGTCGAGGAACGCCGAGGCGGCGGCCCGCTCCTCGGCCGAGAACCCGTCCGGGGACTCGAACACCACCGTCCCCCGCTCACCGGCACCGAGGCCGGCGAAGGACGACTCGATGACGTCGAACCCGGCCCGGCTCTCGACGTCGGGCAGCGCGAACTCGCTGCGGAAGTCCGGCCCGACCGCCGAGGTGGCGACGCCGCCGACGATCAGGACCGCCGCCCAGGCGGCGACGACCCACCCGCGCCTGCGGACACACGTACGACCGAGTCGAGCGAACAACCGATGACCTCCGTGGACCGGCTCCGTCGGCACCGTCTCGGTGCCGTCCAACACAACCCCAGCATCACCCACCGACATCCCGAGGGCGCAGGTCGCCGGGAGTGACATCCGTCGCCCCGGGCGCATCGGGGCGGACTCCTCGCCGTCAGTCCCCGGTGAACAGCACCACGGGCACCACCATGGGGCGACGACGGGTGCGCTCGGAGACGAACGAGCCGGCGGCCCGACGCACCGCCTTGGCCAGCGCCGCCCGCTCCGTGGTGCCGTCGGCGAGCGCCGTCCGCACGGTGTCCGCCACCCGCTCGGACAACTCGGCGATGAGCGCGGCGGACTCCTCGGGGTGCACCCACCCACGGGTGGCGACCTCCGGGCCGGCCACGAGCCGCCGTGACCCCGGGTCCACGCAGACGATCACCGACACGAGTCCCTCCTGGGCGAGCACCTGCCGGTCGGCGAGCACCCCGGAGCTCACGTCACCCACCGTCCCGTGCACGTAGACGTACTCGGCGGGCACCCGGCCGGCCTTGCGCAGGCCCTGGTCGTCGAGCACCAGTCGGTCGCCGTCCTCGGCCACGATCACGTGGTCCTCGGGGACCCCCATGTCCTCGGCGATCCGGGCGTGCGCCACGAGGTGGTGGAACTCACCGTGGACCGGCACGAACCACTCCGGCTGCACGATCGACTGGTAGAGCTTGAGCTCCTCCCGCTTGGCGTGCCCGGTGGCGTGCACGTCGGAGATGCCCGAGTGCACCACGTCGGCACCGGCCCGCATCAGGTTGTCGATGACCCGGGTGACGGCGTGCTCGTTGCCCGGGATCGGGTGCGAGCTGAGGATCACGGTGTCGGAGTCGGTGACCCGGAGCCAGCGGTTGTCGCCGGTCGACAGCTGCGCCAGGGCCGACATGGGCTCGCCCTGGGACCCGGTGCAGATCACCATCACGTCGCCCGGGGCGTGGTCGCCGATGTCCTCGGCCTGGATGAGCGCCGAGTCGGGGATGTGCAGGAGCCCGAGCTCCCTGGCCATGGTGACGTTGCGGCGCATGGAGCGGCCGAGCGGCGCCACCACCCGACCGAAGGACACGGCGGCGTCGGCGAGCTGCTGGATCCGGTGGATGTGGCTGGCGAAGCAGGCCACCACGACCCGACGACCCTCCTGGTGGTGCAGGAGGTTGTAGAGGACCTCGCCCACGCTGGTCTCGGAGCGGGCGTGGCCGGGTTGGTCGGCGTTGGTGGAGTCGGCGAGCAGCAGCCGGATCCCGTCGGTGTCGGCGAGCGCACCGATGCGCGCCAGGTCGGTCAGCCGACCGTCGACCGGACTCAGGTCGATCTTGAAGTCGCCGGAGTGGAGGATCGTCCCCTGGGCGGTGTGGTAGGCGGTCGCGAACGCCTCGGGTACCGAGTGCGTGGTGGGGATGAACTCCACGTCGAACGGGCCGATCTCCCAGACCTCGCCGTCGGCGACCGGGGTCAGCTCGGTCCGCTTGAGCAGGCCCGCCTCCTCGATGCGGCCCCGGGCCAGGCCCAGGGTGAGCTCGGATCCGAACACCGGGAAGCTCGCCTCCCGCAGGAGGTACGAGAGCCCGCCGACGTGGTCCTCGTGCCCGTGCGTGGCCACGCAGCCGACGATGTCGTCGGCCCGTTCACGCAGCCAGGTGAAGTCCGGCAGGACCACGTCGACCCCGAGCATGTCGGTGTCGGGGAACATGATCCCGCAGTCGATGAGGAGGAGCGCGCCCTCCTGCTCGAGGACGGCGCAGTTGCGGCCGATGTCGCCCAGGCCGCCGAGGAACGTGATGTGGACCGGTGCAGCCACGTCAGGCCAACCCGTCCAGAACGGCGCGGGCACGGGAGGCCAGCCCCTCCGGTGGTGGACCCATGGGTGGCCGGCACCCGCCGACGCGCAACCCGAGGATCTCGAGCAGCGCCTTGGTGGGCACCGGGTTGGGTGCGGCGTCTCCCGACTCGAAGTCGAACGAGGGGATGAGCCGGTCGTTGATCCGGCGTGCGGCCGCCAGGTCGCCACGCTCGGCGGCGTCGAACATCTCACCGAACTGTCGGGCCACCCAGTGGGAGGCGACCGAGATCACGCCCACCGCCCCGACGGCGAGCAGGGGGAGCGTCATGGCGTCGTCGCCGCTGTACACCTCGAACTCGGCGGGCGCGCCCGCAGCGACCCTGGCCGTCTCGCTCGGATCGCCGGCGGCGTCCTTGAGTCCGACGACGTTCGGGACGTCGCGGGCCAGGCGGACGATCGTCTCCGTCGAGATCTTGCGACCGGTGCGCACGGGGATGTCGTAGAGCACGACGGGGAGGTCCGTCGCTGCGGCCACCGACCGGAAGTGCGCCTCGATGCCCGACTGCGAGGGCCGGTTGTAGTACGGCGTCACCGAGAGGATGCCGTCGACACCCTCGCCGGCGGCCTGACGGGTCAGTTCGACCGCGTGCGCCGTGGAGTTGGACCCGGTACCGGCGAGGATCGGCACGTCCACGACCTCCCGCACCCGGCGGAACAGGGCGAGCGCCTCGGAGTCGCTCAGGGTCGGGCCCTCTCCGGTGGTGCCCGCCAGGACCAGTCCGTCCGAGCCGGTCGCGACCAGCCAGTCGGCGAGCTCGGCGGCCGCGTCGAGGTCCAGGTCACCTCGCTCGTCGAACGGCGTGACCATGGCGGTCACGACCCGGCCGAAGCGGGGTCGGTTGGCTGCAGTGCTCACGTTCGCTCCTGGCTCCGCTCCCGGCCGAGTGTGGCGAGGAGGTCCTCGTGCAGTTCGAACCACACCGTGTGGTACGAGTCGACGCCGACGGCGGTGATCCACTCGTGCTCACCGGCACCGACGTGCTGGTGGGCAACCGCGAGTCGGGCCGTGTACCCGTCGAAGCGCCCGAGCGTAGCTGCCAGCGCGTCGGTCACCGGCGTGACGGACCGGTGGATGTGCTCCAGGCGGCCGAGGACCTCGGCGTCCCGGGCCGCGTCGGCGTGGTCGTTGACCACCGGCCCCTCCGGCCCCTCGACCACCTGCCAGTCGGTGCAGACCGCCAGGAACGGGGCGTTGACGGCCAGGAACCGCTCGTAGGCGTCGACCACCCGGTCGCGTGCTCCGGACTCGTCGAGCTCACGGGCGAGCAGCTCCTCGCCGTGGGTCCGACCCGCTCCGGTCAGCCGCCACCCGCTGACACGCCCGTCCCGGTGGGTCACCAGTCCGGCCGCGTCGAGCTCGGACAGTCGGGCCTCGACCTCCCGCTCCTCCAGCCCGAACCGGGCGGCCACCACGTCGACGGACGCCAGACTCCGGAGCCTGAGCGCGTGGAGGACCAGCAGTGTGGGGGCGCCGTCGGTCACGGCGGCGAGGCTAGGCCACGCCGCCGACCGGGTCAGCCGACGGTGGGCTCGAGCTGCTCGCCCAGGGCGAAGCGCTCGTACTCGTCGCTCGTGTCGACCCAGTCCTCGAACTGGATCACCTCGATCTCCTCGAACCGCCGACGGAGCCACTGGTCGTTGCGGTCCAGCAGGCCGAGCTTCTTGCAGTTCGGGACGATCTTGGAGAACAGCATCATCTGGAACAGCTGCCGCGTGGGGGTGCGCATGACCAGCTCGATGGCCTCCTTGACCGGCACGTCCATGCGCTCCCAGACCTCCTGCTGCATGAAGCGGTCCCGCATGCGCACGGCGGCCTCGAAGGCGAACTCCTGACGCTCGAGCATCTCGGCGTCCGACAGCTGCTCGTAGTACTCCTTGAGGGACAGCACGCCGAAGGCCACGTGGCGGGCCTCGTCGCTCATGACGTAGCGGAGCAGCTGCTTGAGGAGCGGCTCGGTCGTCATCTGGTGCATGAAGCCGAAGGCCGCCAGCGCCAGGCCCTCCACCATGATCTGCATGCCCAGGTAGGTCATGTCCCAACGGCTGTCGGCCACGATGTCGTCGAGCAGCATCTTGAGGTGGGCGTTGACCGGGTAGTAGCCCGACAGCTTGGTGTCGAGGTACTTGGCGAAGACCTCGACGTGGCGGGCCTCGTCCATCACCTGCGTCGACGCGTAGTACTTGGCGTCGATCCACGGCACGGTCTCCACGATCTTGGCGGTGCAGATGAGCGCACCCTGCTCACCGTGCATGAACTGGCTGAGGGTCCAGTTCTGGGACTCGATGCCGAGCTTGATCCACTGCTGCTCGGTCCAGGACTCGAACGGCGTCCCGGTCACGTCGAAGTCCGCCAGCCCGAGCCCCTGCGCAGCGTTCTGCTCGGCGTTGACCACCACGAGCTGCTCCTGGTCGACCGGCGTGTCCCAGGGCAGGTCGGTCTCGCCGTTCCACATGGAGACCTTGGCCTTCTCGTACAGCTTGTCCAGCGCCGGGCGCTCACCCTTGGTGTAGTCCCACGTGAAGATCGCCTCCGCGTGCTGGGCGACCGTGGAGATCACGGCGTCCCGGTCCGAGTTGGTCACCGCGAGGATGGCCTCGAGGTCGTTGACGTCGTCCCGGCCGATCAGCTCGTCGTAGGTGCTCATGGTCGCTCCTCCTCCGGCGCGGTGCCCGCCGGTTGGGTGGTTGGGTGGGTGGTTGGCTGGTTGGTACGAACGGCCTGCCGGTCGAAACCGGGCAGGAGGAACTCGTGGACCAGCGCGCCGGCGACGACCGGGTCGCCCAGGTCGTCCTCGGACGGGTCCACGAGGTGCGAGACGATCAGACGGGCCGCCCAGACCGAGGCGGCGGCGCCACGCTCGGCCGAACCGGCGAAGGGGGCCAACGCCGGGCCCATGGCGCCGGCGGCGGCGTCGAGGACCTGCTCGAACCCGCCCAGGGCGAGCTGGGCCTTGATCGAGGCCGGGTCGTGCTCGAGCACGAGCTGGAGGGCCTCGTCGTCGGACAGGAAGCGTCGGGCCGAGACGATCGCCCGGGTCAGGGCGTCGCCCAGGTCGGTGGCGTCGGCCACGTCCTCGGCCAGCGACTCGGCCAGCTGGGTGACCATGCGGTGCGTGCCGGCCTGGACCATGGCCGACTTCCCGCCGGGGAAGAGCCGGTACAGCGTCGCCCGGGAGATCCCGGCGGCCCGGGCCACGTCGTCCACGGTGGTCTTGGCGAGGCCCCACCGCAGCACGCACTCCTCGAGGGCGTCGAGCGCCCGGTCGGCCGGGGAGGTGGCGGCCTCGGGCCGCTCCCCCGCCCGTTGGGCGGTGCTCCTCGTCCCCGCTGCGACTGCCACGGGTGGAACAATAAGACCGATTCTGTCTCAGTGGCAACGCACCCCCGGTGTGACATCCGCCCGGTCCACGCCCCCGCCGCGGCCCCGCCCCGCCCCCACAGCGCCGCCCCCACAGCGCCGCCCGCCGGCCGAGCACGTTCTCGGTGCACGGGACCATCCCGCCGGTGGGTGGCTGCACCGGGAACGGTGGGGAGCGGGACCGGTGGGGAGCGGGAACGGTGGGGAGCGGGAACGGTGGGGAGCGGGAACGGTGGGAGCGGGAACGGTGGGGAGCGGGTGCGGGACCGGGCCGCTCAGGCCGGGACGATCCCACCGATGAACTGGGTCCGGACCAGCTCGGTGGTGGCCGCCCGGTCGGTGAGGTCGACCCCGGCCGGACTGGCCAGGACCGACAGCGTCATCCGGGTCAGGTAGTCCGCCGACCGGTCCAGGTCGACTCCGGGTCGGAGTCGACCGGCGGCGTCCTCGACCTCGAGCAACCGGCGCAACTCGGCGCGGATCACGCCGTGGACCAGCGGGTCCGACGGCCGCAGGGCGGCGGCGAGCTCCTCGACCTCGGCGTCGTCGACCCCCGCCATGATCCGGCTGCGGGCGATCATGTCGGCCCCGACGACGAGTCCGGTCACGAGCCGGTCCTCGAGCGTCGCCTCGCCGGCCACCGCCCGACCGACCCGCCGCCAGAACCGGGCCACCTCCCAGGTGGCCGCCTCCTGCACGAGCTGATCGCGGCCACCCGGGAACTGCCGGTAGATGGTGGTCCGGGACACCTCGGCCTCGGCGGCGACGTCCTCGAGGGAGAACCGGCGCACCCCGCTGCGCTCGGCGCAGCGGACGGCGGCCGCCATGATCCGGTCACGGACGCTCGGCACGGCACCGGTCCGACCCGAGCGGCGCTCCGACTCAGCCACCGACCGGTCCCGCTCCCCCACGGCCCGACCCGACCGACCCGGCGTCCGGCCCGACGACGGCCGTCGGCAGGTCCGGGTGGTCCTCGACCGGCGTCTCACCACCCGCGGCCCGGGTCCGGGCGTGACGGCGGAGCACGAGCACGTAGCCGCCGGCCGCGATCGCAGCGAAGAGCCACCACTGGAACATGTACGAGAGGTTCTGCCCGGCGGAGGGCACCTCCACGCCGACCCGGGACGGCAGCGGGGTCGTCTGCTTCGGGTCCTGTGCGTCCAGCAGCACCCAGCCCGGGAGCAGCGGGTACGGCAGCTGCTCGCCGAGGCGTTCCAGGTCGACCCGGTTCAGGATCTCGAGACGCCCACCCGCCGGGTCGGCGGCGCCGAGGGAGCTCCTGGTCTGGTTGAGCTGCACCACCCCGGCGATCTCGACGGGGCCACCCGGGGGCTCGGCGCCGGGGAACGGCGGTCCGGGCGGGTCCGGGTCCACGTTCGGGATCCAACCCCGCACCACGGCGAGCGCGTTCCCGTCCGCCAGCACGAGCGGGGTGAGCACCCACGAGCCCGGCGCACCGTTGTAGGACCGGTTCCGCACGTACACCTCGCCCGCCGGGTCCCACGTCCCGGCGGCGCTGACCCGGGTGAACTCGGCCGACGCCGGCAGGTCACCCACCGCCGTCGCCGGCGGCAGGACCTCCTCCACCGGCACCGGCGGGGACGACGCCCGGGCCTCGATCCGCTCGAGCCGGTCGGTCTCCTCCAGGTAGCGGGCGCGCTGCCAGAGACCGAGGCCGACCAGCACGCACACGCCCACCACCACCAGCACGTGGCTGACGATCCAGGCAGGCCGACGGGCGAAGTCCCACACGCACGCTCACCCTACGTGGAGCGGGTCGCCGTCACGGCGGCACCCCGGGCGTAGGTTGGCCCCGTGGACACCGACACGACACCCGACACACCGGTCCCGGCCGTCGACACCTCCCCGACCCGTCTGCGCGGGCTGTGGAGGTGGAACGTCGGGCTGACCGTGCTGCACGCGGCCCAGGCGGTGCTCATCCTCGTGCTGAGCGGCGGGTTCGCCATCACGATCACCTCGACGTTCCCCACCGGTCCCCCGGGGAGCAGGCTGAGCGCGCCACAGCCGCTGTTCGACCTGCCGATCGGGATCGCCGTCGCAGTGTTCCTGGCGCTCGCCGCGCTGGACCACCTCCTCACCGCCACGGTCGGGCGAGCCACCTACGAGGCCGACCTCGGCCGAGGGATCAACCGCTTCCGTTGGGTGGAGTACTCCCTCAGCGCGTCGCTGATGATCGTGCTCATCGCCGCGTACTCGGGCGTCACCGACATCACCGGTGTGGTCACGATCGTCGGGGCGAACGTCGCCATGATCCTGTTCGGCTGGGTCCAGGAACGGACCAACCCACCGGGCCGCACCTCCACGAGCATGCAGGCGTTCTGGTTCGGCACCATCGCCGGCCTCGCCCCGTGGGTCGCCATCTGGATCAACGTGGTCGGCGCCGAGACGGTGCCCGGGTTCGTGTACGGGATCGTCGTGACCGAGCAGGTGCTGTTCTTCAGCTTCGGACTCAACCAGTGGCTGCAGTACCGCCGGGTCGGCCGCTGGTCCGACTACCTCTTCGGCGAGCGGACGTACCTGGTGCTCAGCCTGGTGGCCAAGTCCCTGCTCGCCTGGCAGATCTACGGCGGGTCGCTCGCCAACTGAGCCGGGGACTCAGTCCCCGGCGGTCGGCAGGACGTGGTCGGCGAACCGGTCGCGCAGGTCCTTCTTGGAGAACTTCCCGACGCTGGTCTTGGGGACCTCGTCGATGAACACCACGTCGTCGGGCAGCCACCACTTGGCGACCCGGCCGTCGAGGAACTCGAGCAGCTCCTCGGCGCTGAGCTCGGCGTCCGGGGCCACGACCACGCACGCGAGCGGGCGCTCGGACCACTTGGGGTGCGGCACGCCGATCACGGCGGCCTCGGCCACGGCGGGGTGCGCCATGATCTCGTTCTCGAGCTCGACCGAGCTGATCCACTCCCCGCCGGACTTCACCACGTCCTTGGTGCGGTCGACGATCCGCACGTAGCCGTCAGGGGTGATGACGGCCACGTCGCCGGTGCGCAGCCACCCGTCGGCGGTGAACGACTCGGGCGATCGGGGGTCGTCGTGGTAGCTCGCCGTGATCCACGGGCCGGCGGCCTGCAGCTCGCCCCGCTGCTCGCCGTCCCACGGGAGCTCCTCGCCGGTGGCCTGGTCAGCGATCCGCAGCCGCACGCCCACGAGCGGCCGGCCCTGTGAGGCCCGCAGGTCGGCGAGCTCGTCCTCGGTGCCGTCGGCCAGCCACGACACCACGTGGGCGACCGAGGCGACCGGACTGGTCTCGGTCATCCCCCACGCCTGCAGGATCGGCAGTCCGACCTGTTCCCGGTACGCCTCCGACAGCGCCTTCGGCACCGCCGAGCCGCCGCACGGGATCACCCGCAGCGACGAGGTGTCGCGTCCGGCGAGCTCCGGGAGGACACCCATCCAGATGGTGGGCACGCCGGCGGCCAGCGTCACCCGCTCCGACTCGATCAACCCGGCGAGCGCGGCCGGGACCATGTTCGGTCCGGGCATGACGAGCGTGGACCCCGCGGCCACCCCGGCGTGGGCGAGACCCCAGGCGTTGGCGTGGAACATCGGGACCACCGGCAGGATCGTGTCGGACTCCGACACGCCGACCGAGTCGGCGAACATCGCCGCCATCGTGTGCAGGTAGGTGCTGCGGTGGGTGTAGACGACGCCCTTCGGGTTGCCGGTGGTGCCCGACGTGTAGCACATCGACGCCGCCCGGAGTTCGTCGTCCACACGGAACTCGGCCGGTTGCTCGGCGGCGACCAGCGCCTCGTAGTCGAGCAGCTCGACACCGTCGAGGCCCTCCACCTCCACCACGGGTGCGCCGTCCTCCATGACGACGAGGTGACGCACGGTCGAGAACGTCGGGACGAGCGGACCGAGCAGGCCGAGCAACGACCGGTCCACGAAGATCACCTCGTCCCGGGCGTGCTCCACGATGTAGGTGACCTGCTCCGGGAACAGCCGGATGTTGAGCGTGTGGAGCACCCTGCCGCTGCACGGCGCTGCGAAGTAGAGCTCCAGGTGCCGGGCGGTGTTCCACGCGAACGTGGCCACGCGTCCGTCGGCCGAGACGCCGAGGGTGTCGAGCGCGGCGGCCAGCCGCCGGGTCCGGTCGGCCCACTCGCCGTGGGTCACCCGCTCCACCCCGCCGACGGTGGCGGTGACGATCTCCTTGCGGGGGGAGAGCCGCTCGGCCCGTTCCACGAACCCGTCGAGCGTGAGCGGTCGGTCCTGCATCGTCCCCTGCACGTGTCCCCCCGGTGGACTCGGGGCGGGTCGGACTCGGACCCGCCGGTAGCGTGGGCGCAGCGTAGGCCCGACCGGACGGTCGACGCCGACCCGAACGACAGCGACCAGCCGTGACCGACGCCGACCCGATCCCCGCCCCAGCCGACCGGCCCTCGTGGTTCCTGCCCGTGGCCGGTGCGGCGATCATCTGCCTGGTCGTCGCCAACAACTTCGGCAACGTCATCTGGGCGGAGTGGGTGATCGACCAACCGCTCGGACTGCTGGCGCTCAACTCCTCGAACAAGTACCTGCTGGCCACGTCGGTCAACACCGACCTGATCCCCGTGCTGGTGATCGCGACGCTCCGGCTGATGGCGCCCGATCCGCTCTTCTACGGGATCGGCTACCTCTACGGCGACCGGGCGCTGCGGTGGGCGGGCAACGTGTTCCCCGGCATCCAGCCGGTCATCGAGCAGGCCCGTGCCGAGGACGGCTCGTTCCGGTGGCTCATGGCCACGCTCCTGGTGATCATGCCGAACAACCCGGTCTGCCTGATCGCCGGTGTGGTCCGGGTGCCGTTCAGCCGGTTCCTCACGCTGGCGCTCGTCGGGACCGTCGGACGGATCCTGCTGATGCGGGTGATCGGATCGATCTTCGCCGACCAGATCGAGGACCTGCTCGAGGTGGTGGCGCGCTACCAGCGGTGGTTCCTGCTGGCGTCGATCGTGTTCGTCGTCGGCTACGTGGCGTACCAGGCGACCCGGCGCAAGGGGCTCATCGGCGCCGTCGAGGAGCTCGAGGAGGACCTGGGCGACTGAGCGCCGTCGGAGAGCTCAGAGGCCGAGCAGGGCGTCGAGCCCGACGGTCACACCGGGTCGGTCCGCCACCTGCTTCACCGCCAGCAGGACGCCCGGCATGAAGCTCGTCCGGTCGATCGAGTCGTGCCGGATGCTGAGCGTCTGTCCGGTGGTGCCCAACAGCACCTCCTGGTGCGCCACGAGCCCCCGGAGCCGGATCGAGTGGACCCGGATGCCGGCGGGGCCGTCGCCGCCACGGGCCCCGTCGACGACCTCGGCCGTGGTCGGGTCCGGCGTCCACTCCCCCGACGCCTCGGCCATCCGCTGCACCGTCAGCATGGCCGTGCCCGACGGGGCGTCGACCTTGTGCTCGTGGTGGAGCTCGATGATCTCGGCGGAGTCGAAGTACGGAGCGGCCAGGGCGGCGAAGTGCATCATGAGCACCGCACCGATGGCGAAGTTGGGAGCGATCACGCAGTTGGAACGGGTGAACTCGGCGGTGAAGCGCTCCAGGTCGGCGTCGGTGAACCCGGTGGTGCCGACCACGGCGTGGATCCCGGAGGCGGCCAGCACCCCGAGGGTCTCGCAGCACGCCGAGCGCTCGGTGAAGTCGACCGCCACGTCCACGCCCGCCTCGACCATCGCCGCGCCGTCGCGGGAGAACTTCAGCTCCGCGTCCACACCGATCACGGTCCGCAGGTCGAGGCCCGAGTAGTGCGGGTCGACGGCGGCGACGAGCTCGACCTCCGGGTCGGCGACCACGGCCTCGCACACGGTCGACCCCATGCGGCCACCCGCTCCGAAGACTCCGACCCTGATCGTCACGACCCCACTCTACGCAGCCGTGCCGGGTCGCCCCTCAGGCGGGTTCGGGACCGTCGTCGTCCGGGCTCGGGGGCACGCCGAACAGGTCCCGGCGGACGTCGTCGAGGTACACCGGGTCGCGGCCCTCGTCGAAGGCCCGGATCGCCTCGGGGAGGTTGTCGGTGAACCCCGCCATCAGCTGGTTGCGGTCCTCGAACTCGATCGCTGCGTCCAGGCTGGCGATCTCCAGCTCCACCCACAGCGCCTGCTTGGTCGCCTCCAGTCCGTGGTGCGAGAAGGCCGACATCGCCTCGGCCATGCCGAGCGCCTCGTCGAGCAGGTCGTCGTCCGGGACCACCCGGGACACCAGACCGACCCGCAGCGCCTCGTCGGCGTCGATGCGTCGGCCGGTCAGCATCAGGTCGTTGGCGTAGGCCGAGCCGACCAGACGGGGCAGCAGCCAGCCGGCACCCATCTCGGTCGAGGTCAGCCCGTTGACGATGCCCGTGGCGTTGAACTCGGCCGAGGACGAGGCGATCCGCAGGTCGCAACCCAACGCCAGACACATGCCACCACCGAACGCCGGGCCGTTCACCGCTGCGACCACGGGCTGCGGGATCGAGCGCAGCCGTCGGGTCAGCTGCGAGTAGACCCGCATGGACCGGCTGGCGATCCGGTGGACCGACAGCCCGTCGGCGTTGGGGATCACCCCGTAGTCCTTGAGGTCCAACCCCGAGCAGAACGCCCGGCCCGCACCCGTGAGGACCACCACCCGGGCGTCGTTGTCGGCGCCGACGGCACCCAGCACCTCGTCGAGCTCGACCGCCAGCTCGATCGAGAGCGCGTTCAGGCGGTCGGGTCGGGCCAGGCGCACCACCCGCACCGAGGGACCGACCGACTCGAGCTCCACCAGACCCACTGCCACGACGTCCCTCCGGCCTCGGCCGGGCCCGGGAGGTGGAGGTTCCACGGCGGGCCCGCCGACCGCCGTACCGTAACCGGGGTGAGCGAGCCCGAGGCACCCCGGACACCCCCGGACGCAGCCGGTCCCGTGGCGCCCGGACCCGGGTGGCTGCTCAGCTTCACCGGCCCCGACCGGCCGGGGATCACGGCGGACCTCATGACCACGCTCGACCTGCTCGACGTGGTCGTGCAGGACGTCGAGCAGGTCCTCGTCCGCGGCAGTCTCACGCTGGCGGTGGCGGTGGGCGAGCCCGTCGACGTCGAGCAGCTCGAGTCCGTCGCCCGTCAGGCCGGAGCGATCCACGGTCTCGCCGTGCTCGTCGGGCCCATCCCCGCCGGCGCGCCCACCCGGCCGCGCGAGGACGCGGTGACGGTGCTCGGCCACGGGTTCCAGACCCCGCTCTCCCCGGCCGAGCTCGCCGCCGTGGCCGGTGGGATCGCGGCGGCCGGGGGCAACATCGACCGGATCGTCCGGCTCGCCCGCTACCCCGTGTACGCCTACGAGTTCCGCGTCTCCGGGGCCGACCCGCTGGCGCTGCGCACCCGGCTCGGCCAGGCCGCAGCCGCCCACCGGCTCGACGTGGCCCTGCAGCCCGCCGGACTCGAGCGTCGGGCCAAGCGACTCGTGGTGCTCGACGTCGACTCGACGCTCATCCAGGACGAGGTGGTGGAGCTCCTCGCCGACGAGGCCGGCTGCGGCGAGCAGGTGCGCGCGGTGACCGAGCGCGCCATGGCCGGGGAGCTGGACTTCGAGTCGGCGCTGCGGGAACGGGTCCGCCGTCTGGCCGGGCTCGACACCGAGGCCCTCGAGCGAGCCCGGTCCCGGGTCCGGCTCACACCGGGCGCCCGCACGTTCGTGCGGACCCTCAAACGCCTCGGCTACAGCGTGGGCATCGTCTCGGGCGGCTTCACCCACTTCACCGACCCGCTCGCCCGGGAGCTCGACCTCGACCACGCCGTGGCCAACGTGCTCGAGGTGCGCGACGGGCGGCTGACCGGCGAGGTCCTCGGCGAGGTGGTCGACCGGGCGCGCAAGGCCCAGCTGCTGCAGCAGTTCGCCGACGCCGAGGGGATCCCCGTCAGCCAGACCGTGGCGGTCGGTGACGGGGCGAACGACCTGGACATGATCGCGGCCGCAGGTCTGGGGGTGGCGTTCAACGCCCGACCGGTCGTGCAGCAGGCCGCCGACACCACCGTCAACGTGCCGTACCTCGACGCCGTGCTGTTCGTGCTGGGCGTG
>CAIQNH010000017.1 GCA_903873135.1 uncultured Actinomycetes bacterium
GAAGGCCTCACCGGTGGCGCCCGCCGGTAGTCGGAACCTGAGGTTCGCCGACCGACTCCTCCTCGGGGGCACGGGGCCGACCTCCACCTCGCCGCCGTCGAGGCGCCGACCGTCGAGGGTGAGCTCCCAGCGGCCGACCAGGTCGGAGGTGTCGGTGAACCAACGCCGGTTGTGCACCCGCAGGCGTCCACGTCGGGCGTCGAGGACCTCGACGCGCACCGGTCGGCCCACGTGGTGGACCTCGGCCATCGCCGGGTGGGGCACCCGGTCGGCCGACACCAGCCCGTCGCAGATGAAGTTGCCGTCGTGGGGTCGGTCCCCGAAGTCGCCGCCGTAGCCCCAGCACGGCGACCCGTCCGGGCCGACCCTGGGCGTGCCGTCGGCGGCCACCAGCGGGATCCCGTGCTCGAGCCACTCCCAGATGAACCCGCCCTGGAACCCCGGGGTGGCGTCGATCGCGTCCCAGTAGTCCGACAGCGACCCGTTCGAGTTCCCCATGGCGTGGGAGTACTCGCACAGGATCACCGGCCGGCGCGTGTCGGCCGGTGATCCTGCCCGGGCCACGAGCTCGTCGATCCCGGTGTACATGGGGCACACCACGTCGGTGACGTCGGCCACGGCGTCGAGGTCGTGCATGAGCGGCCCCTCGTACTGCACGGGCCGGGACGGGTCGAACCGGCGGAGGAACGCCGCGGCCTCCGCCTGCGGCGGGCCGTCACCGGACTCGTTCCCGAGCGACCACACGACGACCGACGGGTGGTTGCGGTCGCGACGGGCCATCCGCTCCACCCGCTCGACCATGGTGCGGCCGAACCGCGGGTCGCGACACAGCGACACCTGGCGAGCGTGCGACTCCACGTCCGCCTCGTCGACCAGGTACACGCCGAGCTCGTCGCACAGCTCGGCCAGGTGCTCGTCGTGCGGGTAGTGCGCCGCGCGGACCGCGTTGAGGTTGTGCTCGCGCACCAGCTCCAGGTCCTGCCGGGTGGTCGACACCGGGACGGCCCGCCCCGTGCGGGGGTGGTGCTCGTGCAGGTTGACGCCGTGGATCTCGACCGGCGCGCCGTTGATCCGCAGCTCCCGGTCGGCCACCTCGACCGAGCGGAACCCGGTCCGACGTGCGACGACCTCGGCCACGCTGCCGTCCGGGCCGCGCAGCGTCACCACCGCCCGGTAGGTGCTGGGCGACTCGGACGACCAGGCCAGGACTCCGGGGACGCGCAGCTCCGCCGTCACCGACCCCGGCTGGACCCAGGTGCCCGAGACCAGGGCGGAGCCCTCGTCGCCCGAGTCCCACCGGAGCAGGCCGAGCCGGCCGGTCGTGGCCAGGCGTCGACCGCTCCACGTCTCGACGTGGACCTCGGCGGTCCACCCCTCGGCCCGGACCGCCGGCCCGGCGACGCGCAGGTCCACCTGCAGGGTGCCCGTCACGGGTCGATCGGCCGGGACGGGTCCGCGGCGCAGCTCCTCGGGGGCGAGTCCCGGGACCAGCCCCACGTCGGCGAGGTGGTCCTCGCCGGGCGACAGCAGGGCCACCGAGCGCTGCAGCCCGCCGTGCCACCACTGGTCCTGGTCCTCCACCCACGACTGCGCCGACCAGCGGAACACCACGATCGCCAGGTCGAACCCCCGGCCGGCACGGACCCGGTCGGTGAGGTCGTACTCCGAGGGGAGCCGGCTGTCGGTGCCGTAGCCGACCAGCTCGCCGTCCACGAGGACCGCGTGGAACGACTCGGCTGCACCGATCCGGAGCACGACCCGTCGACGACGCCAACCCCGGGGGACCACGACCCGGCGGTGGTACACACCGACCGAATCGGCGGACGGGACCGCCGGTGGGTCCAGGTCGAAGGGCATGACGACGTTCGTGTAGTGGGGTGCGTCACGACCCTGGAGCGTCCAGGCGCCCGGCACCTCGACCGGTCCGGACGTGCGGCGGCCGTCGACGCCACGGTGCTCGAGCTCCCAGGTGCCGTCGAGCGAGCGCCACCACGGGGACGCGGTCCAGGTGGTGGGATCAGCCAGATCGACCCCCCGAGCCGTCTCGAGGTCCGGGCACGGGACGAGCAGCGGTCGGGCCGGGAGGCGTCCGAGCGAGGTGGCCTCGGGGTCGGTCCACGGGCGACCGGGCAGGAGCCGGTCGAGCTGCGCCGGATCGAGCAGGTCGGGGGCAGACGTCGGGTCGGGGGGCGGAGCGGAGGACATCGGGACCGGATGGTAGGCGTCGGGACGTCGTCCGGGCCGGGTGCGGTCTGCTCAGAGCTCGCCGGCGTCGAGCAGCCCGAGCACCTCGGCGGCCCGGCCCCGGACCTCGTCGAGGTCCGACAGCCGCCGCAGTCCGGCGAGCTGGTTGCGCATCCGGCCGTTGGACGCGAACCGCTCCCGGTGACGGGCGAGGAAGTCCCAGTACAGGGTGGTGAACGGGCACGCGTCGTCGCCCGTGCGACGCTTCGGGTCGTAGCGACACCCCCGGCAGTGGTCGCTCATCCGGTTGATGTAGGCGCCACCACTCGCGTACGGCTTGGTGGCCATGCGCCCGCCGTCGGCGTGCTGGGACATGCCGACCACGTTCGGGAGCATGACCCACTCGGCGCCGTCGACGAACCGCTCCCACATCCAGCGGGTGAGCTCGTCGGGCCGGACCCCGGCGAGGAGGCTGAGGTTGCCGAGCACCATGAGCCGCTCGATGTGGTGCGCGTACCCGTTGGCCTCGACGTGGGCGCAGACGTTGGACACGCACGCCATGTGCGTCTCGCCAGTGGTGAACAGCGGCGGCAACGGACGCTCTGCGTCGAGCTCGTTCCACGCCCACCAGCCGCCGTCGGGTGCGTCGGCCCACAGCCACGACAGACCCCAGACGTACTCACGCCAGCCGAGCACCTGCCGGATGAACCCCTCGGCCGAGGCGAGCGGCACCCGACCGTCGGTGTACGCCTCCTCGGCGGCCCGGACGACCTCCATCGGCCGGAGGAGTCCCAGGTTGAGACTCGACGAGAGGACCGAGTGGGCGAGCTTCCACTCCGCGGCGAGCATCGCGTCCTCGTGGGGGCCGAACACCGGGAGTCCGTGGGCGACGAACGAGTCCAGTCGCTCGAGGGCCTGTGCCCGGGTGACGGGCCACCGGCCGTCGGGCGGCGCCCCCACGCAGGTCGCCGGGAGCGACTCGAGGATCCGTTCGTCCACGGCGTCGTGGGCCACGACCGGGACGGTCGGCCAGGCCCGTCCGTCCCGGGGCGGCGGCTCACGGTTCTCGGCGTCGAGGTTCCAGACGCCGCCGAGGGGCTGGTCGCCCTCGACGAGCACCTCGAGCCGGACCCGCTGCCACCGGTAGAAGTCCTCCATGCGCAGGCGACCCGTCCGGGTCGCCGCCCACCCGGCGAACTCGTCGGGGTGGCAGAGGAACTGGGTCGAACGCAGGGTCCGGACCCCGAGCCGCTCCTGGAGCCTCCGGCCGCCGGGCGAGTTCGCCTCCGTGGCGACCACCTCGGTCGGTCGCACCTCGGCCACGTGGGCGGCGACGCCCTCGGCGAGCGTCGGTGCGGTGCGCTCCTCGACGGTGAACCCGGCGTCGCGCAGCTCCTCGGCCAGGTGCGCCGCAGCGCTCAGGATCAGGTGGAGCCGCTGCCGGTGCCAGGGTCGACCGTGGACGAGTCGGTCGGAGGTGACGAACAGGACGGTGTCCGTCGCCGGGTCGGCCTGGGCCAGCGCGGGGAGGTCGGCGTCGAGCTGGTCGAAGAGCACCCAGCGGGTGCGCCCGCCGGTGCGGGTCGCGCTCAGCTGGTGGTGGCGCGACGCAGCACGTCGAGCGCCTGGTCGGCGTGCACGTCCATGTTGGTCTCCGAGGAGATGGCCGCCAGGACCCGACGGTCGGTGCCGATCACGAACGTGGCGCGCTTGTTGAACAGCGGCCCGGCCCGCTTCACGCCGAAGATCCTGGCCACGGTCCGATCTGCATCGGACAGCAGCGGGTAGCCCAGCGAGTGCTTGGCGTCGAAGGCAGCCTGCTTGTCGACCTTGTCGGCGGAGATCCCCACCCGGTGGGCGCCCACGGCGGCGAACTCCCCGGCGAGGTCGCGGAAGTGGCACGACTCCTTGGTGCAGCCCGACGTCATGGCCTTCGGGTAGAAGAACAGCACCACCGGGCCCTCGGCGAGGAGGGACTCGAGCGAACGGGGCTGTCCGTTCTGGTCGGGCAGGGTGAAGTCGGGGACGAGATCGCCGGTGTCGAGCATGACCGGACCAACCCGGACCCGGGCCCGGGTATTCCTCCGGCGGCGGCAGGGCCGGCGGCGACGCCGCTCAGCCCGCGGGAGCGGGCTCGACCAGACGGGCGCGGAGCGCCTCGATCGTCGCCGGGTCCACGCCGGCGGCGACGAGGTACCCGGCGGCGTCGCCGTGGGTGGAACGGAGCCACTCCAGCGCCGTGGCCATCGTCTCGGGACGGGCCGACCACACACCGGTGGCCAGGTCCTCGTCGGTGACCGGCCGGTCGTAGACGCCCCGCAGGGTCGACCAGGAGGCCTGCACGGTGGTGGCCCGGGAGGATCGGGCGTAGTCCTCCACGATCGAGGACTCGTCGGCTCCGAGCACCCCGAGCAGGAGCGCCGTCAGCAGACCGGTGCGGTCCTTGCCCACGGCGCAGTGGTACGCCACGCCGCCGTCGGTGCGGGCGACCACGTCGACCGCGACGGCGAACCGGTCGCCGAAGTTGTCGAGGATCTCCACGTACCGCTCGGCCAGCGTGGCGTCGCGGTCGTACCACTCGTAGTGCGGGTCGAGCACCGGGGCGTGGACCACCTCGACCCCCGCCGCAGCGAAGGAACCCTCCCGCTCGCGCTCGGCGGCGTCGCGCAGGTCGATCACCGCCACCACGCCGTGCGCGACCAGGCCGGCGGTGGTCTCGGGACCGGCCCGGTGGAGGGCGTCACCCCGCACCAGCGCACCCGGCCGCAGCGTCCCGCCCTCGACGGTGACGCCACCGAGGTCACGGACGTTGAAGATCCCGTCCCGGGCGAGGATCGGACGGAGCTCGGCGGTGGGCACGGTCAGTCGAGCGCCAGCGACACGCCGACCCCGCTCGAGGTCAGCCGGAGCTCCTCGACGTGCACGGGCACCGTGTCGCCCGAGTCGCCGACCGGCACGCCGATGGTCGACGGGAACCGGACCCGCATCGGGGCGAGCGACACCAGACCGCCGGCACGACGACTCAGGTCGTTGACGAACGACGGGACGAGCGACGGGAGCTCCACCCACGCCGCCTGCAGGCTCACCTCGAGCCTGCCGTCGACCAGCCGGGGACGCACCTCGGTCCGCAGCGACGGACGCAGGTCCGGGAGGCGGTCGAAGATCCGGGTGTTGCGGAGCCGGCCGCCGAGCTGCTGCTCCCCCACCTCGAGCTCGACCTCGAACGGCAGTCGCGACGAACCGAGCACCCGCTCGAGCAGGAGTCGACCCAGGTGGTCCAGGCCCGACGCCGACAGACCGACGCCGACGCGCTTGCCCGCCACCGGCACGGGCTCGGCCTGGCCGACGGTCTCGTCGGTGGCGGCGAAGACCACGGTGATCGTTCCGGAACCGACCCGCACGTCCGCGCGACCCACGGCCACGCCCAGGTCGGCGAGCACCGACCCGATCTCGGGGCCGAGCTCGGTCCCGACCTCGCCGACGTGCTCGCCGAGCGCCGCCCACAGGTCGTCGCCGAGCGAGTGGAACATGACCTGGACGACCTGGGTGATCCCGGCCCACGCCACCGGCTCGACGCCCTCGGGCACGGCGGCGTCGGTGTCGACCAGCAGCGACACCAGCTCGGCGCCGGCCAGGTCCAGACCGAGCGCGAGGGTCTGGTCGGATCGCAGCTCGATGGTCGGGGCGATCAGCGCCTCGACGCGCACCGGAATGGGTGCGGGCACCTCGGGGAGCCCGAGCGCGCCGGCGTCGGCCTCCTCCCCGGAGTAGGCGCTCCCCGTGATCGAGACGACCCCGAGGCCGGTGGCGATCGCTCGCACCCGGCCGTCGGCGTCGGGTCGGGGCTCGACCCGTCCGCCGGTCACCGTGAGCTCGAGCCGCAGGTCGACGTCGCCCATGCCGGGCAGCGCCACGACCTGCTCGAGCGGATCGACGGGGATCCCCACGCCGACGACCACGGCGATCACGTCGTTGAGGAGGTCCTCGGTCACCGAGGCGATCAGCGCCGAGCGTCCCGTCGTCATGCGGGTCAGTCCAGCACGGACACCCGGGGCGATGCGAACAGGGCCACCACGTCGGCCGGTTCGCTGGCGAAGCCGTCGGAGCCCACCCGGGCCGCCAGTGCCTCGTCGGTGATCGCTGCGCCGCCCACGTGGACGGGGACGTCGCCCACACCGGCCCGCACGGTCCGCACGAACTCGGGGACGTCGTCGAGCAGCCCCGAGTCCGACACGCACACACCCACCGCCAGGAGCCGGTCGACGGAGGCGGCGGTGGCGACGAAGGACTCCGCCGGGGTGTCGGGGCCCAGGTCCACCACCTCGAGCATCTCGCCGCGCAGCAGGTCGCCCAGCATGGCGGTGGGCAGGGCGTGGCGGTCGCCGGCCACGGATCCGATCACCACCGTGCCGCGCCGGCGACCGGGACGGACGAACGACGGACCGAGTCGGGCCACGAGCCGGTGGGCCACCGCCGTCGCCCGGTGCTCGTCGGCCACGGCGAGTCGACCGGCGGCCCACTGCGCCCCGATGTGGTGCAGCGCCGGAGCCACGAGCGTGGTGAGCAGCTCGGCGGGTGCGGCACCCGCGGCCGTGGCGGACTCGACCACGCCCCACGCCCCCGCCTCGTCGCCGGCGAGCAGGCGCGCCTCGAGGCGCCGTCGGGTCTCGTCCCGGTCGGGGGCGCCCCGACGGGCCGGGGTCCTGCGGGCGCCGGGCCGCAGCGCCGCCAGGTCGGCCGGGTCGACACGCCACTCGTCGCCGACCTTGTGGGCCGGCAACCGGCCGTTGCGCACGTAGCGGTAGGCCGTCATGTAGTGGACGCCCAGCCGGTCGGCCACCTCCCGCAGGGAGATCGTCCCGGCGGCCGGTTCGCCCATCAGGTCAGGTAGCGGGTCATGGCCCGCCACGACGGGTGCATGAGCTTGGCGAGGCCCCGGTGCTCGAGCTGTCGGATCCGCTCCCGGGAGAGCCCGACCTCCTCGGCCACCTGCGCCACCGACCGGGGCTCACCGTCCCCGAACCCGAACCGCAGGCTCAGGATCAGGCGCTCGCGGTCGTCGAGCACCGACATCATCTCGGCGAACTCCTCGGGGAGGAGCTGCGAGCTGACACCCTCGAGCTCGGCGGTGGCGCGCTCGTCCTCGATGAAGTCGCCGAGCTCGGCGGTGCCGTCGTCGCTCATGGTCGACGAGAGGGACACCGGGTCGGCCGAGACCCGCTGCAGTTCGACGATCCGCTCCTCGGTCAGGTTGGCGGCGTCGGCGAGCTCGGCCAGGTTCGGAGCCCGTCCGAGCGTCTGCTCGAGGAACGTCGTGGTCTCTCGGAGCCGCAGCAGCTCGTCGTTCGCCCGGGACGGCAGGCGCACCGACGACCGGCTGCTCGCGATGCCACGGGAGATGAACTGACGGATCCACCACACCGCGTAGGTGGAGACCCGGAAGCCCTTCTCGGCGTCGAACTTCTCGACGGCCCGGATCAGGCCGAGGTTGCCCTCCTGGATGAGGTCGAGCAGCGGGACGCCGGAGGACTGGTAGCGCTTGGCGACCGACACCACGAGCCGGAGGTTGGCGTTGACGAACTCCTCGGCCGCACGGCGACCGTCGCGCACCTCCTGGCGGAGCCGGCGGCGCTCGCCGGGGGTCACGCGCTCGCCGGTCTCCTCGGCGGCGAGCCTGGCCTCGGCCCGCTGGCCGGCGGCGATGGTCCGGGCCAGGGACTTCTCACGGTCGGGTGTGAGGAGCTGGTGTCGACCGATCTCCTCGAGGTACTGCGACACGGGGTCGCTGCTGCTGCGGTTCCGGGTTGCTGTGTCTGCCACGTCCTGCACAACACCAACATTTAGCAATAAATGCCCGGATGCGGCGCGTGACCCCTGTCGCTCGGTTGACCGAGGTGGTGAACAGCGTAAACTGACCCCCGACGGCGGCAGGTCGCCCCGTCCGTCCGGATCGGAGCCCCACATGCCGGTACCCACGAGTGCACTGTCCGCCCGCCACCAGGACCTCGACCTCCGACTCGTCGAGGGCGTCTGGCCCGAGGGCATCCGCGGCGACGCCGTGTTCAGCGCACCGCAGGTGGCCACGGACCTGCCCTTCGCCCTGTTCGGCTTCGGCGTGCTGTGCCGGCTGTCCCTGCGGCCCGGCCGCCACGGTGCCGACCCCGACCGGTTCGCCTGGCGGACCAACGTGATCGACACCCCGTCCCAGCGGCTCCACGCCGCGGCCGCCGAGACGTTCAACCCGGGGCCCACGGGCTACCTCTCCCCGTTCGGGTTCCCCAACGCCGCCAACACCGCCCCGCTGCCGTGGGACGGGCGCCTGTTCGCCACCTGGGACGTCGGCCGACCGGTCGAGGTGGACCCGGTGAGCCTGACCTTCCTCGGCGACGTCGGGTCCCAGCGCTCCTGGGGGCCGGCGACCCTGCCCGGCGACAGCGTGCTGCCCTTCTACTTCACCACGGCGCACCCCGTGGTCGACCCGGAACGGCAGTGTCTCTGGACGGTGAAGCAGTCCTTCAACATGGACGGCAGCACCCAGCTGCACGTGGTCCACTGGGACGGCCTCGGCACCGAGGTGAGCGTCTGGCCGATCAGCAACGGCGTGGTGTTCGGCTCGTCGCACACGGTCAGTCAGACCCGGGAGTACCTGGTGCTCGCCGACTCCGGCAACTTCAAGGCCGACCCGGGGGAGATGGCAGGCGGACCGCGCACCGTCACCATCGACGACGACGCCGCGGTCTACCTGATCCGCAAGGACGCCCTGCTCGACTCCCCCATCGGCACACCGCACGAGGGCACGCCGTTCCGGGTGGCCCCGACGACCGGTCACTTCTACGCCTGCTGGGACGACTCCGACGGCGTGCGGGTGCTGTTCGAGCACATGGACCGCATGGACCTGGGCTTCAAGCTCCAGGCCGGCGACCTCGACGCGCTCGGTCGGCCGGTCGACCCGGGCCTCGTCGGCTTCTACAACACGGCCATGGCGCCGAGCACGATCTCCGAGGTGCTGTTCGACCCGGCCACCCAGCAGCGCAAGGTCGAGGCGCACCACCGGGACGAGTGGAGCTGGAACCTGGAGCTCTCCGCCATGGACTGGAGCGTGGCCGGGATGGAGTCACCGGTGCTGCACCACGTCGCCTACCAGGGCTACCGGCCCGGCGCGGTGAGCCAGCGTGCCGTCGAGATCTACGGCGACCGGCTCGGTCCGCTCCCGGGCGAGGACACCCCCGGCTCGCTCGTGTCGTTCCGTCGGGGATCCCTCGAGGTCCACAGCCGCCACGAGTACGCCGACACCGGCGACCACATCACCTCGCCGGCGTTCGCCCCGGACCTCGACCGGGCCCGCGGCGGCCAGCACGGTTGGGTCGTGCTGCCGGTGCTCTCCGACGAGGGCTTCCGCGTGGAGTTGTTCGACGCCGCCGACGTGGGCCGCGGACCGGTGGCGGTCCTGGCCTCGCCCAACCGGGAGTGCGTGCCCGTCATGCTGCACTCGGCGTGGATGCGCGACGACGACACGCCGGTGGACTGCGAGCGCCTCCGGTTCGGCGACGACATCCCCGAGGGGGTGCTCGACTCGCTCGGCCCGGAGCTCGCCGCGGTGGTCGACGGCGTCGTGGCCGACCTCGACGTCGCCGTGGCAGCCCGCACCGTCTGAAGACCGACGGCCCCGTCGTCCATACTCTCGGGGTGACCGAGGAGCACACCGACGCCGTCGGCGACACGCCGGTCCCGCACGCCGAGGCGGACACGACCGACCCGGCACCCACCGAGGGCGGACCGGCCGGGACGACCCACCCCGAGCACGCCGCCCGGGACCTCATCCGGGAGGCCGCGTTCGAGGCGGAACGCCGCACCGGTCGCGCCGAGGAGACCGAGGCCGAGCTCCGACGCGGCGTCGCCATCCGGATCGCCCGGATCGTCGGCGGCTTCGCGCTCGTCGGGCTCGGGATCGCCCTCCTGCCGCTGCCCGGACCCGGGTGGGTCACGATCGTGATCGGTCTCAGCCTCCTGCCCTTCGCCTGGGCCGAGCGGACGATCGCCCAGATCCGCCGCCGCGTCCCGGGGATCCCCGACGAGGGCCGGATCCCCACCCGGACCTGGGTGATCATGGGCGCCATGACCATCGGCTTCGTGGTGGGTTCGATCCTGCTCGGCGACCTGATCGGGCAGTGGGTCTCCGACGCGTGGTCGGCAGTCTGGTCGTGACCGACGGACCGGAGGCCGCCCCGCGGACCGAGCGCGTCGAACTGGTCGACGGCACCGGCCGCCACGTGGGCCTGTCGGTCACCACGTTCGACGGCGACCCGGGACGGGAGCGACCACCCGTGGTGTTCTGCCACGGGTTCCCGGAGCTGGCGCACTCCTGGCGCCACCAGCTCCCGGCGGTGGCGGCCGCCGGGTTCACCGCGCTCGCGCCCGACATGCGGGGCTACGGGGACAGCGACGCGCCCGAGCCGATCGAGGCCTACCGGATGGACCGACTCTGCGACGACCTCGTCGGGCTCCTCGACCACCTGGGCGCAGCCCGCGGCGTGTTCGTCGGGCACGACTGGGGAGGCTTCGTGGCGTGGGCCATGCCCGTCCTGCACCCGGACCGCTGCGCCGGGGCGGTCGGCGTCTGCACGCCCTACCTCCCCTTCCCCACCACCGAGCTGCTCCGCAACCTGTTCGGCGCGGACGAGCAGATGTACATGCTGTGGTTCCAGGAGCCGGGCGTGGCCGAGTCCGTCCTCGACCCGCGGGCGCGGACCGTGTTCACCAAGCTGCTGCGCGGCGGGGTGGACCCGGCCACCTTCGGCCCCGAGGTCGCCCGGGTCGGCGCCAACCCCTTCCTCCACCTCGACGACCTCGAGCCGATCGGGCCCGGGATCGTCACCGAGGAGGACCTCGAGCACTACGTGACCACGTTCGAGCGCACCGGGTTCACCGGTGGGCTCAACTGGTACCGCAACATCGACGCCAACGCCGCCGCCTTCCCCCAGCTCGGCACCACGCCGCTCGACCTGCCCACCCTCGTGCTGACCGCCGAGTGGGACCCGGCGCTGCGACCGGAGCTCGCAGCCGGGATGCCGGCACTGTGCTCGGACCTCGAGGTGCACCTGGTGCCACGGGCCGGCCACTGGGTCCAGCAGGAGCACCCGGCCGAGGTCAACCGGCGACTCCTCGACTGGCTCCTCCGGCGCTTCAGCTGACCGAGGCCAGCAGCGCCCGCAGCTCGACGGTCCGCGCCGGCCACGTGAAGTCCCGGGCCACCCGTTCCGCCCCTGCCCGGGCCAACGCCCGACGCCGACCCTCGTCGGCGAGCAGCCCAGCGATCGCCTCCAGCACCTGGGCGTCGTCGGTGGCGTCCACGAGCACCCCGGCCTCGGGTGCGCCGACGGCGTCGGGCACGCCGCCGGTCCGGCCGCCGACGACGGCCACGCCCACACCGGCGGCCTGGATGACGACGATCCCGAACGCCTCGACCTCCAGCCCCCGGTGACGCTCGCGCGGGACGAACGCGAAGACGTCGCCAGCGGCGTAGTGCCCCGGCAGCTCGTCGTCCGGGACCTCACCCGCGAACACCACGTGCTCGGACACCCCCAGCCGCTCGGCATCGGCGGCGAGCGCGTCCCGGTGGGGACCGTCGCCCACCACCAGCAGCGCCGCGTCGGGGACACGGCGGCGGAGCTCGGGCAGCAGCCGGACGAGCGTGTCCTGACCCTTGCGCTCGACCAGCCGCGACACGCTCACCACCACCGGACGGTTCCCGAGCCGGTGCCGATCGCGGACCACGGTCCCGGACACACCCGGGTGGAACTCGACCGGGTCCACCGCCGGGGCGAGCCGTCGGTAGGTCGGCCCGGGACCGAACGCCGGTCGCAGCTCGGTGTCGCACCAATCCGAGACGTACGTGAGCGCCGCCACCGACGCTCCGATCCGCCGGAGCAGGCGTCGCCCCAACCACGTGCGCGCCGCGGTGACCTCGAGGCCGTGGGTGAAGCCGACCACCGGGACGCCCGTGCGTCGCCGGACCGAACGGGCCAGCAGACCGAGCGGGAACGCGGCGCCGAGCACCACGACCTCGGCGTCGACCTCACGGACCAACCGGACCACCTGGCGACCGACCGCGGGCGTGGGCAGCAGCGTGGTGGTGTCCCTGCGGACCACCCGGTAGGGCGAGGACCCGTCGAAGGACGCCGCCCCCGGCGAGGTGGAACCGAACACCACCACCTCGTCCCCGGCGGCCACGAGGCCGCGCGCGAGCTGGTCCACGTAGTACTGGATGCCGCCCACGCGGGGCGGCAGGTCGTTCGTGACGATCAGGATCCGCACCGGACGCCGTCCCGCGCTCGCGACCCCGCCGCTGCGTTCCGTGGCGTCAGCGGATCGTCTCCCGGAAGAACTCGACCGTGTCGTCCCAGGCGGACGCAGCGGCCGCTGCGTCGTGGACGTCGGGGCGGTGGTCGTTGAAGAAGGCGTGGTCCACGCCCTCGTGGATCCGCAGCACGGCGTCCACACCGTGGACGTCGACGAGCTCACGCTCGAGCGACCGCACCTGGTCCGGACTGGCGAAGCCGTCCTCGGACGCGTACTGCCCGCGGACCGGTGCCCGGAGACGGGAGTAGTCGGGTGCCGCGTGCTCCCACGGGATCACCCCGTAGAACGGCGCCACGGCGACCACCCGCTCCGGCTCGACACACGCCACCACGAGCGCCAGACCGCCGCCCATGCAGAACCCGACCACACCCACCCCGGCCGACGTGACGGCGTCGAGGCCGAGGAGGTGGTCGATCCCACCCCGGAGTTCCCCGGCGGCCCGGTCCAGGTTGAGGGCCATCATGAGCTTGCCCGCCTCGTCGGGCTCGGTCGTCGTGGTCCCGTCGAACAGGTCGGGGGCCAGGGCGACGAAGCCGACGGCGGCCAACCGGTCGCACACCTCCCGGATGTGCGGCACCAGGCCCCACCACTCCTGGATCACCAGCACCCCGGGGCCGGAGCCCGACTCCGGCACGGCCAGGTAGCCGGAGCCCTCGCCCCCCTCGACCGGGAATCGGACCAATGCTCCCACGCGTCGCCTCCCTGGACCCGGCCCGTCCGCTCGTCGACGGGCACCGTGGCGCTCAACGTAGCGGACCCGGAATCCCGGACGACGGGCACCGGCGGCCAGACTGGACCCGTGGGAGCGGTCTCGGCGAGCGGGGGTGGGTCACCACGCACGGCGGTGGTCCTCGCCGGGGGCGGGTTCAAGGGGGCCTTCGAGCTCGGTGCGTTCCGGCACCTCGTCGAGCACCACGACGTGGTCCCCGACGTCATCACGGCCACCTCGGCAGGAGCGATCCTGGGGACCGTGGCCGCGCAGGCCCGCACCCGGTCCGAGCTGCTCGACCGGCTCGACGAGGCCGACGGCGACCTCATGTCGATGACGCGGATCGACGTGGTGTTCGGCGAGCAACCCTGGCTCCGCGAGCTCGACGGCACCGTGGCCGCCGAGCGGATCCGGCGGATGCTCACCGAGGGCGGACCTCCGAGCGACGACGGGAGCGACGACGGACCCGTCGACGCCGGACAGCACACCAGCGGGAGACACCACGGCCGACACCACCACGAGCACCAGCGGGA
>CAIQNH010000018.1 GCA_903873135.1 uncultured Actinomycetes bacterium
CGTCGGGCCGGGACCTGGTGGACGCGCTGGTGGACGAGGCGGCGGTCGCCGGCGCCACGGTCCTGTTCGCCTCGCACGAGCTCGAGCGCGCCGAGGCGGTGGCCCGCCGGGTGGTCACGCTGTCCGGGGGCGTCGTCACCGACGACGATGCAGTCGACGACGATGCAGTCGACGACGCGACGGACGTGACGCACTCCGACGACCTCGAGGAGGTCGACGGTGCTCCGTGACGCGCTGCTCGTCGCCCGCAAGGACCTGCGTCTCGAGTGGCGCAGCCGCGTGGGAGTGGGCCAGGTGCTGCCGTTCGCGCTCCTCTGCGTCCTGCTGTTCGCGTTCGCGCTCGACGTGGACCGCGGCGTGCTGCAGCAGGCCACCGCCGGCCTGTTCTGGGTGGTGGTGCTGTTCGCCGCCGTCCTCGTGGTGCAGCGCGCGTTCGCTGTCGAGGCCGACGACGGTGTGCTCGACGCCCTCCGGCTGTCCGGCCTGTCCCCCGCGTCGGTCTACCTGGGCAAGGTGGCGGCGATCACCGTGGAGCTGCTCGCCCTCGAGCTGGTCCTCTGGCTGGCCGTGGCGGTCCTCTACGACACGACCCTGCGGGGCTGGGGACTGCTGGTGGTGACGGCCGTCCTGGCGACCCTCGGGGCGGCCGCCGCCGGGGCCACGTACGGCGTGGTCGGCCTGCGTCTGCGGGGCGCCGAGACCCTGCTGCCCCTGCTCCTGCTGCCGCTGCTGGCACCGGTGCTGATCGGCGCCACGAGGGCCTCGGACGTGGCGCTCGGGCGCTCGGCTGGCCCCGGCTGGCCGTGGGCCGCATTGTTGGGCATCTTTTCTGGTGTGTACCTGCTGCTCGGGTCCCTGTTGTTCAGGCCCCTGATGGAGGATCTGTGACGATCGATCCAGCGCCGGCGACGGCCCCCACCGACCTGCCGACGACCGTCGGGGGCGAACCGGCGACCCGGGGCGGGCCCGCGCCGGTGTCCACCTCCTCCCGGGCGACCCGCATCCTCGGGGCGCTGTCGCTCGTGGGGATCGCCGTGCTCGTGGTGTTCGGTCTGTTCATCACACCCCCCGACGCCGAGCTCGGCGAGACGATCCGGATCCTCTACATGCACGTCCCGACCGTGTCCGCCGCCTACGTGGCGTTCATCGTCACCGCCGTCGGCTCGGTGGCCTACCTCTGGAAGCGCAGCGAGTTCTGGGATCTGGTGGCGGCCAGCTCGGCCGAGATCGGCGTCCTGTTCTTCGCGCTCACGATCTTCAACGGGATGCTCTGGGGTCGCATCACCTGGGGTGTGTTCTGGCGGTGGGAGCCACGGCTGACGACGACGACGGTCCTCTTCCTCACCTACCTCGGCTACCTGGCGGTGCGCCGCATCCCGGCGTCGGTGCGCACCCGCGCCACCGTCAGCGCCGTGATCGGGATCCTGGCGGTGGTCAACATCCCCATCACCCACAAGGCGGTCGACTGGTGGCGGGGGCTGCACCAGGAGAAGACGATCTTCGGGACGGTGGACCCGGAGATGCAGGGGACGCAGCTGTTCACCGCCTACCTCGGGCTCACCGTGTTCCTCCTGTTGTTCGCGTGGTTGCTGATCCACCGGTTCCGGCTGGCGTGGTTGACCGAGCGGGCCGAGGAGCGTGGGCTGGACGCCGCCATCGCCGCCCGCCGGGCCGAGGGTGCCGAGGAGGTCGCCCCGTGAGCACGACCGGGTACATCGCCGCCGCGTGGATCGGCACGTTCGCGTCGGTCGGGGCCTACGCCCTGTGGATCGTCCGTCGAGGCCGACGTGCCTCGGCACTGGTGCCCGAGGAGGAGCGACGGTGGATGTGAACCCGCCGGTCGCCGACGACCCGGAGTCCCCCGACGCCGCCGAACTGGACGGTGCGACGGGACCCCGTCTGGACCTGACCCCTCGGACCTCCCAGCACGCCGCGTCCGGACCCCGACGCTCGTGGCGGGCCGGTCTGGCGGTGGGGGCGCTGGTGCTCGTGGTGGTGGCGCTCGTGGCGGTGCTCGTCACCGGGCTCCGCGACGCATCGACGTTCTTCTACAACGTCGACGAGGCCGTGGCCCGGAGGGACGACCTGTCGGGTGATCGATTCCGCATGCAGGGCAGCGTCGTGCCCGGTTCGGTGTCGACCACCTCCGATGGTGTGTCGTTCGTGATCGCCTACGCCGGCGCCGAGGTGCCGGTCGACCACGTGGGCGACCCGCCGGAGCTGTTCGGACCGAGGATCCCGGTGGTCCTGGAGGGGACGTTCGAGGGGGACCGGTTCGCGAGCGACGAGATCCTGGTCCGGCACGACAACGCCTACGACGAGGCCAACCCGGATCGCATCCAGCAGGCCGAGCAGGACGCCCAGCAGGGCGCAGCCGGGTGATGCCCCGGCGTCCGGGCCGACGCCGGAGGGTGGGCGACCGTCCCACGACGGAGGCGGGGGCGTGAACCGCGCGCTCGGGCTCACCGGGCTCCTGGTGTCGCTCGGGGGCTGCCTCATCGGGATCGGTGTGCTGCTCACCGGCCTGCGCCGGAACCGGCCGCACCTGCTCCGGCTCGGGCTGCCGTACGCGATCGTGCTGCTCGGCGGTGCCGTGCTGTCGACCGTCGCCATGCAGCTGGCCCTGTTCCAGCGCGACTACACCGTCGAGTTCGTCTTCGACCACGGGTCGTCGGCAACGCCGTTCCTGTTCAACGTGGCGACGATGTGGTCCGCCCTGGAGGGGTCGATCCTCCTGTGGGGCCTGGTGCTGGCGGGGTTCACCGTGGCGGTCGCAGTGAAGTTCCGGAACCGGCTCGAGGACCCGCTCGTGGCGTGGGCGCTCGTCACCATGTTCGCCGTCGCCCTGTTCTTCACCGGGCTCATGCTCACCGCCGCCAACCCGTTCCGGGGTGTGGTCCCCCCGGTCGGCTACGAGGGTCCGGGGCCGAACCCGTTGCTGCAGAACCACCTGCTGATGGCGTTCCACCCGCCCATGCTCTACCTGGGTTACGTCGGGTTCACCGTGCCGTTCGCGTTCGCCGTCGCGGCGCTGGCCACGGGCCGGATCGGCGAGGGCTGGTTGGTCGAGACGCGCCGGTGGACCCTGCTCGCGTGGGGGTTCCTGACCGGCGGGATCATCCTCGGCGCGTGGTGGAGCTACGAGGTGCTGGGCTGGGGCGGGTACTGGAAGTGGGACCCGGTCGAGAACGCGTCGTTCCTCCCGTGGCTGACCGGCACCGCCTACCTGCACTCGGTCATGGTGCAGGAACGACGAGGGATGCTCCGCGTGTGGAACCTGTCCCTGTTGTGCGCCACGTTCGCGCTCACGATCCTGGGGACGTTCCTGACCCGCTCGGGTGTGGTCGAGTCGGTCCACGCGTTCTCGAGCGGCAGCGTCGGCCCGATCCTCCTCGGGTTCTTCGCCGTGATCGTCGTGGTGTCGGTCGGGCTCATCGGCTGGCGTGCGGACGAGCTGCGCTCCCCGGGCCGGATCGACTCGCCGGTGTCCCGGGAGGGTGCGTTCCTGGCCAACAACGTGCTGTTCGCCGCGTTCGCCTTCGTGGTCCTGCTCGGCACGGTCTTCCCGCTGATCGTCGAGGCCCTCAACGGTGAGCGCCTCAGCGTGGGCGTGCCGTTCTTCAGTCGGATGACGATGCCCATCGGGTTCGCGCTGTTGACGCTGATGGCCGTCGCCCCGGTCCTGCCGTGGCGCAAGGGCACCGGCGAGGTGCTCCGCGACCGGCTCTGGTGGCCGGCCTGGGGCGGCGTCGCCACGCTGCTCCTCGCCCTGGCGGTGGGTGCCACCGGGCCGACGGTGCTGCTGGCGTTCGGGCTGGCCGGGTTCGCTGCGGGCTCGGCGATCCGCCAGTTGGTCCTGGCCACCCGGCGGCAGGGCTGGCGGGGCCTGGTCGGTCGGGCCAACGGCGGCATGGTGGTCCACCTGGGCACGATCCTGGTGGCCGTGGCGTTCGCGGCGTCGACGAGCTACATCCGCAGCGCCGAGGTGACCCTCGCTCCGGGAGCCACCGCGACCGTCGCCGGCCACGAGGTCACGTACCTGGGCAGCCGCACGGTCGAGCGGTCCAACCGTGTCGAGGTCGTCTCCGACGTCCGGGTCGACGGCGGGCAGGTCTACGAGCCGCGCCTCAACCGGTACCGGATGGGCGGCATGACGATCGGGACGCCCTCGGTGCGCGTCGGTCCGACGCACGACGTCTACCTCTCGGTCAGCTCCTCGCCGGACCCCGTGACCGGCGAGGTGACGATCCGGGTGATCGTCCAACCGCTCGTCGTGTGGCTGTGGATCGGCGGGATGGTCATGCTGGTCGGCACGCTCCTGTCGTTGTTCCCGGGTCGTCGACGTGACCCGCTCGCACCGGCCTCGGCACCGGTGCCCACCGCCTCGGGGGAGTCGGTCGCTTGAGTCGTCGCACCGCCGTGGTGGTCGGGGTCGTGCTGGTCGTGGCGCTCGCCTTCGTCGTGCTCCTCGCCACCCGCTCACCCGCCGAGGGGGGGTCGGCCGACGCTGCGGTGGGCTCGCTCGCACCACCGCTGGTCGGCACCACGCTCGACGGTGAGCCCTTCGACGTCGACGACCTGCGCGGTCAGTGGGTGGTGGTGAACTTCTTCGCCACCTGGTGCCCGCCGTGCGTCACCGAGCACCCGGAGCTGGTCCGCTTCGCCGAGGCCAACCGCGGCCGCGCCGAGGTGGTGAGCGTGGCCTTCGACGACACCGCCGAGAACGTCGAGGCGTTCTTCAGGGACAACGGCGGCTCGTGGCCAGTGCTCACCGGTGACACCGGCGACGCCTCCCTCGACTACGGCGTGGTGAAGCTCCCCGAGTCCTACGTGATCGACCCGCAGGGCACCGTGGTGGCCAAGCTCGACGGTGGCGTGACCGCGGCCGAGCTCCAGGGGATCGTCGACGGGGGCGGGTCGTGACCGGCCGACGGCACGGCTGGCGCCAGCAGTGGTGGGCGTGGGCGCTCATGGGCGTGGTGGTGCTGAGCGCGCTCTGGCTCTCGGTCGACACCACCCCGCGGACGGGGACCGACGACACGCGGCTCTACGCCATCGCCACGCAGCTCAAGTGCCTCCAGTGCGTGGGGGAGTCCGTCGGCGCGTCCCAGGCGCCGTTGGCGGTGCAGTTCCGCGAGGAGATCGCGTCGCAGATGCGGCAGGGGCGCACCGACGACGAGATCCTGGCCTTCTTCTCGCAGCGCTACGGGCAGGAGGTGCTCCTGTCCCCGCCGTCGAGCGGGTTGGGCTCGCTCGTGTGGATCGTGCCCGTGGTGGCCGTGGCCGCCGCCGGTCTGGCGTTGGCGGCCACGTTCGGTCGGTGGCGACGTGAGATCGGCGCCCGGTCGACCGACGCCGACCGGGACCTGGTCGCCGAGGCGCTCCGTCGACGGGACCCGGTCGACGTCGGGGGAGCCGACGACGGACCGGGCCCGGACGGGTCGTGACCGACCGGCAGGCGCTCGAGGACGAGCGCGACCACCTCCTCGCCTCGCTCGAGGACCTCGAGCGTGAGCACGACGCCGGCGACCTCGACGACGCCGACTACGAGACGCTCCGCGACGACTACACGGCGAGGGCCGCCGCCGTCCTCCGCCGGCTCGAGGAGGGCGAGGGCCCCGACGGGCTCGACGTCCCGGTCGAGCCCGTGGCCGCCACCGACTCCGGAGGGTCGCGCTGGCGGGGAGCGGCCGTGGCGGCCGTGGTGCTCCTCCTCGCCGTCGGGGCGGGGGTGGTCGTGGCTCGGAGCGCCGGTCAGCGCGGGGGAGGGACGCTGACCGGGAACGACGACACCGTGCGGGCCCGGCTCGCCAACTGCCAGCCGCTCGCCTTCTCGGACCCGACCGCTGGGGTCGAGTGCTACGAGGAGCTCCTCGCGGACTCGCCCGACAACGTGGAGGCACTGACCTACCAGGGGTGGGCGTTGGTGCGTGCGGGCGACGTGGCAGCGGGGAGCGAGCGGTTCGACTCGGTGGTGGCGATCGACCCGACCTACCCCGACGTCCACGTGTTCCGGGCGGTCGTGGCCGCCCGCGCCGCCGAGGTGGCCCGGCGGCGGGGCGACGTCGACGCCGCTCGCGCCGCGTACCAGGAGGCCGCCGACGAGCTCGCCGCCTTCTCCCGGAACGATCCGCCCGAGATCGCCCGACAGGTGCTGCGTCAGGAGCTGCTCGAGCTCAAGGTGTTCCTCGGCCTGCTCGACGAGGGCGCGTCGCAGTGCTGGACGGCGACGATCACCGCCCGCGGGGAGGACCTGGCGTTCGACCAGCGTCTCTACGACGAGCTGGCGGGCTGCCTCGACGGCGTGCTCGCCGGCCGCCCCGACGACGTGGACGCGCTGGTGTCCCGCGGTGTCGCCGCGCTCGGCCCGGACCGTCCCGACCCGGGTGCGGCGGGTCGCTACGCGGCGCGCGCCCTGGCCGCCGATCCGTCGTCGCCGGATGCCCTGCTGCTCTCGGCCGCCGTGGCGTTGTCGGAGGAGCGACTCGACGACGCCGAGGTGCTGGTGGCCCGACTGGGGACGGGGCCGTGGCCGACCGCGGCGTTCCTGCTCGGGTCGCCCGAGGAGCTCGCCGAGGTGGTCCGCGCGGCCCGGCGGTCGACGGCCGGGCCGGCCGGCGACGGGCCGACGACCACGGCTGCCACGGGCGGTGTGGTCACGAGTGCTCCGGGTGGGCCTCCCATTCCCAACCCGGGCGGCGGGTAACGTCTCGCCGTGCGAATCCTGCTCGTGGGTGCCGGTGGCGTGGGCGACGCCTTCGCGGCGATCGCCTCCCGTCGCCCGTTCGTCGAGACCATCGTCGCCGCCGACATCGACCCGACCCGGGCGGCGCGGGTCGCGGCCCGTGACGACCGCTACTCGTCGATCACCCTCGACGCCTCCGACGCCACCGCCGTCGCGGCCGCCGCCACGTCGGTCCGGGCCGATCTGGTCATGAACGCCGCCGACCCCCGGTTCGTGATGCCGATCTTCGAGGGGGCGCTCGCCGCCGGGGCCCACTACGTGGACATGGCCATGTCGGTCTCCACCCCGCACCCCGAGCGCCCGCACGCCGAGTGCGGCGTGAAGCTCGGCGACCTCCAGTTCGAGCGGGCGGCGGCCTGGGAGGAGCGGGGTCTGCTGGCCCTGTGCGGCATGGGCATCGAGCCCGGGGTGGCCGACGTGTTCGCCCGGTACGCCGCGGACGAGCTGTTCTCGTCGATCCGGGAGATCGGCATCCGGGACGGGGCGAACATGAGCGTCCGGGGCCACGGGTTCGCCCCGACCTTCTCGATCTGGACGGTCATCGAGGAGTGCCTCAACCCGCCGGTCGTCTGGGAGCGGGACCGAGGGTGGTTCACCACGCCGCCGTTCTCCGAGCCGGAGGTCTTCACGTTCCCCGGGGGCATCGGCGACGTCGAGTGCGTCAACGTGGAGCACGAGGAGGTCCTCCTGGTGCCCCGCTGGATCGACTGCGAGCGGGTCACGTTCAAGTACGGGCTCGGCGACGAGTTCATCAACGTGCTCCAGGTGCTCCACCAGCTCGGCCTCGACTCGACCGACCCGGTCGAGGTCCGCGGCGCCAGCGTCTCACCCCGGGACGTGGTGGCGGCGTGCCTGCCCAACCCCGCCGAGCTCGGCGACCGGATCGAGGGCCGCACCTGCGCCGGCACCTGGGTCACGGGAGTGGGAGCCGACGCCGACGGTCGACCGACGGGCGAGCGCGAGGTGTACCTGTACCACGTGGTCGACAACGCCGAGACGATGGCCCGGGACGGCGCCCAGGCGGTCGTGTGGCAGACGGCGGTCGGCCCGGTCGTGGCCTGCGAGCTGATCGACGCCGGCGTGTGGTCCGGTTCGGGGGTGCTGGGGCCGGAGGCGCTGCCGCCGGTGCCGTTCCTCGACCTGCTCGGCGGCGACTACGACTCGCCGTGGGGCATCGAGGAGCGGACGCCCGCCGCGCCCACGACGGACTGAGCCGGTCGGACGGTGCCGCCGTGGAGCGGCGCTCGGATCAGCCCGGGACGACGCTCGAGCGGTACACGTAGGACGTGCCCGGGATCCCGATGGGCAGGTCCACCGTGGACGGGCTCAACGCACCGACCCGGATCTTGATGCCGGAGCCCAGATCGTCGAGCGGCAGCACGCCGATCGCCAGGTCCGGATCGAACAGGCCAGCGACCTGGAAGGCGCCGGCGAGCAGGTCCGTGAACGTGCCGGCCGTGGGGAGGTGGATCTGAGCGGCGATGCCGATGATGTCGTCGGGGTTGCCGAGACCCTCGAGCACCGCTGCGATCAGGCCGCCGATCACACCCAGCAGCGAGCTGATGTTGTCGGTGATGAGCGCGATCAGCTGCTCCTGGGTGGGTGGCACGGGCTGCGAGGCGATGAGCAGCTCGAGGGCGTCGGTCAGCAGCGGCGTCAGCGAGCTGTCCAGCAGGTCGGTGATGGCGCAGCTGGCGAAGATGCCGTCGCGCTCGGTGACGAACGCCAGCGTCCCGATGATCTCGAGCGGTGCCAGCCCGAGCGCCAGGTCGCCGACGTCGAGGTTGGTCACGTCGTCGAAGCGGATGTCGGCGCTCCCCGGCGGGACGGCCACCGTGGTGCCGACCCGGCCGGCGTCGTTGGCCGGCAGGGCACCCGAGCGGCACTGCGAGGCCACGTCCACGTCGGTCGACCCGGCCACACCGAGCTTGGAGCGGAACCCGACCTGGATCACGTAGGGCTCGTCGCCGGCGTCGGTGTCCTCCTGGTCCTGCACGGTGATGGAGACCGGGCGCACGACCCAGTCCCGCGGCGGCGGACCGGCCGGCGGGGTGCACGACGCAGCCACGACGGACAGCCCGGCGAGCGCCGCGACGACGATCGCAATGGAACGGTGACGGTGGACGGTTGGCTTCGCCATGGTCGCTCGACTCCCCCGGTGCCGGGCCCCTCGCCGAGGCACCGCCCCCGAGGCTAGCGCAACCGACCGGGTCCGTCCCGGCCGACGGTCAGACCTTCACCGGGGTGTAGAGACCGGTGGCGAACCGCTCGCCGTCCCAGTGCTGGAGCACCCAGGTGGACCCCTTGCTGCAGCCGCTCCGTCCCGGGACCTGCATGCCCCGCCGCCTGAGCCGGCTCACCAGCTCGGGGATCAGGTCGCCGTGGCTGCACAGGACGCTGTCGCCCTGGGCGGCGGCGGCCTCGACCAACGCCGACCAGGCATCGGACAGGTCGGCGCCCTCGCCGAGTCGGGGGTCGGCGACCACCGTCAGCTCGAGCTGCTTGGCGAGCGGCTCGACCGTCTGGACGCACCGTCGGACGGGGCTGCTCACGATGGAGCGCACGTCCTCGTGCCGGAGCCAGTCGGCGAGCCGTTCAGCCTGCAGCGTCCCCGTGGCGTCGAGGATCCGGCCCTGGTCGCTCGGGTCCGCGTCGTTGCGGGTCCCTGCGGACGCGTGGCGGACCAGGAAGACCGTCATCGGAGGGGAACGGTAGCGACGGCGGGCCGCCCGGGGCCACCCGTCCGGCCGGTCGCCGCTCAGGCCGGTCGGATGCGGACCGTCGCGATCTGGAACGGGCGCAGCCGGAACCGGACCCCGTCGTCGCCCCGGGTGAGGTCCGGACGCCGCACCCGGGTGTCCGTCGACTCGTGGGCGTCGGTGGCCACGATCTCGCCGGCGGCGAAGCCCGGTCGCAGCGTGACGTCGGACTGCCCGCCCCTCGACTCGTACAGACGGACGACCACGTCGCCCGAACCGTCGTCGGCGAGCTTCACCGCCTCGACGACGACGCCCTCGCCGTCGACCTCGACGACCGGTGCCGCCGACGCCGCGAGCGTGCCCTCGGTGACGAACCGGACCGGCAGGTTGAGGCGGTACCCCTCCGCTGCGACCCCGGCGCGGTCCGGGTCACCGTCGTGGGGCAGCAGCGACCACGTGCAGCGGTGCCGGCCCTGGTCCTGGCGCGGGTCGGGGTAGCGGGAGCCGCGGAGGAGGGTGAGGAACAGCGTCGTGCACGACTCACCGCCGGCGGTGCGCCGCCGTTCGGCGTGGTGGCCGTAGCGGCCGTCGTTCAGCAGGGCCAGTCCGGCGCCGTGCTCGGAGACGTCCACCCACCGGTGGGCGCACACCTCGAACCGGGCGGCGTCCCAGCTGGTGTTGGTGTGGATGGGGGTGGTGGTCCGTCCGAACTGGATCTCGCGCGTCATCTCGGTGGTGTGGATGTCCAGCGGGAAGGCCACCTGCAGCAGCTGCTCCTGCTCGTGCCAGTCGAACTCGGCGTGCACGTCGAGACGGGGGGACCCGGCGCGCAGCTCGACGGTCTGGCGGACGGTCGAGGAACGGAACGACCGCTCGACGACCACCCGGGCGACCAGTGGTCCGGAGTCGGTGAGCTCGACGCTGACCGGTCCCTCGACGGGGGTCACGCGGCGGCGGTTGAAGTGCTCGATGTCCCAGGCGTCGAAGGCGTTGGGCAGGTCGGGGTGCAGCTGCAGCTCGTTGGCCCGTTCGCCGGGTGCGACGAACTCCCGCCCGGTGGGCCGGTGCACGAGCGAGCCGATCGTCCCGTCGTGCTCGACGCGCACCTCGAGGTGGGCGTTGCGGAGCACGACGCCCCCGTCGACGGCCTCGGCCTCGACCGCGTCGCCGAGGTCGACGGCGTCGACAGGTGCCGTGCCGAGCGCGGGTACCGACACGGCGAGGGCCGCCGACCCGTCGGCGAGGGTCTGGGCGCCGGCTGCGGCCACGGCGGCCACGGCCGGGTCGGTCGGGGCGACGACCGCGACCTCCCTCCGGGCATCAGGAGCGGCGTTGGCCGCCGCCAGTCCGCTGGCGGCGACGAGCGTGAGCGCCTCGCCGACCAGCGCCTCGAGGCGACCACCCACCTCCGCGTAGGTGGCGGCGGCCTCCCGGTGGACCCAGCCGATCGAGCTGCCCGGCAGGATGTCGTGGAACTGGTGGAGCAGGACCGTCTTCCAGATGCGGTCCAGCTCGGCAGCGGGGTAGCGGTCCGGGTCGCCGAGGAGCGTCGCGGCCGTCGACCACCACAGCTCGGCCTCGCGGAGGAGCAGCTCGCTGCGCCGGTTCCCGACCTTGGTGTCGGCCTGCGAGGTGAGCGTGCCCCGGTGCATCTCCAGGTAGAGCTCGCCGATCCACCGGGGCGCGTCGGGGTACTCCTCGATCGCCGCGTCGAAGAACACCTCCGGGGCCTCGATCTCGAGCCTCGGCACCCACTCCAGGTCCCGGGTCCGGCGGAAGGTCTCCATCATGTCGGGGCTCGGTCCGCCACCGCCGTCGCCCCAGCCGAAGGGCATGAGGCTCCGCGACGCCCGGCCGCGCTCGGCGAAGTTGCGCACGGAGAAGAACAGCTCGTGCGGCTCGAACGTGGCGTTGTAGGTCTCGACGGGTGGGAAGTGGGTGAACACGGTCGACCCGTCGATGCCCTCCCACCAGAACGTCTGGTGCGGGAACCGGTTGGTCTGGTTCCACGAGAGCTTCTGGGTGAGGAACCGGTCGATGCCTGCGTGCGACATGATCCCCGGCAGCGACGCCGGGTACCCGAAGACGTCGGGGATCCACGTCTCGGTGCAGCGCACACCGAAGTGCTCCTCGAAGAACCGCTGCCCGTGGGTGAACTGACGGAGGAGGGCCTCGCCGCCCGCCAGGTTGGTGTCGGCCTCGACCCACATCCCGCCGACCGGCACCCAGCGACCCTCGGCGACACGGGCCCGGATCTCCTCGAACAGGTGCGGGTACCCCTCGAGGATCCACTCGTACTGCGCGGCCTGGGAGCAGCAGAACCGGAACTCGGGGAAGTCCTCCATCAGCCGCAGCGCGTTGGCGAAGGTCCTCGAGCACTTCCGCTGCGTCTCCCGGATCGGCCACAGCCACGCCGTGTCCATGTGGGCGTGTCCGATCGCCGAGACCCGGTGTGCCGAGGCCGGTGCGGGCCGGGCCAGGACGTCGGCCAGCGCGGCGCGTGCGGCGGGTGCGGTACCCGGGATGTCCTCGAGGTCCGTGGCCTCGATCGCCGCCTCGAGCGCGGCGAGGACCTCGTACCGAGGCGGCTGCTCCAGGGGCAGCTGCCGCATGATGCTCCGCAGGACGGAGACGTCGTGGACGAGCCCGTGCACCTCGTCGTCGCGCACGACCAGCCGGGCCGAGGCGAGCGTGTGGATCGGCGTCGTGCCGGCGGTGTCGAGGTCGCTGTTCGGGTCCGGTCGTCCCTCGATGATCGAGGGGTTCGACGCCGCCTCGACGAGGAGTTCGACCACCTCGCCACCCACGGCTGCTCGGGCGACGGTGACGTGGTGGGCGGCCGGGTGCACACCGCGCCAGGGCGTCCAGTCACCGTCGGGCGTCCGGGTCCAGATGAGCGCCTCGGAGGTGAACCCCGGCATGTCGGAGTAGGCCAGGTGGATCTCGGCCTGCACGTGCTCGCCCGCCCACGCCTCGGGGATCGTGGCGCGCATGCGGAACCACGTGGTGCCCCACGGACGGGCGAAGCCCGACCCCACCGCGAACGGTTCGTAGTCGGCGGCGAGCGCCTCGGCGACGGACACGGGCTCGCCGGGCACCTCCCACGCCTCGACGGTGAACGTCAGCGAGTCGGTGAACACCGACTGGCGGATCCGCTCGTTGAACACCCGGTCGATCCGGGCCTCGGTGATCCTGCGGTCGTCGTGCACCTGGGTCGATCCTCCGTCTCGGGCTGTCGGCGGGTGTCAGTCCACCACGCGGAGCGCCGCGCGAGCGGCGTCGAGCTGCTCCCGGCCGACCTGCAGGCCGTTCGCAACGGAGTACCACAGGCCCTGCTCCTCCACGAAGGACGGGAGTCTGACGAGGGCTGCCTCGACCTCGGACCACGCGACGCCCAGCTCGTCGAGGTCGGTGCGTGTGCCGGCGGCGTCCGCGATGCGGCGCGGCCGGGCCGGATCGTTGCCCTGCAGGGTGGACATCACCAGGACGCCGAGCGTGACCAGCTCGCCGTGCATGATCGTCCGGCCGGTGACGTGCTCGAACGCGTAGGCCCAGAAGTGCTCCGAGCCCTCCTCGAATCGGGCGTGACCGAGCTCGTGGCACAGCCAGCCGATGTCCCGGTGGCACTCCATGAGCATCTGCACGCCTCGGTCGTCGCCCGTGGCCAGCAGGGGTGCGAGCACCTCGAGGTCGTCGAGGTACTCCCGGGCCCGCGCCGCGGCGGTCTCGTCCCACGGGGCGTCACGACCGGCCGCCGCACCGAGTGCCCAGTCGTGGAGTCCGGTGTGACAGGACAGGACGTCGCCGATGCCGCCGGCGACCAGGGCCCGGGGGGCCGACCAGATCAGGTCGAAGTCGACGATCACCACCTCGGGCACCGAGTCGCCCTCGTAGCGCACGCCGCCGGCGTCGCGCAGGGCGGTCATGCGGGTGAAGCAGGCGTCCACCGAGGGCAGCGACGGGACCTGGATCAGCGTCCGGCCCGTGCGGTGGTGGAGCCACTTGGCCGTGTCCATCGCGGAGCCGCCGCCGATGCCGACGAGTGCGGCGCCGTCGGGCAGGTCGGCGACGAGGCCGTCGAGGTGGGCGGGTCGCAGGTCGCCGGACCAGAGGAGCTGTGCCGGCTCGGTGGGCAGGGTCGCCGCGAGGCGCTCCCACGGCTCCGGCTGCGTGATCGCCACCCACGGGCCCAGATCGGCGAGCCGGTCCGCGAGCTGGCCCCGCCCGTAGTCGACGTCGAATCCTCGGGCGGTGATCACGCTCGTCCGTCCTCCCTGCCGGTCGTCCGATCGGGACGAGCCGGCCGTCACGCCCCGGTGGATCTGCCCACCGGCCGTCGTTGCTCGGATTCGTGAGGTTACCTAACATGGTGGTGTGCACCGTCCGGCGATGCGGTCGGGGCACGGGCAACCGAGGGTGCCGGGAGGCAGGCTCCGGTCGCTGACCGGAGCGACGCAGTCGACGGGGGGAGTGCGTGATGGCGAGGTCGTTCGGTCGTGGAGGTCGACGTCCGGTGGGCGTGGCGCTGCTGGTGGCGGTGGCGCTCGTCGGGATGGTGACGGCAGCGTGCGTCTCGACCGCACCGCCGCCGGTCGGTGCGCCGACGTCGCCGACCGTGGAGGGTCTGACCTTCATCCCGGCGACCCGCGCCTCCCAGTACGTCGAGCAGGCGCCCTACAACGACGACGGTGGTCTCCTGCTCGTGCGGATCGACAACCCGAACGCCACCCCGGACCGGGTGGAGCAGGTGTTCGTCAACGGGACGCCGGTCGAGTCGATGCCCGGCCTGAAGTGGTGGCGGGTGTGGCCGCCCGAGCTCGGCCCGGCCGGCTCCGACACCTCCTCGGCGGTGGTGACGATCAAGGGCATCAGCGCTCCGCTCCGTGGCGGTGAGCAGGTGACCGTGGCGGTGCAGACGGAGCAAGGTGTCGGGGTCTCCCGCTCGGCCCGCCTCCGGGGGCCCGTCCTGAAGGTCGGTTCGATCGTGGCGAGCGCGGACCGCAGCGAGCTGGTGGTGTTCGTCCGCAACCAGTCGCAGGTCACCTACACCGTCGACCACCTGGCGGTGAACGACGACGTGCGGATCCCCGTGACCGATCCGTCGGTCTCCACGCCCGACGGCGACTGGACGGTGGAGCCGGGCCGGGTGCTCATCGCCCGGATCCAGCTCGACGCCCCGGCTCCGGTGATGGCCCCGATCGCGCTGCAGGTCGGTGCGACCGGACCCTCGGCGCAGCGGGAGTGGGTCCTCGGCGCCCTCCGGCTCATCGAGCCCGAGTTCGACCTGGGCACCTGGCACAGCGAGCTGCCCGAACGCGGCGCCGACGCCAAGCGCGCCACCAAGGAGGTGCCGGTCGACCAGATCGTCGGTGGCGCCCAGTCCCGGTACCGGGAGCTGTGGGACCGCTGGCGGATCCAGACCAACGCCCAGCGGTTCGCGGACCCGGCGACCGTCGCCGCCCAGCAGGGCAACCCCGGCATCCGGTCGTGGCTGCTGAGCGACGAGCCCGACCTCGGCGACGAGCCCGAGGACACCTCGGCCGCCGTCGCCGCCCGGGTGGACGAGTACCGCCAGCTCGACCCGACCCACCCGATGTGGGTGAACTTCGCCATGCAGCGCAAGTTCAACGAGTACGGCCAGGTCCCCGACATCACCGGCCACGACCACTACGTGGTGTGCGCGCCGAACGCGATCGCCGGCTCCAACTGGGCCCGGCTGGCCGAGATGCCGGAGGCGCTCGACTACACCGACGTCCTCAAGGACAACACCGAGCCGCTCCCCATGTGGATCTGGCCGCAGCTCGCCGCCAGCTCGGCGTGGAACTGCCAACCCGACGCCTGGGCGGTGAGCACCCAGTTCTGGCTCTCGGTGATGGGTGGCGCCGACGGCTTCAACTGGTTCGTCTGGAACAGCGACTACCTCGGCGACCCGAAGTACGCCGCCGCCATGGCCCAGGCGCCCCGTGACGTGCAGGTGGTCCGGCAGGTGCGCGACGTGCTCACCTACGGCGAGGTCGAGCGGTCGTCCACGTCGTCGACGCCGTACATCGAGACCCGGACGATCGTGGGCGAGGAGCGTCAGGTCGTCGTGGCCTGCAACCTCAAGTACACCGTCGACGGGCCGCCGTGGTTCCCGACCTACCGGAACTACCCGGTCGACGGCAGCGTGACGGTGGACGTGCCCGACTGGGTGTCGACCTCCACGGTCCGTCGGGTGACCCCGACGGGCACCGAGTCGGTCGCGGCGACGGTCTCCGGACAGAGCGTCACCCTGCCCGTCTCGCTCGACGAGGAGTGCGCCGTGTTCACGATCGGATCGCCCGACACGGTGGCGCCCGTGGCGCCCACCGGTCTGACCCGGGCCGAGTCGGACACGCTCGCGTGGGTCGAGGGTCGTGACGACGTCGGCGTCGTCGGCTACCGCGTCTACCTCGACGGTGTCGAGGTGGCCAGCACGCCCACCGCCGTCTACCGGTCGCCCGCCGTGGTGGCCGGCTCGTGGACCGTGGCGGCGGTCGACTCGGCCGGCAACGTCGGACCACCGAGCGCTCCGGTCGCCTGAGCGGCCCCGGCCCCGTCGGGTCGGACCCGTCGGGGACGGCTCAGGAGAGGTCGCCCGCAGCGTCCCGGTCGAGCACGACCGTGACCCGCGGGTGAAGTCGGAGCGAGGACGCCGGGCACGCCGTGTCCAACGGTCCCTCCAGCGCGGCCGCGACCGCCGGAGCCTTGGCGGCCCCGGTCGCCGCGAGCAGCAGGTGCCGGGCGCGTCCGATGGTGGCGAGCCCCTGCGTGACGGCGTGGGTCGGGACCAGGTCGGGCGACGCGAAGAACCGGGCGTTGTCGGACCGGGTCGTGGCGCTGAGCTCGACCACGTGGGTCGTCCACTCGAACGGCGTCCCCGGCTCGTTGAAGCCCAGGTGTCCGTTCCGGCCGATCCCGAGCAGCTGGAGGTCCACGCCGCTGCCGAGCAGCGACTCGTAGTCCGCGCAGGAGGCCTCGAGGTCCCCCGTCGTCACGGGCGCGTGCACCCGTTCCGCCGGCACCCCGATCGCGTCGGTCAGCTCGCGGCGGATCGTGGCCCGGTACGACGCCGGGTCGCCCGTGGGGAGCCCGACGTACTCGTCGAGCAGGAAGGCGGTCACGTCGACGAACAGGTCGGTGGTGGCGAGCTCGTGGACGAGCAGTCGGTAGGCGGGTGAGGGGGTGGCTCCCGTGGCCAGCCCCAGCCGGCACGAGGGGTCGACCTCGACGGCGGCCCGGATCGTCCGGGCCACGACCACGGCGGCCTGCTCGGCGTCGCCGGCGACCACGACGCGCGGACCCGACCCCCCGGGCGGGACGGCCGGGTCCGTCACGGCTCAGAACCCGTAGGTGGCGGCCTTGGCCGCCCGGCACGGCTGCCCGCCGCAGGTGTCCTCGATCCGGCCGTCGGGCCGGAAGAACAGCTCCTTCTGCCGCATGGACTCCGGTGCCCGCCGCGGGTCCTCGTGGCTGTCCCCGCACACCACGTCGTCGTCGCGCCGCTCGGGTGGCACCGACGCGCAGGCGGCGGCGTAGGCCGGCGAGCTCCGCGTCGTGGTGTTGGACTCCGGTGGGGCGAGCGTGCCCGAGTCCCAGTAGACGAGCACCGAGTCCGTGGTCGGCCACGCGGTGACGGGCTCCAGGCCGGCGAACGGGACGGCGTCCGGGTGCCGGCCCGGGGCCAGCGCCGGTGCCCGGAGCCGGGCGCCGAGCGCCCGGGCCTGGATCTCGGCGGCGACCTGTGGCACCTGGAAGTCGCCGAAGCCCACGTGGAGCAGCACCTGCTTGGCCGGGGTGTCCGGGTAGGGGTTCGTGGTGGTGTGCTGGGCGTACCCGTTCCCCTCGGCCCGGTCCCACAGCATCTGCAGGACCCCGAAGATCAGCTGCTGGTCGATCGGGTCCGGGTACGCCTGCCGCAGGAACGAGAAGTAGAGGTCGAAGTCGGTGCTCCGGTTCAACAGCAGCGAGTAGTTCATCCCCGGCACGCCGAGCGTGGCCTTGGTCCAGTCCTGCGCCACCGCCGTGGCCGCCGCGCCGATGATCCCGCCCTGGCTGTTGCCGTCGTAGTACACCTCGCCGGTCCGGAACACCGCCGCGCCGGTCGCCGTCTGGAACGCCGGGTCGGCGGCGAAGCCGTCGGGGCGGGCCAGCAGCCTGGCCAGGAACAGCGTGTTGAGGATGCCCTGCTGGACCCGGTCGGCGAGCTTCGGGAACTGCGAGATGTCGCCGAGGATCTCCACGGCGGTGGGGAAGTCCTGCTCGCTCATCCCGATCCAGTCGGTGGCGCAGTAGACGTCGTCGTTGGCGACGGCGACGGCCGCCACCGAGGTGCCGTTGGCCTCGGTCGCCGAGCCCAGGAGCCCGTGCCCGTAGACCACGGGTTCGGCGGGGTCCCCGCCGTCGAGCGCCTCGCTCGGGATCTGGCAGGTGAACCGGGCCGGGTAGGTGGCGCCGCTGGTCACGGGCAGGCCGTCGGGGCCGAGCTGGAAGGTGCTCCCCGTCGAGCCGTCGCCGGTGAGGTACAGCGGGACGTCGAAGCGGCCGACGACCCGGCGGCCGATGCCCGGAGGGAGGTCGCTCCCGCCGACGAAGTCCACGGTGTACGACGGCGCGGCGTCGCCGAGGCGGTCGAAGGCGTCGTCCCGGATGTGGAGCATCCGTCCGGCGAGGGCGTCGGCGCTGGCCACGGGGAAGCTCCACGCCTGCTGGAGACCGGCCCGGTCCACTCCGGCGATCGACAGCCCGGCGAACAGCTCCTCCATCTGGCTCCGACGCTCCTCGACGGCCGGGGTCGAGGTGGTGAGGGCGTCCCGGTACGCCCGGAAGGCCACGTTCGGCTCCACGGGCCGACCCGTGGCGTCCACGAGCCCGCGCACGGCCACGCCGATCCGGTGTGCCTCGGGGAGGGGTACCGCCGCGCGGAGGATCAGCAGTCGGCTCCCGGCCGGCGCCCGCGCGTCGAGCTCGGCCCAGTGCGGGATCCGTTCGCCCGTGGTCAGGTCGAGCACCACCGTGGCCGAGTCCGGATCGAGCGACCGCGCGAGGTCGCCGATCGGTGGGGCGCCGCTCGCGACGAGGTCGACGTCGCCGAGGAGCGTGAGCATGGGTGTGCCGGGGCTGAACCCGTCGAGGGAGCGCCACGGCTCGACCTGGAGCGCAGCTCCACCCACGTTCGTGAGCTGGCCCTCGGGCAGCTCGACCCGGACACCCGTCGGCGTCGTCGGGTCAGGGGTCGTGAACCGGAAGCTCGGGAACGGGAGCAGGCAGCGGGCGGCGTCGAGCTCGTCGCAGCGACCGTCGACGCCGAGTGCGTCGATCGCGGCCTGGTCGGTGGCCGAGACGGGGGTCGCCGCCGGAGGGGGCGGTGCGGTCGGTGCGGGGGCGGCGGGCTCGTCCCCGCTGCACGCCGCGGCCAGCAGGGCCACCGTCAGGATCGCCGCGAGCAGCGGGGCCGTGATCGTCCGGCGGGCGGACGGGTCAGATCTGCTCACCGAACACCTCCAGGAGTTCCTCCATGCCGCCGAACCTGACCACCCGGAACTCCTCGGCGGCGTCGAGCCCGTGGGGCGCACCGGCGGCGGCGGCCCGGGAACGCAGGAGCGGGTCCACCAGGTCGGTCAGGTCGTCGTCCGGGTCGGACGCGGCGACGTCGTCGAGCAGCGGGATCCGCCACCCGCCGGTCCGGGCCTGCAGGCGCCACTGCTGCACCAGGTTCCGCAGCGGCGTGCGGTGCGCCGCCGCCGCGGCCACCATCGCGTCCATCGTCGCCGAGGTGTCGACCACGTGGGTCACCTCGCCCGGCGGCCGCCCGAAGTACCACTGCTCGAACACGCCGTGGACCTCGAGGCCCTCGGCCAGGTGCTCGGGGTGGTGGAGGTCGAACTGGGAGCACCAGACCGCCTCGGCCACCGCTGCGCCGACCACCAGGTGGTCCAGGTTGTCCTCGCCCACACCCGAGTGCGGGTCGTGGGCGACGATCGTGTGGGGCCGGTGGGTGCGCACCAGTCGGATCACCTGCTCGCGCAGGGCGACCTCGCTCGCGTCGCCGAGCGAGTCGGTCGGCCAGCCCAGGTCCACGACCTCGGCCACGCCGAGGAGCTCGGCGGCGGCCCGCAGCTCGGACGCGGCGCGGGCGACGGTCGTCGCCTCGTCGAGTCCGACCGAGTCCCAGCGGTCGTCGGTGACCCGGACCAGGACGACGTGCCACCCCGCCCCGCTCCAGGCGGCGACGGTCCCGCCGACGAACAGGGCGGCGTCGTCCGCGTGCGCCGTGACCACCAGGACGACCCGGCCGTCCCCGGGTTGGACCTGGCGGACGACCGTGGGACCGCTCACGGCGTGGCGATCAGCTGCTCGAGCGCGGCGACGACCCGCGGCGCCACGTCGGGACCGGCCGAGAACGACTCCTCGTAGCTCGAGCCCGGGTCGAGGTAGTCCTCGGGGGCGACGAAGTCCTCCTCGGGGATGATGTAGCCGACCTCGTCGTCCGCGAGTCCGACGACGACCGGCACGCGCACGCCGGCGTCGCGCATGGCCGACTTCAGCCGGAGGCCGAGCTCGGGGAAGATCTCGCCGGGGACGAACGCGAACCCGGCCGGCCCGACCCGCAGGTAGGACACCTCGGTCACCACCTCGCCGTCCCGGCGCTCGGCGGCGGGGACGAGCCCGATCTCCATCCCGAGCTCGTAGAGCGGGTTCTGGAGGGTGACGCTGATCTCGGCCCGGGCGAAGCTCACCGCTGCCCGATCGACCGGGTCGGCACCGTCGACCGCCCGTTCGACGGCGGCGGCGAGCACCTCGCCGAACCGTTCGGCCTCGTCGTGGGTGCGGACCTCGGTGCGGGGCGACTGCATGCCGCCGATCGCCCCGACGGCGAAGACGGCCACGCCGCCGCGGTCCGCCTCGATCCGCCGGCACAGGTGGCCGGGGAAGTCGGCGGTGACCTCGGAGCCCTCGGGGTCGAACACCTCGGGGTGACAGGCGTAGTCGACGAAGGTGGCGACGGTCGATCCGTCCGACCTGACGAAGCGCACCACCGAGAGCTCGTCGTCGAGGATGTGGGGGTTGCGGATGTTGTGGACGAGTTCCGGGACGGGCACCGAACCCACCAGGGCGACCACCGGCTCCAACGAGGCGATCGCCGCCTCCTGGGACGCCTCGACGGTGGCCCGGACCCGGGCCAGGTAGTCGTGGTCGATGCCGCTCACACCCTCGAAGGGACGACCCCAGAAGCCGAGTCCGTCGGGACCGTGGTGGGTGTGGGTGCAGGCCAGGACCCGACGCCCCTTGGGTGTGTGCACCCTCGTGAGGCCGACCAGGTCGCAGACCGAGACCACCACCGGCTCCCCGTCGCCCGACCGGACGGCGAGCGTTCGGACCATGAGGTCGTCGTGGACGCTGCGGGCCGGTCGGTCGGGTTGGAACCCCGCCAGGAAGACGGTGTCCCGACCGAGGTCCGGGGTGATGGGCCGGGCGTCGGCTCCGGCGCTCAACCGGTCGCCGACCGAGGTGCCACCTGTGTCGTCCGCACTCACCACGTGCCCCTCCGATCCCCACCTGACTCCGGGACCCGGAACCGACCCGGGCCGTGCGTGTAAGCAACGCTTACTCTAGACTCCCGGCGGTGGACGAGCCTGTCGGGGAGTCACCCGATCCGACCGAGGAGTCGTCGTCGACCCGTCCCGGTGTCGGACCGGTCGGCCCGGCCCAGCCGGCGCTCCTGCGGGAGCTGAACGAGCGGACCGTGCTCGACGTCATCCGTCGGCTCCGCAGCGTCAGCCGGGCCGAGGTGGCGCGCCGGACGGGGCTGTCCAAGCCGACGGTGTCGCTCGCCCTCCGCACGCTCGAGGCGAGCGGACTGGTGCGGCCGGTGGGCACCGAGAGCGGCCGGCGCGGCCGGGCCGGCGTCCTGTTCGAGCCGATCGCCGACGCGGCGCTCGGCGGCGCCGTCGAGATCGCCGTGTGGGGGGTCCGGGCGGTCGTGGTCGACCTGGACGGCACGACCCTCCACGAGCACGTGGCGACGTGGGACCCGCCGCCGACCACCGCCGCGGCCGTGGTCGACACCGTCGGTCGGGCCGTGTCCGAGCTGGAGCGGGCCGTGGGACGGCCGTTCGACGCCCTGGTGATCGGCACGCCGGGCGTGCGCGACCCGCGGACCGGCGTGCTGACCCGGGTCGGGACCATTCCGGCACTCGAGGGTGCCGCCCTCGGTGAGCTCGTCGCCGAGCGGACGGGCCGGGACCCGGCGGTGCACAACGACGTCGACCTGGTGGCGCTCGGCGAGCAGGCCGAGGGGCAGGGCCGGGAGGTCGAGGACTTCGCCGTGCTCTGGATCGGATCCGGGCTCGGTTCCGCCCTCGTGCTCCGGGGCGAGCTCGTCGTGGGCCACGGCGGGGGAGCGGGCGAGATCTTCGACGTGCCCTTCGCCCGGGCGCTGCGGTCCTCCGGGAGCGAGCCGAACGAGTTCACCGAGCTGGGCCTCACCACCGACGGCACCCTGGCCCTCGCCAGGCGGCTCGCCGGCGGTGCGCCGGGCTGGAACCGCGCCGAGGACGTGCTCGACGCCGCCATCCTCGGCGACGACGTGGCGGGGAGCGTCCTCGACGAGGTCGCCACGTGGACGGCCTGGTACGTGGCGACGCTCGTGGCCCTCGTCGACCCCGCGCTGGTGGTCCTGGCCGGACCGCTCGGCGCGCACGACGCCCTGCGGCCGGTGGTGGAGCGCCGTCTGGGCGAGTGGATCGGCACGCCCCCCGGACTGGTGTCGTCCAAGCTGGGCGCACGCTCGGTGCTGTCGGGCGCAGCCGCGGTGGCGGTGCGTCTGGCGGCCGACGCCGCCTTCGCCAACCGGATCCTCGACCGTGACGGCACGGACGAGTCGGAGTCCACGGGAGGACGTTCGTGACCACGCTGACCGGCGAGCGACCGGCGATCCTGGGCGGGACACCGGTCCGGACGACCGACTACCCGGCCTGGCCCGTCTGGGACGAGCGCGAGCGGGACCTGCTGGTCGGCACCCTCGACGCCGGCGGCTGGTGGCAGGGCGACGGCGACGTGGCCGCCGCGTTCGCCACCGCGTTCGCCACCTACCACTCCGCCCGGCACGGGCTCGCGCTCACCAACGGGACCCACACGCTGGAGGCGGCCCTGGCCGCGTGCGACGTCGGCGAGGGCGACGAGGTCGTCGTCCCGGGGATCACGTTCATCGCCTCGGCGTCCGCGGTCCTCGCCGTCAACGCCACCCCGGTGCTGGTGGACGTCGACCCGGAGACGCTCTGCATCGACCCGGCCGCCGTCGAGGCCGCGATCACCCCGGCGACCAAGGCCGTGGTGGCCGTCCACGTGGCCGGTGCCGCCGCCGACCTGGACGCCCTCACGGACCTGTGCGCCCGGCGCGGCCTGCGGCTCGTCGAGGACTGCGCCCACGCGCACGGCACGTTCTGGCGGGGTCGCGGTGTCGGGTCCTGGGGCGACTTCGGGAGCTTCTCCATGCAGCGCTCGAAGCTCATGACCGCCGGCGAGGGCGGCGTCCTGATCTGCAACGACGACGAGCTGCGGGAACGGGCCTGGTCGTACGCCGACTGCGGTCGACAGGCGGGCGAGTGGTTCTACCACCACCCGAACTACGGCTCGAACCTCCGGATGACCGAGTGGCAGGGAGCGGTGCTCACCGCCCAGCTCGAACGGTTCCCCGAGCAGAACGAACGTCGGAACACCGCAGCCGTGGCGCTCGGCGCCGCGCTCGACGAGATCGAGGGAGTGCGGCCGCAGCGCCGGGACGAGCGCATGGACTCCCAGGGGAACTACTGCTACGTGTTCCACTACGACGCCGAGGCCTTCGCCGGACTCCCGCTGCGGCAGTTCGAGGCGGCGCTCGGTGCCGAGGGCATCCCGATGGGCGTGTCCTACCCGAGCCTGAACGAGCTCGCCATCTTCCGCACGGGGAACTTCGGTCCGCGCCTGCGGGCCTCGGCCCCGGAGATCGACTACTCGTCGGTCCGCCTGCCGGTCGCCGAGCACGCCGCTGCGTCGACCGTCTGGCTGCAGCACCGACTGCTGCTCGCCGAGGTCGAGGACGTCCTCGACGTGGCCCGGGCCGTGTCCCGGATCCAGCAGCACGCAGCAGAGATCGTCTCGACCACGGGGAGCACCACATGAGTCACCACCCACCCTCCACCCACCGTCGGCGCCTCGGCTCCCGGCTGGCCGTCCTGGTCGTCGCAGCGGTGTCGCTCGTCGCCGCCGCCTGCAGCGGTGGCGAGTCGGCCGACCAGGCCCCCACGACCGTCTCGCCGACGACGACCCCGCCCGAGAACCGGGCCCCGGTGACGCTGGAGCTCTGGTCGAGCTTCACCGACCAGGTGTCGATCGACGCGTTCGCGCCGATCGTCGAGCGCTGCCAGACCGACAACCCGTGGCTCACGATCAACTACGTGGCCAAGGACGACATGACCAACGCCGTCACGGCGGCCGCCGAGGCCGGGACCCTGCCCGACGTGATCCAGGCCGACTTCGCCGGCGGCCTGGCCAAGCTGCAGGCCTCCGGTGCGGTGCTCCCGCTCGACGACTTCGCGACCCGCGAGGGCTTCGACTGGAACCAGTTCACCCCGGGCGCCCAGAAGTTGGTCAGCTTCGACGGGAAGAAGTGGGGCCTGCCGCTGTCGCTCGACACCGCGGCGTTGTTCTACAACGGCGACGTGCTGGCCGAGGCCGGCCTCGAGCCGCCGACCTCCTTCGCCGAGATCGAGACGGCGGCCGAGCAGCTCATCGTGCGCGGTCCGGACGGATCGCTCGAACGGATCGGCTGGGTGCCCGACGTCGGCGACGGCTCGTCGGTGATCCCGATCGGCATCCTCTTCGGTGGGAAGCTCTTCAGCGACGACGGCCGGCAGGTCCTGATCTCCGAGGGTGACGGTTGGGCCGAGTCCTTCCGGATGCAGAAGCGGTTCCTCGACCTGCTCGGTCCACCCGAGGACGCCGCCCGGTTCGCCGCCTCGCTCGGGGCCTACGACTCGGCGCAGAACTTCTTCATCACGGGTCAGGTGCCGCTCTACACCGAGGCGTCGTACTTCACCACGTGGCCGAGCCGCTTCGGTCAGGGCAAGCCCGCCGAGTGGGGCGTCGTACCGATGCCCGGACCGAACGGTGTGGCCGACGCCGACGAGTTCTCGCTCATCGCCTCGGGCAACAGCTTCTTCCTGCCGGCGAAGCCGGCCGCCGGGGACCCGGAGGCGTCCTGGATCGCCGCCCGCTGCATGGCCACCGCGGCCCAGCAGATCGCGGACTTCGAGGTGGTGCAGGGCAACATCCCGGCCAACGTGGAGGCGCTCGGGCTCTTCGAGGAGATCGAGGCGACCAAGGTGCCGGAGTACCAGACCTTCATCGACCTGGCCCGGTCGCCGAACGCCGTCGTGCCCGGCAACTCCGTGGTCATCGAGGCCGCCTACGACGAGCTCACCACCCTGGCCCTGCGCTACCGGAGGGGCGAGGTTCCCGACGACCAGCTCCAGGCCGAGCTCGAGGCGCTCGACGCCCGTCTGCAGGACGAGCTGGACCTCGAGACCGGAGGCTGAGTGACCGAGACCGCGGCGCGCCCTGCTGCGCCCGACGGGGCCGGCGACACCGTCGTCGGCCCCCGGTCGTCGTCGGTGCCCGTCGTGCCCCCGGAACGGCTCCGGGCCAAGCGGCGGGCCGACCGCAAGCGGCGGCTCACGGTGCTGCTCCTGCTGTCGCCGTGGATCATCGGGTTCCTCGTCTTCACGCTCTACCCGATCGTCAACTCGTTCTACTGGTCCTTCACGGTCAAGCGGTACGGGTCGCCGGCGAAGTGGGTGGGCCTGGCCAACTACGAGCTCCTGTTCACCAACGACGAGCTGCTCACCTCGCTCGGCAACACCGCCTACCTGGCCGTCTTCGGGATGCCGGTGCGGATCGGCATCGCCCTCCTCGCCGCGTCACTGCTGGTGCGGGCCCGGCGGGGCAACGGCGTCTACCGGACGATGTTCTACGTGCCGTCCATCGTCCCGGCGGTGGCCAGCGGCGCGCTGTTCTTCTTCCTCCTGAAGGAGGGTGGCCCGCTGTCGAGTCTCTTCGGGGTGTTCGGCGCCGAGGCGCCCCTGTGGTTCCGCGACCCGCAGTGGGCCAAGCCGGCCCTGATCATGGTCACCACCTGGGCCCTCGGCGACCTCATGCTGATCCTGCTCGCCGGGCTGGTCGACATCCCGCGGAGCCTCTACGAGGCGGCCGAGCTCGACGGTGCCGGACGCTGGGCCAGGTTCCGGCACGTGACGCTCCCGATGATCAGCCCGGTCATCTTCTTCATCGTGCTCACCGGTCTGATCGGCGTCCTCCAGAGCTTCGACCAGGCGTACGTGTTCAGCCAGGGGGTGCGCGAGGGCCGCCTCACCGGCGAGCCCGGTGGCTCCCTGCTCACCTACGCCATGCTGCAGCTGCGACTCTTCCAGGACGGCCGCATCGGGTTCGCCTCGGCGATGGCCTGGGTCATGTTCCTGATCACGTTCGCGATCACCATGGTCATGCTCGCCACCCGCCGCCGGTGGGTCCACACCGCCACCGAGGAGTGGGCGTGACCCGCACCCGCCGGCTGCTCGGTGTGGTGGGGCAGCACTCGGTCCTGATCGGGCTGGCGATCATCTTCGCCCTGCCGTTCTTCTTCATGCTGCTGCAGTCGGTCACCCCGCTCGAGGAGGCCAAGACCACGGTCCTGTGGCCGTCGTCGTTCGACTTCGGCAACTACAGCGAGGTCTTCGACCGGGTGCCGCTCGCCAGGTACATCCGCAACACGCTCCTGGTCTGCGCGCTCGTCGTGACCGGGACCATCGTGAGCTGCGTCCCGGTCGCCTACGCCTTCAGCCACATGCGCTGGCGCGGTCGGGGCGTGGTGTTCGTGCTGGTGCTCTCCACCATGATGCTGCCGTTCCAGGTGCTGTTCGTCAGCCAGTACGAGATCTTCTCGAACCTCGGATGGTTGAACACGATCCTCCCGCTGGTCGTCCCGTCGTTCTTCGCCAACGCGTTCAGCATCTTCCTGCTGCGCCAGTTCTTCCTCACCCTGCCGACCGAGACCATCGACGCCGCCCGGGCCGACGGTGCCGGCGAGTTCCAGATCCTCACCCGGATCGTCGTGCCCATGGCCAAGCCGGGGATCATGGCCGTGGCGATCTTCCAGTTCCTGTTCGCCTGGAGCGACTTCTTCGGGCCGAACATCTACCTGTCCGACGAGTCGAACCTCACGCTCGCCGTCGGGCTCGTCCGGCTCAACACGGCCGCCGCCCGACTCGGCGAGTCCAACCTGACCATGGCGGCGTCGGTGATCTTCGTCATGCCCCTCGTGGTCATCTTCTTCTTCGCCCAGAAGATCTTCATCGAGGGCGTCACGCTCACGGGCACCAAGGGCTGAGCGCCGCCGTGACCGAGTCGTCGACCACCCCGGAGCCGACTGCCTCCCCGGCCCACCCCGTCGTGCCCGGTTCCCCGGCCCACCCGGCGCTCCCGGCCGACACCATCCGGGCGGTCGAGGTGCACTACTACCGGGTGCCGCACGAGCGCTGGGAGCTGATGCTGCTGCGCGCCGTGCAGTCCGGGGCCAACGCCGTGTCCACCTACGTCCCGTGGATCCACCACGCGCCCCGGCCCGACGTGCTGGACCTCACCGGCGCCACGGCCCCCGAGCGCGACCTCGTCGGCTTCGTGGAGCGCTGCGCCGCCCACGGACTGGGGTTCATCGCCAAGCCGGGCCCGTTCTGCGACTCCGAGATGCTCGGTGGCGGCGTCCCGACGTGGCTGATCGAGGCGCACCCCGACTGGTGGGCGGTCCGCCACGACGGCCGCCCCTACCGCCACGGCGACTCCGACGACCCCCGGCTCGGCTACGACCACCCCGAGGCGGTCGCCGCGTCCTGCGAGTGGATCCGCGCCGTCTGTGGAGCGCTGGAGCCGTTCGCGTCCCGCGGCGACGGCCCCGGGTGGCTGTGGGCGGTGCAGGTCGACAACGAGACCCCCGGCGACGGCATGTGGATCCACGAGGACGGAGCGGCCCCGTCGCCGATCCGGGCCGACCTGGCCGACGTCGGTCGTTGGCGGGCCTTCCTGGCCGCTCGATACGGCGACGTCGACACGCTGGACCGGGCCTGGGGGACGGTCCACGGGAGTCTGGACGAGGTGGGGTTCCCGGGTCCGTGGGACGCGCCGGTCACGGTCGAGGGCCTGCGTCCGTGGATCGACCTCGACCGCTTCGCCGACCACCAGCTGGCGGTGGGGCTCGGTGCGTACGCCACGGCCGTGCGCGACGTGCTGGGTGATCGGGTCCCGTTGTTCCACGACCTCCTGTGCATGCCCTGGCCGCTGGCGGGGATGCTGGTCGACCCGTCGGTCCCGGCCGAGACCTGCGGGTGGGTCGGCCAGAACGTCTACGCCGAGGGGGTCGACCCGGGGGAGATGATCGCCGGGACGGCGTGGTACCGGATGGACGACGACGAGTACGTGCACCACGCGTGGTGGCGGACCCGGCTCTGCCACACCCTCTCGCCCGCCGGCCTGCCGCACCTCGTCCCCGAGATCTCCGCCCGGCAGGCCTTCTACCTGCAGTGCTCGCTGGTCGGCGGCATGGACGCCCCCTGCATCTACGTGCTGCACTCCTCCGAGCCCGAGCCGGTCGGCGTCGGCGCGTTCCAGCGCTGGGCCGAGGAGGCCCCCGTGCTGCCCGACGGGAACGTGCTCGAGTGGTGGTGGAACCTCCGGTGCCTGTTCCTCTGTCTCGCCGCCGGCGGCGCCGACCTGGCCGCCGCACCGCTCGAGTCGCCGGTCGCGATCGTCACCGACCACGCCGGCGAACGACTCGCCCGTTGGTCGGGACTCATCCCGGGTGCCGGTTGGCCGGAGGGCGCACCGCTCGCTGCGCTGGCCGAGGGCTCCAACACCTCTGCGGCCGGACTCCGACTGGCGCGACGGCTCGTCGACGCCGGGGTGCCCTTCGACGTGGTCACCGCCGACCGGGACCCGCTCGACGGCTACGAGGTGGTGCTCGTGCCCGACACCCGGGTGCTCAGCCGCGCGGCCCGCGACCGCCTGGCCGACCTGGCTGCCGCCCACCCGGGGCGCGTCCTGCTCGACGGCTCCGCTCCCGAACTGGACGAGGACCTGCGGCCGATCGAGCCGATCGTCGCACCCGTCGGGGTCGACGTGGAGGCGCTCCCGGGCCGGCGGGCGACCCCGGACGGCGTCGACGTGGGCGTGCGGACCGGTCCCTCGGGGCGGCGCTACGTCACGGTGGTCAACCGGACCCACGGCTCGGCACGACTCGAGGTCGACGGGGTGCCGGTCACCGCAGGTGCGGCGTCGGTGACGTGGTTCGCCCACGACGACGGTCGGGTGGTCGCCGCCATGCTCCACGGCGAGGACGCCGCGGTCGGTCCGGTCACGTCGTCCCAGGGTCAGGTGGCCGTCGCCCTCCTCGGGGGTCCGGAGGGTCCGCCCGTGTGGCACGTGGTGGCCGAGGAGCGGACCCGGGTGACGTTGCCGGACCTGGCGGAGGGTGCCGTCGCCGTGCGGACGACCCTCGCGGGCAGCGTCGACGAGCTCGGACCGCTCGACGGTGCCGCGCTGCGCTTCGTGCACCTCGACGACGCGGGCCGCACCGACCGGGTGCTCGTGGGTGCGCCTGCAGCCGCCCGGGCCGCCGCCGACGCCGTGGTCGCGCCGGTGGTCGAGTACATGCTCGCCGCGCTGGCCCGGGTCGAGGCCGACGCCGCCGAGCTCGGGCTGAGCGGCGCCGAGGTCGTCGACCGGATCCGCCGGATCCGCAGCGCCCGCGTGGCGGGGACCGCGACCGAGGAGGAACTCGAGCTGCTCGACCGGCTCACGCCGATCGCCGTGCGGGCCAACGACATCCGACTGGGGGTCTCGTGACCGGGTTCGTCGAGCCGGACGGCTGGGAGCTGTCGAGCTCGCCCGAGGGCCCCTGGCAGCCGGCGTCCGTCCCCGGCAACTGGTACCTCGACGGCGTCGACGGGCCGGAGACGGTCTGGTACCGCACACGCGTCGAGGTCCCCGCCGACTGGGGTGACGGACCGGTCGAGGTGCAGGTCGGTGCGGCCGACTACCGGGCGACGGTGCTCTGGGACGGCGTCGAGGTCGGCTCGCACACGGGCGGGTTCGCCCCGTTCACGGTCGGGGCACCCGGCGGGGTCGGGACCCACGAGCTGGTGGTCAGGGTCGAGTGCCCGACCGACGAGTTCGGCACGGTCTGGCCCCACTCCAAGACCACGTTGCGCGGCGTCATGGGGCACCACGACGCCCGGCCCGGGAGCTGGTCCGAGCGCGGCCAGGAGCGCTCCACCGGCGGCATCTGGGGATCCGTGACGGTCCGTCCCCGTCCCGAGTTCGCGCTGCGGGCGCTCCGGTTGTCCACGGAGGTCCGCGGCGCCGACGCCGACCTGCGGCTCGTCGCCGTGGTCGACCACCACGGGAGCGAACCCTCGTGGGTCCGCCTCCGGGTGTCGCTGGTCGAGGACGGTGGCGAGGGTGCCGCCCGCCACCACCTCTGGGCCGACACCTTCGTGGACCCCGGTCGCCAGGAGGTCGAGCTCACCGGAACGCTGGCCGCACCCCGGCTGTGGTGGACCTGGGACCAGGGCGAGCCGCACCTCCACCTGGCGCGGACCGAGCTCGTGGTCGTCGACGGCGGCCCGTCCGCCGACGCCTCGACCGGTCGGGTCGTCGTCGCCGACGAGCGACTCGTCGGCGTGCGCACCCTCGAGGTCGGTGCCGACTGGGTGTGGCGGCTCAACGGCCGTCCCGTGTTCGTGCGCGGCGTGAACTACATCGGCGAGCAGTGGCTCTCGGCGCTGGACGCCGACCGGGCGGCGGGCGACGTCGCCCTGGCCGTGGGCGCGAACCTCAACACGGTGCGGGTCCACGCCCACGTGAGCGTGCCCGCGTTCTACGACGCGTGCGACGCCGCCGGGGTGCTGGTCTGGCAGGACCTCCCCATGCAGTGGGGCTACGCCGACACCGCCGAGACCTACCGGGTGGCCCGGGCGATGGTGTCCGAGGTCGTCGACCTGCACGGGTGGCGGCCGTCGGTCGCCTACTGGTGCGCGCACAACGAGTCGCCGTGGAACGAGCCGTGGATGGCCGACGAGGCCGGCCGGTTCGTCCCGGACCAGAACCAGCGGCTCGACCACGAGCTCGCCGGCCTGTTCCGTCGGCTCGACCCGTCGCGTCCGGTGATCGCCAACTCCGGTGCCGGTGACGGCCACACCTACCCCGGTTGGTACTGGGGGAGCTGGCGGGTCGCCTCGGAGATCCCCGGCGGTGCCTTCGTCACGGAGTACGGCGCCCAGGCCGTCCCGGACCTCGAGACCCTGCGGACGTGGCTGCCCGAGCACCCGACCCTCGAGGACTGGTCGTTCCACGGCTTCCAGCACCACGAGGTCGGTCGTCACGTCGGGGTGAACGTCTTCGCCAACACCGTGGAGGAGATCGTCGAGGCCACCCAGCGCTACCAGGCCCGCCTGCTGCAGTTCGCCACCGAGCACTACCGGCGGCGCAAGCGTGAGCGGGTGCAGGGTGTGATCCCGTTCATGCTCGTCGACCCGTGGCCGTGCGTGAGCTGGTCGGTCGTGGACCACCTCCGCCGGCCGAAGCTCGGCTACGACGCGCTCGCCCGGGCCATGCAGCCGGTCCTCCCGAGCATCGAGGCGGCGAGCGACGCCTACCCGGGTGACGACCCGTTCGACCCGGACCCGTGCGTGTTCGGCGTCTGGTGGGTCAACGACCGGCACGAGTCCTACCCCGGGGCCTCGCTCGGGTGGCGGCTCGTCACCGCCGGTGGGCGCGAGCTCGACCGGGCCGAGCGCCGGGTCGACGTGTTCGCCGACGGCGCACGCCGGGTGCTGCAGGCGGGACCGTTCGAGCTGGCACCCGGGGCCTACGCGCTCGAGAGCTGGCTGATCGACGCCGACGGACGACCGCTCGGCGAGAACCGCTGGGACTTCTCGGTGAACGCCGCCCCCGACTGGCCGGCCGAGGTCGCCGGGGACGTCGCCACCGAGCAGGAGGAGGTCGGTTCGTGAGCACCCGGATCGCAGTCCTGGGGTACGGCTTCATCGCCGACCTCCACACCCGGGCGGCGCAGGCTGCCGGGGCCACGGTCGTCTCGGTGACCGGACACCGCCCGGAGTCCGCCGCGGCGTTCGCCGAGCGGCACGGGATCGGGCGCTCCGGCTCCGACTGGACCGAGGCGGTCGCAGCCGCCGACGTCGACGCCGTCGTGGTGGGCACGCCGAACTCGCTGCACCACCCGCAGACGATGGCGGCCGTCGCCGCGGGCAAGCACGTCCTGGTGGACAAGCCGATGGCGCTCGACACCGCGCAGGCCACGGAGATGCGCGACGCGGCGGCGGCAGCGGGCGTCACGCTCTGCGTCGGCCACATGTGGCGCTACCGGGACGAGGTGACCCGGTTGCGGGACCGGATCGCCGCAGGCGAGCTGGGTCGGGTGGTGCGGACCCGCGGCTACGGGATCCACGCCGGGTGGGGTCCATCCGGTTGGTTCCGGGACCCGGCGCTGGCCGGGGGAGGGGCCCTGATCGACATGGGCATCCACGCGATCGACACGGTCCGGTACCTGCTCGGGGACCCGACCGCCACGCGGGTCGTGGCGTCGATCGGCACCGGTTTCGACGACCCGGCAGGTGCGACGGCCGACCCGCGCATCGACACCGACGGCGTGGTCCTCGTCGACTGGTCCGACGGCGTCCGCAGCGTGGTGGAGTCGGGCTGGTGGCAGCCGGTGCTCGAGGGCGTCGAGGCCGAGACCGAGGTCTACGCCACCGCCGGACACGCTCGGATCTGGCCGGCGTTCACGGCGGCCTCACCGCCACCGGCGGACTACGAGCACTGCGCGCTGCCCATGTACGCCGCCCAGATGGCCGACTTCCTGGAGTGCGCCGCGACCGGGGCGCAGCCCCGTGCCTCGGCGGAGGTCGGTCTCGAGGCGTTGCGCATCGTCGAGGCGGCGTACCGGTCCGCCGCCGAGGTCCCCGGGAGGTCGTCGTGAAGGTCGCCGTGGTCGGTGGAGGGTCCACCTACACCCCCGAACTGGTCGACGGACTGCTCCGACGCCGCGAGGAGCTCGACCTCTCCGAGCTGGTCCTGGTCGACGTGGACGCGTCCCGCCTGGCCGTCCTGGGTCCGCTCGCCGCCCGGATGGCCGAGCGTCAGGCGCCCGGGGTGCGGGTGTCGTGGGGGCTCGACGTGGCCGAGGGGGTGCGCGACGCCCGCTACGTCGTCAGCCAGATCCGCGTCGGAGGCATGGAGGCCCGGGAGCGGGACGAACAGCTCGGTCGTGAGTTCGGTCTCGTCGGCCAGGAGACCGTGGGCGTGGGTGGGTTCGCCAACGCGCTGCGCACCATCCCGGTGGCGCTGCGCATCTCGGAGATCATCGACGACGAGGCGCCGGACGCCACCCTGTTCAACTTCACCAACCCGGCGGGGCTGGTGACCGAGGCGCTGTGCCGGCACGGTCACGTGCCGACCGTCGGGTTGTGCAACGTGCCGTGGTCGACCAAGGCCGAGATCGCGGCGGCCTTCGGGGCGGCCCCCGAGGACGTGGACCTGGACACGGTCGGCCTGAACCACCTCACGTGGACCCGACGGGTGGTCGTGGCCGGGGAGGACCGGACCGAGGAGGTGCTCACGGCGCTCCGCGGGCTCGTCGGCAAGCAGCTGTCCTCCGACGGTGAGCCCGACTGGACGCGCGACACCATCGGCCTGATCGACGCGATCCCGAACTACTACCTCCTCTACTACTACGAGACCGAGGCGTGGCTCCGGTACCAGGCCACCCACCCGACCCGGGCGGCCGAGGTGATGGCGATCGAGTCACGACTGCTCGAGCAGTACGCCGACCCGGAGCTCGACGAGAAGCCGCCCGAGCTCGCTCAGCGCGGTGGCGCCTACTACTCCGAGGCGGCTGCGGCGCTCATGGCCGACATGGCGAGCGACGCCGGCACCGTCCACGTGGTGAACCTCGAGAACCGCGGGGCCATCCCCGGGTTGCCCGACGACGTCGTGGTGGAGACCGCTGCGGTCGTCACCTCGAACGGACCGGTCGCCCGCCCCACCGAGCCACTCCGGCCCGACGTGGACGCGCTCGTCCGGACGGTCAAGGACGTGGAGCTGCTCACGGTGCAGGCGGCGGCCGAGGGCGACGAGGAGGCCGCCCGCCTGGCGCTGCTCACCCACCCGCTCGGCCCATCCGCCCACCAGGTCGACGCCGTGTGGTCACGTCTGCGTGAGGTCAACGCCGGGCTCCTCGGGAGGCTCGATGCCTGAGGCCCCGGTCGTCGTCGGCGTCGACGGCGGCGGCACGAAGACCGACCTGCTCGTCGTCGACGCGCAGGGGGCCGTCGTCGGCCGGGCCTCGGGCGGTGGTGCCAACTGGGAGGGGGTCGGCACCGACGCCGTGGGGGAGGTGCTCGGCGGACTGCTCGACGAGGCGCTCGGTGCGTCCGGTCGGAGCCGCGACGACGTGGCGGCGTGGGTGTGCTGCCTGGCCGGGGTCGACTGGCCGTCGGACCCGCACCGACTCGCCCCGGCCCTCGACGGACTCGGGGTCGGTGGCGAGCGTGTCGTGCTCAACGACTCCTTCGCCGCGCTGCGTGCCGGTACCTCCGGACCCGTCGGCTGCGTCTCGATCGCCGGGACCGGCGGGGTCTGTGCCGGCCGGAACGCCCGTGGGGAGGTGGCGCGCACCATGGGGGTGGGCATCGGTGAGGGGTCGGGAGCGTGGACGCTCGTCAGCGGGGCCCTGGGCGCCGTGGCCGAGGCCCACCACCACAGCGGCCCGCCCACGGCGCTGAGCGAGCGGTTCACCGCGCAGGCCGGCGTCGACGGCGTCGAGGCGTTCTTCGAGGGGGTGACGCGCGGGACGGTCCCGGTCGGGGCCGACCTGGCCCCGCTGGTGCTCGAGGTGGCCGCCGCCGGCGACGACGTGGCCCGGGCCGTGGCCAGCGACGCCGGCGAGCGGCACGGCCGCGACCTGGCGGGCCTCGCCGACCGACTCGACATGTGCGACGAGCCGGTCGAGGTGGTGCTCGCGGGCGGTGTCCACGTCCACGGTGCCGGTCCGTTCCGCGACTCGTTCTGCGACGCGGTCCGCAGCCGGGTACCGGCTGCCGAGTTCGTGGTGCTCGCCACCGCTCCGGTGGTGGGTGCGGCCCTGCTGGCGCTCGAGCTCGCCGGGTGGCCGGCGGAGTCCGTCCGCGCCGCGCTGGTCGAGGCAGTGACGGGAGCGGCGTGAGGTCGCCCTGCCCGCCACCCCGTTGGGACAGCCTCGTCGACGATGGCGAGCCACCCGACCTGCCCGACCACGAGGAGGCCTACCGGATCGACGTGGGTCCGGGCGGGGTCGAGGTCCGGGCAGCGACCGAGGTGGCCCGCTACCGAGCGGCCACGACCGTGGCCCAGCTCGAGCGGCTCGGGGAGCTCGGCGCGGGGCGCACGATCGTGGACTGGCCGGAGTTCGACTGGCGCGGCGTGACGCTGGACGTCTCCCGCGGTCGGGTGCCGACCGTCGCCGAGCTCGAGCTCACCCTCGAGCGGTTGGCCGGGCTCAAGGTCAACCACGTCGAGTTGTACCTCGAGGCGACCTTCGCCCACCCGGGCCACGCCGCCGTGTGCGAGCCGCACGGCGCGTACCGCGCCGACGAGGTGGAGCGGTTGGTCGCGCACGCCCGGACGCACCACGTGGAGCTGATCGGACTGCAGGCCTCGTTGGGACACCTCGAGCACTTCCTGGCGCACCCCGAACACGCGCACCTCGCCGCGCTGCCCGGCGGCTACGTGACACCCGACGGCTCGGGCCACGAGCCGCCTGCGTGCCTCGATCCGAGGAGCGACGAGGCCTTCGCGCTGGCCGCCGAGCTGGTGACCGACGTGGCCGAGGCCTTCGACCAGCCCCGGGTGCACGTCGGTCTGGACGAGCCGATCGACCTGAACCCTGCGGTCTGGGACGCCATCTTCGACGTGCCCGGCGCTCCGGTGCCGTGGGCCGACGTCGACGGCGGCGCGTTCTGCATCCCGCTGCCCCCGGACCGGGTGGCCGACTACGCCGCGTGGGTGCGTCGGCTGCGGTCGCTGCCCGCGCTGCGCGACCGCGAGGTGCTCATGTGGGCCGACGTGGTGGCCGCCCAGCCCGAGCTGCTCGACCTGCTGCCCGAGGGGGTCACGCTGGTCGAGTGGGGCTACGAGGCGGACCACCCCTTCGACGCCCGGGTCGGCCGCATCCGTGCCGCCGGGCGACCGTGCTGGGTGGCCGCCGGGACGTCCGGGTGGTCGTCGATCTCCGGGCGCCTCACCAACGTGGAGGGCAACGTGCGCGCCGCCGTGGACGCCGCCCGTCGTCACGGGGCCACCGGGGTGCTCGTCACCAGCTGGGAGGTGCTGCCGTCGGTGTCGGACTGGCCCGGGTTCGTCCTGGGGGCCGCCACCGCGTGGAACCCGGACCGGCCGGTCGAACTGGCCGCCTCGCTCGACCTGACCGTCGCCGGCGGCGAGGGTCTGGGTGCGGTGTGGGTCCGGCTCGGCCGGGTCCACGACCACGTCGTGCCCGGCACCCCCGAGACGGGTGCGGTCTCGGAGCTGTTCCGCAGCGGCGGGATGGCGGTGGTCGGTCTGGTGCTCCGCGGCATGGAGGCCGGGGTGCTCGACGCCGTGGTGGCCGACCTCGACCTCGCGGCCGCCGACCTGGCCCGGGCGACCACCGACGCGCCCGACGGCGAGGTGCTCCGCGCCGAGCTGTGGTGGGTCCACGACGCGCTCCGCTGGGGTGTGGCCGCAGCGCGACACTGCCTCGACTGGGACGAGCCGATCGGCGGCCGCGAGTGGCTGGCCGCCGAGCACGACCGGCTCGTCGTCGAGCACGAGCGGCTCTGGCGCTGCCGGAACCGTCAGGATGGGTACGACCGTGTGGCGTCGGCACTGGCCGCCACCAGGGGAGGGTTCTGAGGTGGCATCGATCACGCTCGACCACGTGAGCAAGGTGTTCGACAAGCAGGTGACGGCGGTCGACGACGTCTCGCTCGAGATCGGCGACGGTGAGTTCCTCGTGCTCGTCGGACCGTCGGGGTGCGGCAAGTCGACCCTGCTCCGCATGATCGCCGGCCTCGAGGAGACCACCTCGGGTGGCGTGTACCTGGGGGAGCGTGACATCACCTGGGTGCCGCCCCGGGAGCGCAACCTGGCCATGGTGTTCCAGAACTACGCGCTCTACCCCCACATGACGGTGCGTCGGAACCTGGCGTTCAGTCTCAAGCTGCGTCGTCGCCCGAAGGCGGAGATCGCCGCGCAGGTGGACCGGGTGGCGGGCATGCTGGGGCTCGAGGAGCTGCTCGACCGCAAGCCGGGTCAGCTCTCCGGAGGTCAGCGCCAGCGGGTGGCCATGGGCCGTGCGCTCGTGCGTGACCCCGAGGCGTTCCTGATGGACGAGCCGCTGTCGAACCTCGACGCCAAGCTGCGGGTCACCATGCGGGCCGAGCTGGCCGAGCTGCACCAGCGGACGGGGACGACGACCGTCTACGTCACGCACGACCAGATCGAGGCCATGACGCTGGGCCACCGGGTCGCGGTCCTGCGGGGTGGCGTGCTGCAGCAGTGCGCCTCACCGACGGAGTTGTTCCACCGTCCCGTCAACCTGTTCTGCGCCACGTTCATCGGCTCGCCCGAGATGAACCTGGTCGACGCCACCCTCGAGGGCGACCTGGTCCGCTTCGCCGGTGTCGAGCTCCCCGTGTCGGGGCGACCCGAGGGTCCGGCGGCCTCGTGGACGCTGGGGGTCCGCCCGTCGGACCTGGTGCTGGCCTCCACGGCACCCGGGCTCCCGACGATCGAGGCCCGGATCGACCACGTCGAGCACCTCGGCGCCCAGGTGCAGGTGTCGTTCGCGCTGGATGCGCCGCAGGTGCGACTCGAGGCCGACTCGGAGGACGAGGAGCTGGAGCAGGCCGCGGTGCGGTCCGACCGGGCCCGCTGGACCGCCGAGCTGCCCGACGGCTCGGGGGTCTCGGTGGGCGACGTCGTCACGCTCGGTGTGGTCACCGAGCGGCTCCACTGGTTCGACCCCGACTCCGGCGAGCGCGCCGCCGGCACCTGAGACCCGTCCCCCGGTGGGGGCAGGTCACCGACTCAGCGGGAGCCGGTGTTGCGGTCGTTCCCGCCGAAGCGCACCCAGTCGCCGATCGCGCCGGCCGGCGTGGGCAGGTCCCAGACGATCAGGCGTCCGTCCCGGCGCACCACGGTGACCTCGGCGGTGCCGTCGCCGTCCCAGTCGCCGAATCCCGGCGTCCCGACGACCCAGCCGCCGGTCAGCTTGGGCCAGCCCGCGGGCTGTGGGCCCGCAGCTCCGAAGGCGTCGATGGTCTGGATGCCGTTGCCGGCCACCACCTCGTTGCGACCGTCGCCGTCGACGTCGGCGATCGCCGGCGTGACGAAGAACGCCAGGTCGGCGGTCACCCGCGGGAACCCGGGGACGATCCCGCCGTCGCGACCGCGCCAGACGGTCATCTGCGGGTCGGCGTCGGCCTGCCGGTTGGGGGCCAGGGCGTCGACGGCCCGGCGGAGGCCGCTGGTCGGTCCGGCGATGTCGAGGCCGGAGGTGGAGACGATCCGTCCCAGTGCCGGACCGCCGAAGGCGCCGAGGATCGCCTCGGTGTCGGTCGAGTTGGTGCCCGGAGGTGCGGCGTCGAACCAGGTGAGACCGAAGGGGATGTTGGTCGGCTTGCCGTAGGCCGAGGTGCCGTCCCGTTCGAACACCCGGTACTGGCCGGCTGCGGAGACCGCCACGACCTCCGGCTGCCGGTCGCCGTCCACGTCGCCGACCGCCGCCTGGATCGACACGCCCTGACCGATCGCCGGGAGGACCTGCAGGATCGCCATCGGCACGGCCACCGGCCAGCCGTTGAGGTAGGCCCGGTCGTCGGGGTGGACCGAGGAGCGGTCCCGTCCGGCCGGGTTGTCGGTGCCGTACGACGACAGCGCGTAGAGCCGGGAGTTGCCGGCGCCGATCCCCGGGAAGATGTTGATCGGCTCGGTGTACTGCTCCTGGGCCCCGACGACGATCTCGGGTCGACCGTCGCCGGTCAGGTCGGCCAGCGCCGGTGTGGCGGTGAGCTCGCCGCCCTGGCCGGTGTAGGTCGGGCTGCGGAAGGTGACCCGTTCGGTCGTCGGGTCCACCGCCGAGATCCTGGTCGGGTCGACCAGCAGCACCGGGAAGCCGCTCACGCCCGAGCCGTCGTGGTGGAAGGCGTAGACGTGCCGGTCCTGGGCCGCGACGACGATCTCGAGGTCGCCGTCGGCGTCCAGGTCGCCGAGCGATGCCCCGCCCAGGATCCCCGGCTTCAGGCGGTTGCGCTGGTCGGTCGTGGACTCGGGGCTGAACGTCGGATCGGTCTGCGCCCGGGCCTCGACGCTCCCGTTCGCGCCGATCACCGTCACGCCGCCGTCGAGGTCGGTCACGACCACCTCGAGGGCGCCGTCCTCGTCGACGTCGGCGACGGCCGGAGCGCCCACCGAGATCGCCCGGCCCGGCGTGGGGATGCCGTCGGCGAGCACCGTGGGGGACTGCTCGTTCCAGTACGGCGCCGGCAGGGTCCGCGCCGGCCAGCCGGGCAGCAGTGAACCGTCGGGTCGGATCGCCCGGACCAGTCCGTCGTCGGAGGACAGCACGATCTCGTCCGCACCGTCGCCGTCCAGGTCGGCGAACACGGGTGAGGAGGTCCCGGTCCCGGCGATCTTGGTGTAGGCCTCGCGGTCCGGGTCGTCGTGCACCTGCACGATCCGGTGCATGGTGCCGACCAGGCCACGGTCGTCGGTGACCACCACCCGGATCCGCACGGTGAAGCGGTCGGGGAGCGGCTTGCCGTTGGCGTCGGAGGGGGTGCCCCGCCCGCCGTCGGGCAGCGCGGCGGCCACCTGGGACAGGTCGATGGTGCCGAGCACGCCGTCCACCGGGGCGGTCAGGCCCGAGCGCTCCTCCACCACCCGCCACTGGTCGACCGCCGGGTGGGGGCCGGTCTGCAGACCCGTGGTCCACTCGACCCGGTAGGCGTAGGACGAGGACCGCACGGCCGCGACCCGACCCCGGACGTCCACGGTGCCGGCGACGGGGAGGGTCTCGAAGAACTCCGGACCGACGATGTCGGCCTCGGGCGGGATCCGGCCGTCGACGACCGCCGCGACCGACTCGTACAGGTTGATCTGGCCGTAGCCGTGGGTGGCGTCCCACCCCTTGACGGTCGGGAAGCGCGGCTGGCCGAACTGATCGGTGAACTCGTTGGCCGGATCGACGCTGTTCGGCGTGGCGAAGTCGATGTCGTCGGCCCCCGCCCTGACCAGCTGGGCGGTCTCGTTGGCGGACAGCACGTTGTCACCGGATCCGCCGGCACCCCGGGCCACCAGGTCCGGGTGCGGTGCCACGCCGGCGTTGCGGGCTGCAGCGTTGATCAGCCCCAGCATGCCCGCCCCGTTGCCCGTCGCCTCGGAGGAGCAGCCCGTCGACGGCACCGACACCCAGGCGATCCCGCCGAAGTTCGTGCAGCCGTTGACCAACTGGGCCTCACGCTGCCCGCCGACGAACTTGGAGATCCGGGACAGGTCCGGCAGCTCGGTGATCGAGTTCATCGGGATGGTGTGGTTCATCGCCGCCGGGAGGTTGGCGTGCTGCGACTGCTCGTCGGCCATGGAGGCAGCGATCGGCACGCCGCGGTAGTAGGCGGCGTCGACCGCGGCCTGCGCCTGCGGAGGGTTGGAGATCGCTCCGAGCGCCTCGAGGATCACGTCGGCCCCGGCGTCCAGGCTGAACACCACGCCGGCGGCGAAGCGCCCACCCTCGGCGATGAAGGAGTCGGCCACCCGCACGTGCAGGGCCAGACACTCGGGGCAGGTGCCGTAGTCGCCGGCCCCGTCGTGGGCGCCCACGGCGTCGCGGGCCTCGCCCGAGCCGTGGCCGTAGTCGACGTTGTCGAGGGGGTTGTTGTCGTCGTTCTGGAGGTCCCAGCCGGAGATGTCGTCGACGTAGGAGTTGCCGTCGGCGTCGGTGCCGTCGCTGAAGGTCAGGATCAGGTCCTCGGGGTCGAGGAACCCGCTGCCGTTGGCGTCGGTCACCCGTGGGTCCGCCGCGTAGTCGGTCACCGTGAAGCGGCCGTCACCGTTGCTGTCGTCCGGATCGTCGGCAGGACCGGCGGGGACGGGCGTCGGGAGCTCGCCGGGGTTGATGTAGGTCTTGTCGGCCAGGTCGGCCATCTTCTGCTCGTCACGCCACTGGACGCCGGAGTCGAGCACGGCGACCACCACGTCGGACCGGCCCCTGTCGAGGGTCCACGCCAGGTCGGCAGCGGCGCCGACCTGCCCGCAGAGTCGGTGCGGCGAGTTGGCCGTCGTGGTGTCGCGGAACGACCCGAACCGGTACTCGCCCGACTCGTTCCACTCGGCGGGACGAGTCGCCGTCAGGCCGTCGTAGCGCCAGCGGAGGCAGTCGAGGTGGGCGGGGAGGAGGGCGTCGCCCGCCGGCGGGACGGGTGTGTCGGGACGCGGCGTGCGCGGGGTGGGGGTGCAGGCTGCGGCGACGAGCGCCACGGCGAGCCCGACGCCGGCCAGCCAGCCACCGATCCCCACGGTGCGCCGTCCGCCCGACCGCCCCCGACCGTTCGTCGCGTTCTGCAACTTCCGCCCTCCTCGTCGCCGACCGGTCCCCCGACCGGTCCGGTGCCGCACCGATCCGCCGTCCCCGACTCCTGAGGGCGAAGAGTAAAGGTTCCTCACCCACCTGTCACGCCAGCAGAACTACCCGGTCGGGAGGTCGGGGGAGTCGACGGCGACACCCCACCGTGCCAGCGCCTCGACCGTCGAGGGGAGGTCGGTGTGCTGGTGGGCGACCAGACCCGCCGACCGGGCGCCGGCCACGTTCTCGGGCAGGTCGTCGATGAACAGGGTCGACGCCGGCGGGCTCCCGAGCCGGTCGCAGACCAGCTCGAAGACCGCGGGGTCGGGCTTGGCGATCCCCAGCTCGGCGGTGTTGAACACGGCGTCGAACTCGTCGAGCAGGTCGAGCACGTGGAGGTCGCGCCGCAGGCGGGTGGTGCCGTTCGAGAGCAGGGCGACCGTCGTGACGCTCCGCACCCGACGCAGGACCTCCAGCATTCCGACGTCCACCCGGCCCACGTTCACCTCCCACGCGTCGAGCGCGCCGACGGCGTCGGGGCCGAACCGGTCGAGCACCCGGACCCGGATCTCGTCCATCCACTGCCGGTACGTGAGCTGCCCCGTCGTGGCGGCCCGGCCCAGGTCGGGACCGAACGCCACCTCGAGGATCGACCGGGCGGGGAGGCCGTGGGCGGTCTCCACGTCGTCGAGCTCGTCGTCGTTCCACTGTCGGATCACGCCGTCGAGGTCGAACACGACCGTCCCGACCCGGTCCGGGACGGTCCGCCCGTCGACTGCGTCGTCGTTCACGGTCGAACCCGGGAGCGCAGCAGGTCGGCGTAGTCCTCGAACGGGGGAACCGTGAGGTCCTCGACCTTGCCGGCGTCGTCCCACCGGCGCAGCGCCACCGCGTCGGCGTGCGCCCGCTCGGCCCTGAAGTCGTCGAGCTCGGAGCCCCGCAGCGGCCCGCCCTGTCGTTCCAGGCTGGACACCGACGCCGGTGAGAGTCGGTCGAGCAGCTCGGGCTCGACGGCGACCAGGTACCGCTTGGCCCGGACGTGGAGCCGGACCGGCTCGGTGACCTCCGGCCCGAACACGCCGGCGAGGTAGTCGGCCCCGCGGTCCTCGTGGTGCAGGTCCTCGGGGACCGGACCCCGGCCGCCGTCGCGCAGGTGCAGGAGGTGACCGACGTCGTGCAGGAGGGCGGCCACCACGAGCGCGTCCGGGGCGCCGTCGCGCCGGGCGAGCGCCGCGCACTGCAGCCCGTGGTCGAGCTGGCTCACCGTCTCGTCGTAGCGGTGGCCGGCGAACTCGTCGTACAGCGCCAGCACCTCGTCGACGTCCCGTGCGGGCGGCCCGCCGGTCACGTGGACGTCCCTGGTGGGTGGTCGGCGACGTCGTCGGGGACGGCGAGTCCCTGGAAGTCGTTGATCAGCGAGACGCGCACCATCCCGTCCGCGCGGCCCCCGCTCCGGAACGCAGCCAGCTTCTCGGCGTAGTACTCGTTGCGGAGGTCGCCCTCGGAGCGGGCGTTGTAGGTCGGGTAGAGCGCACGCCGCGGTACGTCGGTGTGGTTCGGTCCGCTGCGGTGCGGGGTCCGCGAGTGGAACCAGAGCGTCTGGCCCGCCCGGACGGGCACGCTCACCCACTCGAGCGAGTCGACCACCTCGGCGGTGATCACCCCGTCCTCCATGGGCAGGATCCGGTCGTGCGCGCCCGAGACCACCTCGAGGCAACCGTTCGCCGCGGTCGCGTCGTCGACGGCGACCATGCAGCTCACGTGCGAGTCGATGAAGGGGTACGCCGGAGCGTCCTGGTGTGGTGCGTACCCGGCCCCGCCGGGGAGCTTGTAGTTGATCTTCTCCTTGTAGAGCACGGCCGGCTCGCCGAGGAGGTTGGAGGCGATCGCGACCATTCCCCCGGTGCGCAGGAGGTCGTGGAGACCCTGGTGGAACGGGGTGAAGTTCTCCGTGCGGCACAGGGCCGGGCCGGTCTCGGTGAGCTCGCGGTGGTGGAGCCAGTCGCCACCGTCCGCCGGCCACGCCGCCACCTCCTCGACCCACCGCCGGACCTCGACGGCGCCGTCGGGTCCGAGGGTGTCGGTCAGCACCCAGCCGTTGGTCGCGAAGTGCTCGGCCGACTCGGCGTCGGTGCCGGCCATGACGGGGATCCGGGACGTCGGGTTCACCAGCGCATTGTCTCAGGTTCGGGGCGGCGCGCCAGACGGATCGGGCCCGGTCGCTCAGGGGCGGAGCGCCCGGAGCTCGCCCAGGACCCGGGTCGCGGCGGAGGTGAACCGCTCCACGTCCTCGTCGTCGTTGGCCCAGCTGACCGACACCCGCAGCGACCGCTGGGCGTCCACGCCCATGGCCTCCAGCACGGGTGACGGTTCGAGCGACTCCGACGAGCACGACGACCCCGAGTGGACGGAGACCAGGAGCGCGTCCAGTCCCAGGAGCATCGGCTGCGGCTCGACCCCGGCCAACCCCAGGCACACGAGGTGGGGGAGCGATCCGTCGGCGGGAGCTCCCAGCACCTCCACGCCCTCGGCGCCGGCGGCCCAGGCCCGGACCCGATCGGTGAGCGCCCGGCAGCGGGCCTCGACGGCGGGGAGCGTCCGGGTCAGCTCGGCCGCCGCCGCGCCCAGTCCGACGATGCCGGCGGTGTGCTCCAGTCCGGCACGTCGGGCCCGCTCCTGGTCGCCGCCCACCAGCAGCGGTGGGATCCGCAGCCCACGACGCACGGCCAGGACCCCGGTGCCGGTCGGTCCACCGAGCTTGTGGCCCGACACGGACACGAGGTCGGCGCCGAGCTCCCGGAGTCCGAGCGGGACGCGTCCGGCGGCCTGCGCGGCGTCGACGTGCACCAGCACCCCTCGCTCACGGCAGGCTGCGACGACCGGCGCCACGGGCTGCAGGGTGCCGACCTCGTGGTTGCCCCACTGCAGGTGGACCAGCGCCGTGTCCGGTCGCACCGCGTCGAGGAGCTGGTCCGGGTCGACCCGGCCGGTGCGGTCGACGCCGACGACCGTGCACGGTCCGCGCTCGGCCCACTCGCGCACGGCCGAGTGCTCGACGGCGGCCAGCACCACGTGGTCGCGCTCCGGGTCGCGTGCCCGCGCCCCCCCGGTCGCCGCGGCGATCGACTCGGTCGCTCCCGAGGTGAACACCACCTCGCGGGCCGAGCAGCCGAGCAGCTCGGCGACGAGCGTGCGGGCGTCCTCGACGGCGACCCGGCTCCGCATGCCGTCGTGGTGGATCCGGCCGGGATCGCCGTGCACCTCCGCGGTGCCGTACCACTCGAGCAGCGCCGCCCGGGCGGCGGGCAGGAGCGGTGTCGTGGACGCCGCATCCAGGTAGGCGCGGACGGGCCCGTCCTCCACGTCGTCCGTCCGGTCAGTCGTCGACGGCGGTGACGCAGTGGTCGTCGCCGCTCGGTCGGGACGAGGTCAGGTCGACGCTCGTCTCCCCGTAGAAGCTGCCGAGCATCCCCCGCACCATGCCGCGGTCCACGGCGCAGATCACCGGGTGCTCCACGGCCGCCTCGCCGAACGGACAGTGCTCGGTGACGATCCGCAGGTCGCCCCCGTCCTTCTCCGCGTGGGCGGCGAACCCGTGGGCGCTCAGCGCGTCGGCGACGGCGTGGAGGGCGGCCCGGAACGACCTCGTCTGCGCCAGGCCGGCGTTCGCCGCCATCGAGCGTCCGTAGTCCTCGCCGACCTCCTCGGCGAGCGCGGTGGCGCGTGCAGGTCCGAGCTCCCCGAGCGCCCGCCCGAGGAGCTCGAGCAGGACCTCGTCGTGGCGGACGGGGAGGTCGAGCGTGACCTCGTCGCTGAGCGTCCGGTAGCGCTTGGAGGGTCGCCCCGCACCGCCCGCGGGCCGCTCGGTCGCGACCTCGAGGTAGCCGCCCGCCGCGAGCTTGTCGAGGTGGTGGCGGGCCACGTTGGCGTGGAGCTCGAACTGCTCCGCCACCTCCGAGGCGGTCACGCCGTCGTCGGAGGCGTGGGCGAAGAGGTAGATCTCCCGTCGGGTCGGGTCACCGAACGCCGAGGTGATCGCGGTCACGGCCGACGAGAAGTCGGTCGGGCTGAGCGACGTCACCGAAGCATCGTACCGTCGACCCGGGGTCGGAGCCGGGGCGGCGGCTTGCCGATCACGTCCCCAGGGGGCGATGCTCCAGGCCGTGACCACCACCCGTGACGACGTCCTGGAAGCACTCCGACCGGTGGAGGACCCGGAGCTGCACCGGTCCATCGTGGACCTGGGCATGGTCCGCGACATCGTGGTGGACCTGCCGCTCGTGCGGGTCGTCGTGGCGTTGACCGTGCCGGGGTGTCCGCTCAAGGCCGAGATCCAGTCGCGAGTGACGGGTGCCCTCGAGCAGCTCGCCGGTGTGGACGCCGCCGAGGTCGAGTTCACCTCCATGACCGACGAGGAGCGGACCGAGCTGCGGACCCGGCTCCACGGGGACCCGGCCGCGACGGCGGGGTCGCAGGCGGCGCACGGTCACGCCGAGGGCCGAGCCATCCCCTTCGCCGATCCCGCCAACCGGACCCGGGTGATCCTGGTGGCGTCCGGCAAGGGTGGGGTGGGCAAGTCGTCGGTGACCACCAACCTCGCCGTGGCGCTCGCGCAGCGGGGCTCGAGCGTGGCCGTCGTCGACGCCGACGTGTGGGGGTTCTCCATCCCGGCGATGCTCGGGATCGAGCGACCGCCCGTCGTGATCGACCAGATGCTCGTGCCGCCGGAGGCCTACGGGGTCAGGTGCATCTCGATGGGCTTCTTCGTCGAGGAGGACCAGCCGGTGATCTGGCGGGGTCCGATGCTCCACAAGGCGCTCGAGCAGTTCCTCACCGACGTGTTCTGGGACGACCCGGACTTCCTGCTCGTCGACCTGCCCCCGGGCACCGGCGACATCTCCATCTCGCTCTCGCAGTTCCTGCCCCGGGCCCAGGTGCTCGTGGTGACGACCCCCCAGCCGGCGGCCCAGCGTGTGGCCCAGCGGGCGGGGACCATGGCCGAGAAGGTCCGTCTCGACGTGGTCGGCGTGGTCGAGAACATGTCGTGGTTCACCGGCGACGACGGAGTCCGCTACGAGCTCTTCGGTGCCGGCGGCGGGGAGCAGCTCGCCGAGCGGCTCGACGTGCCGCTCCTCGGGCGGGTGCCGCTCGTCCCCGAGCTCCGCGAGGGTGGCGACGTGGGTCGACCCATCACCGTCGTGGATCCGGAGTCGGAGGCCGCCGGAGCGTTCCGTGCCGTGGCCGAACGTCTCGCCGTCGACCTCGCTCCGACCAGGCGGGGACACCCCGAACTCAAGATCCTCTGAGGCCGCCGGGTGCGGGCGGGGCGACCGTCCCGTCGCCCCGGTCAGCGCAGTGGAGCATTCTCCTCCGGAGTCCAAACCTCCCGGGGGCCTCCGTCGTGACACCATGGCGATGGCCATGATCGACCACGACCCGGGGGCAGTCCCCGTCGCTCCCGTCCCCCGACCGGGTCGGGGTGCGAGCTTCGACGACGTGTTCCTGGCCGGGTACCCCCGGCTGGTGCGCAGCCTGACCGTCGTCTGCGGAGGCGACCGGGAGACGGCGGCGGACTGCGTGGCCGACGCCTTCGAGCGGGCGTTCGTGCGGTGGCGCCGGGTCTCGAGGCTCGACGACCCCACCGGCTGGATCCGTCGGGTGGCGATCAACCGGGCGATCGACCAGGGCCGACGCCGTCGTCGTCGTGACCGGGCGGTCGAGCGCCTCTCGACCCAGGATGCCGCCGCCACGTCCGGGGTGCTCGACGAGCGGATCGAGTCGGCCGGCAGCTCCGACGGATCGCTCACCGCGGCGGTGGCGGGGCTGAGCCCGCAGCAACGGGCCGTGGTCGCACTGTTCTACGTGGACGACCTGAGCGTGGCCGAGGTCGCGGCCACCATGGAGCTGAGCGAGGGTGCGGTGAAGTACCACCTGCACCAGGCGCGTGAGCGGCTCCGGGTGACGTGGCAGCCTGAGGATGGAGGAGCACCGTGAACGAGCACTTCGAGTTCGACGATCCCGACTTCGACCGGGCGCTCCGTGCCGGCCTGGGTGGGTCGGCCGCCGCCGGTGACGCACCGGCCGCGGCCGACCTGGCCGCGCTGACGGGCCGGTTCGTCGCCGCCCGTCGGCGGCGCCAGGTGGTCGTCGGCGCGACGACGTCGGTCGTGGCGCTGCTGCTGCTCGCGGCGGGAGCACTGGCGCTCGGTGGCCCCGCCCAGCAGGTGGACGTCGGCCCGGCCGACGGTTCCGACACCGGTGTCCCGACCACCGTGGGGACGTCGCTCGTCGAGCCGACCACGACGCTGCCGCCGGTCACGACTGCTCCGGCGCCCGTACCCGCCCCCGGCGGTGCGGTCCCCCCGCCAGTGTCCGGGGGCGTCGACGACGGGTCCTCGCCGACCGGGTCGTCCGGCTCCGGGTCCGGTGACAGCTCGTCGAGCGGCGGGTCCGGTTCGGGGTCGGGCGGCGGCTGGGACGATTCAGGCAGCGGATCGGGCGGCAGCTCGGGCAGCGGCTCCGGCGGCAGTGGGTCGGGCAGCGGCTCCGGTGGCGGCGGGTCGGACGACTCGGGCTCCTCCGGTGGCGGCGGGTCGGACGACTCGGGGGGTTCCGACGACTCCGGCGGCGGGTCGGACGACTCGGGCGACGACGGCTCCGACGACTCGGGCCAGGGTCGGGGACGCGGTCGGGGTGGCGACTCCGGCGGCGGGTCCGACTCCGTCGACGACTGATCCCGGTTCCGGAGATTTTCCCCGGTCCGTCCAAACCTCCCCGCCCGGTGCGGCGTGTCTGGTGTCGAGTGGTTCGGGAGCGACCCGGACACGACGAGCCGGACCGACAGGACCGGGGAAGGTGGGTGGATCGTGGAGCAGCGCAGCACGGGGGACGAGGGGAACGAGGTCTCGGGCGGGGTCACGGGCGTTGGTTCCCGGACCCGACGCCTGCTCGAGCGGGCCGGCATGGGTGCCGTCGCGACGGTGGTGCTCGGCGGGGTCCTCGTCGGAGGACTGACCGCAGCCGGCGCCGTCGGCGGCATCGGCCGGGTCCTCGACGACTCGCCGACGAGCACCACCTCCACGGTGCCCGAGGAGACCTCCACGACGGTGACCACGACCGAGCCGCCGACCACCGTGACGGTGCCGGCGCCGCCCACCCGGACCATCGACGTGCCGGGGGTCGGGCAGGTGGTCGTGGTGGACGGTCCCGTCCCGACGGTCGTGTCCGTCACCGCACTGCCGGGATTCACCGTGGTGCCCGACGACGACCCGAGCGAACCGGGTGAGGTCCACCTCAAGTTCTTCGACGCCTCCGGAGGCCGGATCGACGTCCAGGCGGAGTTCGAGGACGGAGCCCTGCGGGTCCGGGTGCGGGACCGTCGCCTCGAGCAGGGCTCGGGCCGCGGTGGCGACGACGAGGTCGAGGACTCCGACGACGACCGCCGTGACGACGACCGCTCCGGTTCCTCGGGTGGCGGCGCCTCCGCCGGCGCTCCGTGGGGTGGCGGGTCCGGTGGCGGTGCCTCCGCCGGCGCCCCCTGGGGTGGTGGCTCCGGTGGCGGTTCGTCCGCCGGCGCCCCGTCCGGCGGGAGTTCGGGTGGCGGCCGGTCGAGCGGCGGCAGCGACGACGGCGGTTCCGGTCGGGGTCGCGGCGGCGACGACGGTGGTGACGACGACCGGGGCCGTGGTCGGGGCGGCGACGACGGCGCCGACGACCACGACTCGGACTCCGGCTCGGACTCCGACGACGACTGACGACCGGCGTCGGGGCAGACTCCCGGGGTGACACCACCCCGGGCGCGGCACCTCGACCTCCGGACGTTCCTCCGCACGGTGGCGGTCACCTGCACGGTGGCCGCCACCGTCGCGTGCGGGACCGCCGAGGCCCCGGACGGTGCCGCC
>CAIQNH010000019.1 GCA_903873135.1 uncultured Actinomycetes bacterium
CCCGGACGAGCGCGGCGCCGTGGTGGCCTCGGTCGAGGCCGGGCTGACGGTGGTGGACCCGGAGTGCGTGACGGGACTGCCCCTCCGGACCAGCGTGGTCGTCGTCGAGCGCGACGGACTGCTCGAGGAACTGCACGGCGGGCAGACGGCGCCGTCGGGGCGCACCGTCGACCCGCCGACGGATCGGCACACCAACGTCTGCTTCACGTCGGGGACGACCGGACTCGCCAAGGGTGCGACCTTCGGGGTCGCCCAGCTCCGGGCGATCACCCGCATCGACCTCGGTTCCGCCGCCGAGTCGTGGGGCGGCGGCGCACCGATGCTCGCGTCGACCCACTTCGCCCACGTGGGGATGGCACTCAAGCTGCCGTGGTACGCCCGAACCGGATCGACCCTGTGCGTGCTCGACCGGTGGCGGGCCGAGGACGCGCTCGAACTCGTCGCCCGGCACCGGATGCCGACCGTCGGTGGCGTGGCCGCGCAGGTGGCGCTCATGCTGCGCTGCGACCGATTCGACGAGTTCGACCTCACGTGCGTCGAGCGACTCGTCGTCGGCGGTGCACCGAGCTCGCCCCGGCTCGTCGAGGAGGCCCGACGACGGTTCGGTGCCCGCTACTCGATCCGGTACTCCTCGACCGAGTCGGGAGGGGTCGGGCTGGCCACGGCCGACGACGCCGACGACCACGAGGCGCTGCACACCGTGGGCCGACCCCGTCCCGGGGTGGAGGTCCGGGTGGTCGACGAGCACGGCGACCCGCTGCCCGACGGACGCACCGGCGAGCTGCAGCTCCGCTCCCCGGCCGTCACCTCCGGCTACTGGGGCGACCCCGAGGCCTCCGCCGCGACGGTGACACCCGAGGGTTGGCTGCGCACGGGGGACCTCGCGCACGTCGAGGAGAGTGGTTGCGTCGTGGTCGACGGACGACGCACCGACATGTTCATCCGGGGTGGCTACAACGTCTTCCCCGTCGAGGTCGAGGCCGTCCTCGAGACCCACCCCGGTGTGGCTGCGGTGGCGGTCGTTCCCCGACCCGACGACGTCCTCGGTGAGGTCCCGGTCGCGTTCGTCGTGACCCGGCCCGGAACGCCACCGCCGACGCTCGGGGACCTGCGGGCCCACGCCGCCGGACGACTCGCCCGCTACAAGCTGCCCGACGAGCTCGTCGTCGTCGACGAGCTCCCCGTCACCGCCGGGGACAAGCTCGACCGACGGTCGCTCCGGCGGCGACTCGACCACCGACGGACCGACCCCGAGGGGGACCCCACCGAGGAGGCCACACCGTGAACGACGACGTGTTCCCCGACCGGAACATGGACCACCTCGACAAGCTGCGGTGGATCGTCGAGGAGCAGGGGTGGGCCGCCGAGCCGGTCGCGCCGGTCGCCGAACCGGAACCGCAACCCGCCTACACCTACACGATCGGGTTCGAGCAGACCTTCGGGCGACCCGAGGTGGTGGTGATCGGGCTGCGGCCGGTGGCCGCCCGCGGCCTGCTCGGGATACTCGCCGACCAGCACCGCGCCGGCGTGCTGCTCCCGGTCGGCCAGCTCTTCACCGGGCTGCTCGACGGCGACCAGCGGTGCTGCCTCCTCGACGTCGACGTCGAGGAGTGTGCGGGGATGTTCCCGTCGCTCGACCGACTCCACGAGGGCGGCGCCTACCGGGTGCAGCAGTTCGTGTGGCCCGACCGCCGGGGCTGGCTGCCCTGGGAGGAGCACTACGAGGAGCGTCTCCGTCTGGCCCAGCCGGTCGTGGGACGCTGGGACTGAACCGAGCGGACCTCAGGCCTCGAGCGCCTCCACCAGCGCGGCGGCGCACTCGCTCGGGGCCTCGAGCGTGGGCCAGTGCCCGACGTCGGCGAGCCGGACGATCCGAGCTCCCGGCACCCGGGTCTCGACCCGCTCGACCATGTGGGCTCCCGACACGGGGTCGAGGTCGCCCCACACGAACCACGACGGCAGCTCGGTCGTCTCCATGGCTCCGGCCCACCGGTCGGCGAAGCGCCGTCGCTCGGCCACGTAGTGGAGGAGCTCGTGGGCCCGAGCCACACCGCCTCCTGCGGCCATCGAGTCCCACATCTGGGCGACGGTGCATTCGTCGAGCGGCACCCGCTCGCCCCAGGTGACCTCCACTCCGGAACGGAACAGCTCGGGAGTGATCGCAGCGGCCACCTCCGCACCGTGATCGGGGTCGAGCAGCAACTGCTGACCGACCGTCGGTCGGTGGAGGTCGGCGTAGATCCCACCGTTGTGCCAGACCACCCCGCGCAGCACGACGGTCGATCGACCCTCGGCGGAGCGCGCCAGCAGTTCCTGGGCCGGGGACACGCCGTAGTCGTGCGCGACGAGGACGGCCTCGGTCACCCCGCGGTCGGCCCAGGCCGCCTCGACCGCGTCGGCGCAGGCTGCGACCGACCACGGGTGACCCACCGGCTTGTCCGACGCGCCGAAACCGGGGAAGTCGAGGGCGAGGACCGGCACGTCGGGTGCCAGCAGTGCCGCGACGGGCTCGACGTCGAGGGACGACGACGGGTAGCCGTGGAGGTAGGTCACCACCGGGTCGCCGGCTCCGGGGGATCCGTGCACGTCGTAGGTGGCGACCCGCAGACCACCGGAGGACACGTGGCGGGCCCCGGCCGACCAGGCCTCGAAGGTCAGACGCTGCTGATCTGCCACACGGCGCTCCTCACCTCGGCCGGATCGCCGCCGCCACGACGCCCGGGCGGGACCGTCCGATCGAACGGACGGATGGAGTGGAGGTGATGGGATTCGAACCCACGGCCTCTTCGATGCGACCGAAGCGCTCTAGCCAGCTGAGCTACACCCCCGCGGGACGGTGGAGTGTACCGGCGCGGACCGCCGGTGTCAGTTGAGCTCAGTTGGCGGCGCGCCGACGCGGGATCGGGGTGACCCGCGTGATGGCGAGGCCTGCGTCGTCGTGCGCCGAGTAGAGCGCGGCGGCCGCCGACGGGCGGGCGGTGAGGTCGACCACGTGACGGCGCTCCTCGACGGTCGCACGTCCGACGCCGGCGGACGCGTTCACCGCCTGGACGAGCAGGTAGACGTAGGCCACGAGCAGGACGTCGGCCAGGAGGTGCAGCCAGATGAACGCCCCGCCGAACGCGATCGTGCACAGCAGCGTCAGGACGGCCGCGGCGACCAGGGCGCCGAGGACCTCCTGGCGGCGGCGACGGACCGCCGGGGACGCCACCCGCCGCTCGGGCTCGGGGCGACGCGACCGCAGGTCGACCACGTTGCCCCGCTGTTCCGTGCGGACCGGAGCGGCCAGGGCAGCGAGGCCGGTCTCGGGTCGACGACCGCCGACCTGTCGGCCGATCGACGAGAGCTGCCGCGTGAAGGCCGAGACGCTGTCACCGTTCCGCAACGAAGCGGTGCGGCGGATGACCTCCGGCGCGAGCACGACGGCCCAGACCGTCGCGAGGGCCAGGAGAACCAGCGTGGAGATCGACATGGGCTCGATGGTCCTTTCCGCCCCTCGAGACGTTCGCCCGCTCGGGCGACCGACCACCCTGGGGAGTGGATGTCCGAGAACCTAGCCGTCTGCCCAGCACGTTACAAATCCGTGACGAACTACACGGCTGTGATTCTGCCCGACAGCGTAGGGCACCCCGCCGGACACCCGGTGGACACCAGCGGTCCAACTCGGGTCGGCGGTCCGGAGCTGCCTCAGAGCTCCGGCGACTCCTCGGCGGGGACGTGCTCCTCCCGCCGGAACGTACCCGCCTGGCCCCCGGTCTTCTCCCAGAGGGCGATCTCGGAGATCTCCATGGTCCGGTCGACCGACTTGCACATGTCGTAGATGGTCAGGCACGCCACCGTCACGGCGGTGAGCGCCTCCATCTCCACACCGGTGCGATCGACCGTGTCGACCTGGGCCTCGACCTCGATGAACGTGTCCTCGATGCGGAAGTTCACCAGGACCGAGCCGACCAGCAGGGGGTGGCACAGGGGGATGAGGTCGGCCGCCCGCTTGGCGGCCTGGATCCCTGCGACCCGGGCCACGGACAGGACGTCGCCCTTGGTGACGGCGCCGCGGGCCACCAGCGACGTGGTCTCGGACTGCATCCGGACCCTCCCCCGGGCGAGCGCCCGCCGGTGCGTCGGCTCCTTGGGGGTCACGTCGACCATCCGGGCCCGACCGAGTGGATCGAGGTGGGTCAGGCCGTGCTCGGGCATCGCCAGATTCTAGGCCGGTGCCGGCTCGGGCGACCCAGCCCGCCGACGGAGGCCCCGGAGGGGGAACCCCAGCGGTTCAACCGCCGATCTGGGACATCGACCGGCCCGGGCGGACGAAGTCGACCGTGGAGATCCCGTGTCCTGCCCACTTGTCCCGGACGACCCGGCGCACGAGTGCCTCGAGCTCGTCGTCGTCGGAACCCGCGTCCCGGAGGACCGGCCTCAGGTCGGTGCCCCCGGTGGCGAACAGACAGGCCCGCAGCTCGCCGTCCGCC
>CAIQNH010000020.1 GCA_903873135.1 uncultured Actinomycetes bacterium
AACCGTCGTCGAGCGGCTCGGCTGAGGCGTTCGCCCTCGCTGCGTTGCAGCGAGCAGTGTGGCCGTGAACGGAACCGTCGTCGAGCGGCTCGGCTGAGCGCGAGGGGAATCAGGCGCGAGGCATCTTGATCGCCTTGTCGGCGATGATGTTCTTCTGCACCTCGGTGGTGCCGGCGCCGATCGAGGTGTACCGCTGGAACACGTAGAGCCGGTTCCAGGCACCGCCGTCGATGGCGTCGGGGGCGCCCTTGGCGGCGAGCGCAGCGGGACCGAGCAGGTCGACGGCGAGCTCGGCGAGCGTCTGGGCCAGGTAGCTCCACTGGAGCTTGGCGAGCGGGACCTCGGGCCAGTTCTTCTCCTGGCGGAGGATCTTGGACAGCGCCCGGTAGTTGAGGAGCTTGGTGTACTCGATCCGGGTGTGGGCGTCTGCGATGCGCTCGCGCAGGCCCGGGTCGTCGAGCGCCGCCGGGTTGACCGAGCGGGCGAGGTTCACCATGGCGTCCAGGTCGGCGCGCATGCCGACGGCCAGTCCGGCGGTGCCGACCCGCTCCGAGCCGAGCGTGCCCATGGCCACGAGCCAGCCCTCACCCTCGCCGCCGAGTCGGTAGGCCACCGGGACGCGGGCGTCCTCGAAGAGCACCTCGCAGAACATCTCCTCGCCGGCGATGTCGCGGATGGGGGTGATGGTCACCCCGGGGATCTCCAGGTCGATGATGAGCGCGGTGATGCCTTCGTGCTTGCGACCCTCGGCGATGGCGTCCGGGTCGGTGCGGACGAGGAACAGTCCCCACTTGGCGATGTGCGCCGACGACGTCCAGATCTTCCGGCCGTTGAGCACGTAGTCGTCACCGTCCCGTACGGCGACGGTGCGGAGGTTGGCCAGGTCGGAGCCGGCCTCGGGCTCGGAGAACCCCTGGCACCAGTGGTCGTCGGCGTTGAGGATGTTGTCGACCCACATGGCCTGCTGCTCGTCGGTACCCCAGCGGATGATCATGGGGCCGATCTGCCAGAGGCCGTTGGCGTTGTAGATGCCCGGTGTGCGGTAGCGGGCCATGGTCTCGGAGTAGATGACGTTCTGGGTGACGGTGGCGTCCCGACCGCCGTGCTCCTCGGGCCAGGAGATGGCCGCCCAGCGGCCCTCGTTGAGCTTGCGCTGCCAGGCGCGGCGCCGTTCCATCTGGTCCATGACCCCGCCGGACCCGGCACCGGCCTCGTCGTCGGACTCGGTGCCGTCGGACGTCTCGTCCGACCACTCGGCGAGGAACTTGGGGAGTTCGTCGTCGAGCCACTCCACCAGTTCGCGTCGGAACGCCTCGTCCTCGTCGGTGTAGGAGAAGTCCATGGGGGGAGCCTAACGCGGCGTCCCGCAACCTGACAGGCGTGTCAGGTTGGCCCGGGACGGGGTAGGTTCGCAGCGTGGAATTCGCACTCGACGACGACCAGCAGGCACTCCAGGCGACAGCGAAGCAGTTCCTGGCCGACCGAGCCCCCTCGGAGTACGTCCGGGCCATGGTGGACGACCCGGTCGGGACGACGGCCGAGTTCCACCAGGAACTGGTCGACCTGGGCTGGGTCGGTCTCATGGTCCCCGAGGAGCACGGTGGGGCGGGCATGGGGATGCTCGAGATGATGGTCGTGCTCGAGGAGATGGGCCGGCTGCCCCTGCCCGGACCGTTCCTCTCCTCGGCGGTGTTCGCCACCATGGCGGCCACCCGGTTGGGCCTGTCGGACCACCTGCCGGCGCTGGCGAGCGGCGTCACCCGGGGGACGATCGCCCTGGACGAGCAGGGTCACGGCGACGTGGTCGGCCGCATCCGGACCCGGGCGAGTCGGAAGTCCGGCACGTGGCGCCTCACCGGCACCAAGCCGCTGGTCCTGGACGGCCACTCGGCCGACTGGGTCCTGGTCGCCGCACGCACCCAGCAGGGGATCGGCACGTTCCTCGTCGAGCAGCCCGGTGGCACGCTCACGCCCGGGCTCGACGTGACCCGGCGGATCGCCCAGCTGGACTTCCGTGACACGCCGGCGGTGCCGGTCGGACCCGAGGGCGACCACACGGCCATCTGGAGCCGGATCGCTGACGACGGGGCAGTGGCGCTGGCCGCCGAGCTGCTCGGCACGATGCAGGCGAGCTTCGACCTGGCGATCGAGTACGCCAAGGTCCGTGTGCAGTTCGACCGGCCGATCGCCACGTTCCAGTCGACGAAGCACAAGGCGGCCGAGCTGCTCGAGCGCATCGAGCTGTCCCGGGTCGGGACCCACTACGCGGCGTGGACGTCCGACGTGGAGGAGCCGGTGCGCGCGGAGGCCGCCGCGATGGTGAAGGCGTTCGCCGGCCGGGCTGCGAACGAGGTCACCGGCGAGGGCATCCAGATCCACGGGGGCGTCGGGTTCACCTGGGAGTGCGACGCCCACCTGTACTACCGGCGGGCCAAGTCCAACGACCTGTTGCTCGGGTACCACGGCATCTGGCGCGACCGCGTCGCCGACTCGTACCTCACCCCCGCCTGACACCCTCCCCCTGAGCCCCCCCACCCCACCGAACGTGTACGCCTCGTTTCGCCGTGGCGAACGAGGCGTACACGTTCGAGCGGGGGAGGGTCAGATGACGCCGTCGGCGGCGAGGCGGTCGAGCTCGGCGGCGCCGAGTCCGAGCACACCACCGAGCACCTCACGGGTGTGTTCGCCGAGCCTCGGTGCCCCAGCGGGCACCTCCCGTTCCTCGCCCACGAACCGCACTGCGGGACCCTGCTGGAGCACCGGCCCGGCGACCGGGTCCTGCACGCGGAGCAGGTCGCCGCGGGCCACCATGTGTGCGTCCGCCGTGATGTCGGCGGCGGTGTAGGCGGTCGCCACCGGGACGTCGTGCTCCACTGCGACCCGTTCGACCTCGGCCGCGGTCATGGTCGCGGTCCACTCGGCCACCAGAGCGTTGATCTGGTCGGCGTGCGCTGCCCGATCCGACAGCGTCCGGAATCGGGGGTCGGTCGTCAGGTCCTCGCGCTCCATGGCCCGGCAGAGCCGGGCGAAGTTGGCGTCCGAGCCGGCGACGAGGCACACGAAGCGACCGTCGGCGGTGGGGTAGTTGTCGAGCGGTGCGGAGGTGGCGAGCCGGTTGCCCTCCCGCTCGCGGACCACGCCGAGTCGGTCGTACGCGGCGATCGTCCACTCGAGGATCCGGAGCACCGACGCGTACAGGCAGGCGTCGATCACTGCGCCACGTCCGGTACCCCGGGCGTCACGCCGGTAGAGCGCGGCGGTGGCGGCCTGCGCGGCGAACACGCCGGTGAGGTAGTCGCTGCTCGTCACGCCGGGACGCACCGGCGGCCGGTCGGGCTCCCCGGTCAGGTGGAGCAGGCCGCCGTAGCCGATGCCGAGCCGGTCGAGCCCGGGGCGGTGCGCGTAGGGTCCGTCCTGGCCGAACGCCGAGATGCGCACCACCACGAGCCGGGGGTCCAGGTCGGCCGGCCCGACGTTCCAGCGTTCCAGCGTCCCCGGCCGGAAGTTCTCGCACACCACGTCGGAGGCCGCAGCGAGGCGTCGGAACAGGTCCTGGCCCGCAGGCTGGCGGAGGTCGATGGTGACCGAGCGTCTCCCCCGGCCCTCGACGGCCCAGAACAGCGAGTGGTCGCCCTCGTCGGTGCTGACGAACGGGCCGATCTCCCGCATGAAGTCGCCCTGTCCGGGCTGCTCGATCTTGAGCACCTCGGCGCCCTGTTCGCCGAGGATGCCCGCACAGAACGGCGCGGCGATCCGGGTCCCGAGGTCGAGGACGCGGACTCCCTCGAGCGGGCCGTTCACTCGCCCTGCTGCTCCCGCTTGACTGCGTCCATGCCGCCCTCGGTGCGCCGCCGCATCAGGTCGAGCGCGGTGTCGGTGTTGGAGACGAACTGGTGCACCAGAAAGTGGTGGCGCCAGGAGTCGCGCTGGCCCATGCGGTCGAGCGTGGCGTTGATCGAGGCCTTGACGGCCCGGGCGGTCACGGTCGGGACGAGCGCGATCTCCTCGGCGGTCCGCTGAGCCTCCCCGGCCAGCTCAGCCCGGGGCACGATTCGGTTCACCAGTCCGGCCCGCTCGGCCTCCGCCGCGTCGAGCACCCGGGCGCACAGCAGGAACTCCTTGGCCCGCCGGGCGCCCAGCTCCCACGGTTCCACCAGCAGCTCGACCCCGGCGCCGCTCATGCGGAGCACGGGGTTGGAGAAGCGGGCGTCGTCGGCGGCCACCACGAGGTCGCACATGGCGGCGAGCATCAGGCCTGCCGCTGCGCACGTGCCCTGGACGGCGGCCACGGTGGGGAGGGGGAAGTCGCGCCAGCGCAGCGACCGGTCCCAGTACATGACCTCCTCGTGGTGGAGCTTGCCCTCGGCGGTGCCGCGCAGCGACGCCCACGGCGGGGCGCCCGACATGATCTCCTTGAGGTCGTGGCCGGAGCAGAAGTTGTCGCCCTCGGCGGCGAGCACCACCACCCGGGCGTCCGCGGACGCCTCGACCAGGTCGAGCGCAGCGTCGAGCTCGTCGATCGTGGTGGAGTCGAGCGCGTTGGCCACCTGGGGGCGGGCCAGCGTGACGGTGACGACGGCGCCGGCGTCGTCGTAGCGGATGCTCGTGAACTCGCTCACGCCGTGGCCTCCTTCGTCCGGGGCCCGCTGACCCGGGGCTCGCGGGGTAGACCCAGCACCCGCTCGCCCAGGATGTTGCGCTGGATCTCGTTGGTGCCGGCGAAGATCGACGCAGACAGGTAGTAGAGCCAGCTCCGTTGCCACTCGCCGTCGCCGGCGAGCCCGTCGGCACCCCGCCACAGCGGCGCGTCGTCGCCGAGCACCTCGAGCGCGGTGGCGTGCAGGCGCTGGGAGGCCTCGGACCAGTAGAGCTTGAGCGCCGAGCCCTCGGGGCCGGGCTGGCGACCCGAGGCGAGCTTGGTCAGCGACCGCCAGTTGTGGAGCTGGAACGTCTTGATCTCGACGTAGGCCCGGGCGAGCCGCCGACGGAGCCGTACGTCGTCGAACGCGCCGGTGGTCTCGGCCAGTCGGAGGAGCTCCTCGAGGTGCTGGACGTGGATGACGAGCTGGCGGGGGTTCACGCCGCGCTCGTGGCCCAGGGTCGACTGCGACACCCGCCAGCCCTCGTGGAGCGGGCCGACCAGGTGGTCGTCGGGGACGAGCGCGCCGTCGAAGAACACCTCGTTGAACTCGGCCTCGCCGGTGGACTGCACGAGGGGCCGGACCTCCACACCGGGAGCGTGCACGTCGACCACGAGCGCAGAGATTCCGTGGTGGCGGGGCGCGTCCGGGTCGGTGCGGGCCAGGCACAGTCCGAAGTCGGCGAACTGCGCGTAGCTGGTCCAGACCTTCTGGCCCTCGAGGCGCCACCCGCCGGCGGCATCGTCCCGGACGGCCCGGGTCGACAGGGACGCCAGGTCGCTGCCGGCCCCCGGCTCGCTGAACAGCTGGCACCAGAGATCGTCGGCCCGCAGGATCCGCGGGAGCCAGCGGGCCCGTTGCGCCTCGGTGCCGTGCGCCAGCAGGGTCGGGCCGACCAGATTGACCCCGATCCGCCCGACCAGCTCGGGTGCCCGGGCCCGGGCCAGCTCCTCCTGGACGACGAAGTTCACCAGCGGGCCGGCGGCTCGCCCGCCGTACTCCTCGGGCCAGGCGAGGCCGACCCAGCGACCGTTGGCGAGCCGGGACTGCCACTCCCGGCCGAAGGCGACCTCCTCGGCGAGGTCGTCGAACCGTGGGGGCAGCCCCGCCCCGTAGTCCCAGGGCAGGTTGGCCTCGAGCCAGGTCCGGCACTCGGCGCGGACGGCGTCCTCCTGGGCGGTGGCGGTCAGGTCCACGGAGCGATGCTACGCCACGCGCCTGCGGGGACTGACGCCCGTGTCAGGTAACGTCTCGCCGTGCAGTTCGAGCTGTCCCCCGACCAGGAGGCCCTCCGCGACGCGGCCACCTCGCTGCTGGCCGACCGGTCGTCACCCGAGGCGGTCCGCGCCGTGGTCGACGCCGGCGGCGGCTGGGACCGGGGCCTGTGGTCCGAGCTGGTGGATCAGGGCTGGGCGGCGGTGGTCGTGCCCGAGGATCAGGGCGGGCTGGGGCTCGGCTGGGTCGAGGGTGCGGTGCTGATGGAGGCGGTCGGCGCGCACGTGGCCCCGGTGCCCGTGCTGGGTCAGCTCGTGGCGCTCGACGCGGTGGCCCGGGCGGGGGAGCAGGCGTGGCTCGACCGACTGCTCGCCGGTGACACGATCGCCGCCGTGACCCACCGCCCGCTGGAGGCCGCCGGTGACACGGTCACCGGTTCGACGGTCCCGGTGCCGCACCTGCCGTCGGCCGACGCGCTCGTGGGGCCCACCTCCGACGGTCGGCTCGTGCTGGTGGACCTCGCCGGTGCGTCGGTCGAGTCGCTCCCCGCCATGGACCTCACCAGGGAGCTCGGTCGAGCGGACGTGGACGGCCTCGGCGTGGTCGAGCTCGGCGGGTCCGAGGCCGTCGAGGCGTTCCTCGACGCCGGCGCCGTCGCCGTGTCGGCCGAGTTGCTCGGCGCCGCCGGCCGCTGCCTGGACGACACCGTCTCCTACGCCCGGGACCGGGTGCAGTTCGGTCGACCGATCGGATCGTTCCAGGCGGTGAAGCACCGCTGCGCCGACATGCTCGTCGACGTCGAGGGCATGCGCTCGACCACGTGGTGGGCGGCGTGGTGCCTGGCGGCGGGGGACCCGGAGCGCGCCGTCGCGGCGAGCACCGCCAAGAGCTGGACCTCCGACGCCGGCGACCGGGTGCTCAACTCGGCGTTGCAGGTCCACGGAGGGATCGGCTTCACCTGGGAGTGCGACGTGCACCTCTACCTCAAGCGGGTCCAGTTGGACCGGATCTGGTTCGGCACGGCGACCGAGCACCAGGACCGTCTGGCCGGGCTGCTGCGTGAGCGCGTCGAGTCCGGTCGCTCGGTGATCTGAGCCCTCAGGGCTGCTCGGCCATCCCGCGGAGGAACCCGTCGAGGTCGGCGGTCTTCATCTCGACCACCGCCCTGAGGTCCGGGACGTAGACCTCGATCCGCTCGCCCCCCACGGCGTCGACGACGGCGTCGCCGACGAGCTCCGGCGGCTCGAACGGACCGTCGAAGAACGGCTCGTCGTTGCCCGGCTGGTCCCAGATCTCGGTGGCGATCGGTCCCGGCAGCACGATGCGTACCTCGACGCCGGAGCCCCACAGGTCGGCCGCCGCGGACTCGGACCAGCCGGTGAGCGCGAACTTGGACGCCGAGTAGGCGGCCTCGTTGCGGATGCCGAGTCGTCCACCGAGGCTCGTCACGTTGACGACGCACCCGCGCCGACGCTCGAGCATGCCCGGGAGCAGCCGCGACGCGAGCAGCACCGGCGAGAGGTAGTTGACCCGCATGGTCTCCTCGACCTCGTCGGCGGTGAGTTCCCGGACGGACCGCCGGCGGGGGATGCCGGCGTTGTTGACCAGCACGTCGACCCCGCCCAGGAGCTCGTCCGCGGTGGCGGCGAGCGCCTCGGTGGCCGCCAGATTCCCCAGGTCGGTGGGCACGACGTGCACCTCGGGAGCGCCCGCGGCCCGAACGTCGGCGGCCACCGCCTCGAGCCGATCGGCGCGACGGGCGGCGAGCACCAACCGGGACCCGGCACGCCCGAACGACACCGCCGCAGCGGCGCCGATCCCGGACGAGGCACCCGTCAGGAGCACGCCGGCACCCGCGACGTCGAGCCCCACCTCAGCGGGCCGCCTGGGCGATCGCCCGGTCGAGCGCGGCGAGCAGGTCGTCGGTCGTGACGCCCATGAGGTCGTCGGCCTGGACGACCTCGTCGGCCTCGAACACCGCGGCGATCCGACGCCGGAGGTCGTCGCGGTCCACGGCCGCCGCGCCGACGAGAGCCTCGGCGACCCGGTCGAGGACGTCGGGCGGTCCGACGTGCATGTCGCCGGCGACGAGGGCGGCCACGATCGTCCCGTCGGCGTCGAGCGCCACGCCGGCCCGGCAGAGCTTGCGGCCCTTGTGGTTGCCGAGACCGATCCGGCTGCCCGCAGGAGCCTGCTCCCGGAAGCGGTCCGAGGACACCCGCCGGATGGACTCGGCCGAACCCACCCGAGCTGCGAGCTTGGTGACCCCCTTCGTCTCGCCCTCGTTGAGGACGTCGGCGTCGAGGACGACCCCGGCGTCTGCGAGCGCGGCGACCAGGGCGTCTCGCAGGTCCTCGTAGGAGACCGCGTGTCCGGCCACCTCCTCGGCGGTGCAGACGTACTCGCTCATGTCCTTCACGGCCTTGTCGGCGAACTTGTCGTCGGGGATCCGCACCACCTGCAGGTAGGTGGTCAGGTCGGGTCGACGCAGGTTGAGGAAGCCGCCGATCGACACGCAGGCCACCACGTCCTGCGCCGTCAGCGCCCCGAGCTTGCGGTCGTGCCACCGCAGATCGGAGCTGCCCTCGAAGGCCACCTCGGACAGGCCGACCCGGCCGAGCGCGTCGGCCACGACCGACTGGAAGCGACGGAGCAGGCCGTCGAGGTCGCCGGTGTCGACACCGCACACGGTCGAGTCCTTGGGCAGGAGGAACCCCCACATGGCCGAGCACTCGGCCTCGTAGTAGGCGGTGCCGCCGCCGTAGAAGCTGCGGCGCACCACGTCGATGCCGAGCTCCTCGCAGCGTGCCAGGTCGAGCGTGGAGTCGACGTCGTCGAACCATCCGACGTTCAGGTGGGTGCGGCCCCACACGCTCGTCTGGGCGATCGGGAGCTGCTGCTCGGCGACCGAGCGGACCAGCACCGGCATGGTCGAAGCGTTCTCGTACGGACCCTGTCGGCCCAGGTCGAGCCAGCGCCAGTGTTCGGTGGTCACGGTCCTCCTCCGGTGGCTGCGGGCGGAGCGTAGCTGACGCCCGTGTCAGGTGGGTCCGGAGCCGCTACGTTGCTGACGTGTCCAGCGAGTTCGAGTCCGTCCGGCGCACGCTCGCCCGGTACTGCTTCCTCTGCGACGACGGCCGGTTCGAGGAGTGGGGCGACCTCTTCACCGAGGACACCCGCTTCCACGTGATGGGCGCCACCCAGGAGGGCCGGGCGGCGACGGTGGCGTTCATCGTCGCCGGCCAGCCGCCGGAGCAGCGGGGCCGGCACCTGCTCGGTGCGTCGCTGGTGGAGGTGGACGGGGACCGGGCGCTGGCGTGGAGCGACTTCGTGTTCGTCGACCGGCGCGGGGCGGTGCTCAGCTCGGGTCGCTACCACGACGAGCTCGAGCTCGGCGGCGACGGCACGTGGCGCTTCTCGTTGCGTGAGATCGTCTTCACCGGGGCCGCGCCCGTACTGACGTCCCCGCCGCCCTAGCCGGACCCGGGGTACCCGCCGCCGCCGTAGGCCTCGTCGAGCGCGTCGTAGTCGATCGGCCAGCCGAGGCGGGGGAGCGGCTCGGTGCGGAACACCACGGAGCGCGGCTTCTTGTAGGAGGCGATGCGGCCACGCACGTGCTCGACGAGTTCCTCCTCGGTCGCCGTGGCGCCGTCGTGCAGCACGACCACGGCCAGCACCGACTGCCCCCAGGTGTCGTCGGGGACCCCGATGACCGCCGCCTCCCGCACGGCGTCGTGCGACTGCAGCGCCCCCTCGACCTCCGCCGGGTAGATGTTCTCCGCGGCGGACTTGATGATCCGACCCTTGGGTCCGACGAAGCTGAGCGAGCCGTCCGTCTCCCGGCGCCCCAGGTCGTTGGTGTGGTGCCAGCCACCGGCCTGGCGCCGGGCGGTCTCCTCGGGCCGGTTGCGGTAGCCGGACATGACCTGCGGCCCGGCGGCGACGATCTCACCGGTCTCGCCCGCCGGCACCTCCTCGCCGTCGGGGTCGACGATCCGTACCCGCACCAGCGGCGACGCCCGGCCGGCCGAACCCGCGCAGTCCCCGCCGACGGCGTTGTAGGTGAGCATGCCCATGACCTCGGTCTGTCCGAAGCCGGCAGGCTTCACCGCCCAGGGCGAGTCGTCGACCGTGATCATCTCGTTCCACTCGGGTGCGCCGCGGAACGTGCGCAGCGAGGACAGGTCCCACGGGCGGGTGCCGTCGGGTCCCGGCGCGTTGAGCTCGACGATCTGCTCGATGGTCGGTCCCATGAGGAACGCTCCCGTGCAACCCTCCTCCTGCACCAGCCGGCAGACCTCCTCGGCGTCGACCCGTGGCGTGAACAGGTTGGTGCCGGCCATCACCAGCGTGGCGAGCGTGGTCATGAACGTGGCCACGTGGAACAACGGGCCGGAGTTCAGGTACCGGTAGTCGGCGTCGATCCGCTGGAGGTTGGCCATCATCAGGCCCTGCACCAGGACCGCGTGGTGCGAGAGGAGCGCCCCGTTCGGGCGGCCGGTGAACGCTGCGGTGTAGAGCATGAGCACCGGGTCGCCCAGGTCGGGCTGGACGGGTTCGGCCCACTCGGCGGGGTCGACCGGCTCGCCCGAGGCCAGGAACGTCTCGTAGGCGTCCGGGTCGCCCGCGTCCGCGTCGTGCTGCAGCCAACGGACGTCGACGCCGAGCGCCTCGCCGACCTGCTCCCGGGCGGCGCGGACGGTGTCGCCGACCTCGGACTCCTGCCAGACGACGACCGACGGCGTGGCGTCGGTGAGCACGAAGGCGAGCTCGTCGGCCGACTGCCGCCAGTTGGCGACGCAGCACACGGCGCCGAGCTTGGCGGCCGCGCCCAGGCACTCGATGATCCGGAACGAGTTCTGGCCGGTCCACAGCACCACGTCGCCCCGACCGACCCCGTCGGCTGCGAGCGCGCCGGCGAGCCGGTTGATCCGGTCGTCGAGCTCCGGCCAGGTCAGTCGCACGGCGTCGGGGGAGCCGGGCGGGGCGCCGTCGACGACGGCCGGTCGGTCGGGGTAGCTGCGCCGGTGCTCCCGGAAGGTGTCGGCCAGGGTGAACCGGTGCAGTCCGGGCCACGTCTCGGCAGGGTCGGTGCTGGTCATGGTGCTCCTCGTTCGTGCCGGTGGTGTCGTGGGTCAGGGCGCGGGCAGGTCGCGCTTGAGGACCTTGCCCGTCGGGTTGCGGGGGAGCTCGCCCACGAAGGTCACCACGCGGGGCACCTTGTAGTCGGCCAGCCGTTCGGAACAGAAGGCCACGACGTCACCCTCGGACAGCTCGTGCCCGGCGCGCACGACCACCCACGCACCCACGTCCTCGCCCAGGACGTCGTGCGGGACGGCGGCCACGGCGACCTCGGCCACCGACGGGTGCTCGTAGAGCACCGACTCGACGTCGGCGGCGTGGACGTTGTTGCCGCCCCGGATGATGACGTCCTTGGCCCGTCCGGAGATGTACAGGTAGCCGTCCTCGTCGAGGAACCCGAGGTCGCCCGACCGCAGCCACTCGCCGGACCACGTGGCCGAACTGGCCTCGGGGTCCCGGTAGTACTCGCGCCGGTGTTCGCCGACCCGGATCTGGATCTCCCCGGTCTCCCGCGGGGGCAGCGGCTGGTCGTCCTCGCCGACGATGCGCACCTCGGTGCCCGACGGGATCCCCACCGATCCGGGTCGGCGCTCGATCTCCTCCTTGGGCAGGTAGGTGAAGGCCGTGCCGGCCTCGGTCATCGAGTAGTTGTTGGACACCACGGCGTCGGGCAGCCGGTCGGCGAGCCGCCGGTGCAGGGTCGGGGCGAGCGGTGCCGAGCCGATGGACAGCAGGCTCAGGCTGGAGAGATCAGCGGACTCGAAGCGGTCGTGGGTGACGAGCAGCTGGGCCATGGCCGGGACGACGAACGCCATGGTCGGTCGTCGGGTCTCGACCAGGTCGAGCCAGGTCCCGGCGTCGAACCGGGACAGGTAGATCGCCCCCATGCCCATCTTCATGGGGTTGTAGATGAACGAGATGCCGGCGAACGTGAACAGCGGCGAGCAGTGCAGCCACGTGGTCCCGGTCCAGTCGGGTTCCCCGTTGGGGATGATGTGCAGGCTGCGGTGCCGGACGGCGATGCCCTTGGGCAGGCCCGTGGTCCCCGAGGTGTACATGATGTCGGCCAGGTCGTCCTCGCCCACGGGCGGGTCGACCCCGCCGCCGTCGTGGTCGAGCAGCGCGTCCCACTCGCCGGTGTCGACCCGGACGACGCGCTCGACCGAGGGGAGGTCCCCGGCGGCCTCGTCGAGCGTCCCGGCCAGCGTGGACGAGGTCACCACCAGGCGGGGTTCGGCGTGACCGAGCACAGCGGCCAGCTCTCGGGCCGACAGCCGCGTGTTGGTCGGCACCGCAACGGCCCCCGCCCGGTGGACCCCGGTGTAGCTGGTGATCCACGGCAGCAGGTGGGCGCTCTCCAGGTAGATCGCCACTCGGTCGCCGGGTTCGACCCCGGCGGCGGCCAGGCCACGGGCCAGCCGGTTGGCTGCGGCGTCCCACTCGCCGAACGTCGTCTCCACCCCACCCAGGACGTCGACGTAGGCGACCTCGTCGGGGTGGGCGCCGGCGGCCCAGCGGAGCTGTTCGGCCTGCAGCGTCACTCGCCGAACCCCATGGGCGGCAGACCGGGGGACTCGTCGCCGAAGAGCTCTGCCGCCCGGTCGGCGAGCTCGGCGGCGGTGAACGCCCGGCCGCCGGCGTCGATCCGGCCGGTGCGGTGCCAGCCGGCCATCCGGTGGACCTTGTCGCCGTTGACCACGAACACCTGCCCGGTCACGTGCGCCGCGGCGTCGGAGGCCAGCCACGCCACGACCGGTGCGACGTTCGCCGGGTCCCACTCGTCGAAGGCGCCCTCCTCCGGCAGCAACGCGCCCAGCACGGACTCGGTCATCCTGGTCCGCGCCCGGGGGGCGATGGCGTTCACGGTGACCCCGTACTTGGCGAGCTCCCGGGCCAGCACGATGGTCATGGAGGCGATGCCCGCCTTGGCCGCGGCGTAGTTGACCTGACCCACGAGCCCGTACAGGCCGGACTCCGAGGCCGTGTTGACGATCCGTCCGGTCACCGCCTCGCCGGCCTTGGACCGCTCGCGCCAGTGGGCACCTGCGAAGTGCGCGCACGCAGCGTGGCCGGCCAGGTGGACGCGGATCACGTCGGTCCACTGGTCCTCGGTCACCGAGAAGCTCATGGCGTCGCGGAGGATCCCGGCGTTGTTGACCAGCACGTCCAGGCTCCCGCCGTCGGCCACCACACCTCCGACGGCCGCCTCGGCACCGGCCCAGGTCGAGATGTCGTGGTCGTCCGCCCGGGCGGAGCCGCCCGCCGCCTCGATCGCGGCGACCACGGCCTGCGCCTCACCCAGGTCGACGTCGTTGACCGTCACCCGGGCGCCCTCGGCGGCCAGCAGCAGCGCCTCGGCCCGACCGATGCCCCGTCCGGCTCCGGTCACCAGCGCGTTACGTCCGTCGACGACTCCCATCGGTCCCCCTGTTCGTGGTCGCAGCGAGCGGATCGTAGCCCCACGGGCCGGTGACTGACGCTCGTGTCAGGTACGATCCGCCCCAGCCGAGCGACCCAGGAGCCCGACCAGCATGTCCGACCCCCAGCTTCGAGACCGTCCCGTCATCGTCAGCGCGGTGCGCACGCCCATCGCCGACGCCTACCGCGGGTCGCTCGTGAACGTCGGCGTTCGCGACCTGGCGGCGCAGATCGTCGTCGAGGCGATCGGACGTTCCGGGATCCCGGCCGAGCAGGTCGACGACGTGGTGCTCGGCGAGGTCCTCCAGGGCGGCGGCTGCATCGCCCGGTACGCCGCCATCGCCGCTGGCCTACCCGAGGACACCCCCGGGTTGGCGCTCAACCGCCAGTGCGCCACCGGACTGACGGCGGTGGCCACCGGAGCGGCGAACATCGCGGCCGGCATGGACCGGGTGGTCGTCGCAGGTGGTGCGGAGTCCATGACCCAGACCCCGGTGGTCTACGACAAGACGTCGCGTCCGTACGCCGTGCCGGAGCGGACCATCTCGCCGTCGCACCCCGACACACCCGACGCCCCCAACCTCAACATGATGATCACGGTGGGGGAGAACACGGCCCAGGAGCTCGGCATCACCCGCCAGGAGACCGACGAGTGGGCCTACGCGTCCCACGAACGTGCAGTCGCCGCGATCGACGCCGGGCGGTTCGACGACGAGATCGTCCCGGTCGAGGCGCGGGGCTGGGACGGCGTCGTGCGACCCTTCGCCGTGGACGAGCACCCGCGCCGGGACACCTCGGTCGAGCAGCTCGGCAAGCTCCGTGTGATCTCCGGGATGCCGGACGGCGTCGTGACCGCCGGCAACTCCTCGTCGGTCAACGACGGCGCCGCCGCGCTGGTGCTGTGCGCCGAGTCGGTGGCGGCCGAGGCCGGCCTCGAGCCGCTGGCCTACGTGCGGAGCTGGGCGGCGGCCGGCGTGGCGCCGGCGCGCACCGGCCTGGCCCCCACCGTGGCCATCCCCCGGGCCGTCGAGCGGGCCGGACTGCAGCTCACCGACGTCCACCTGCACGAGATCAACGAGGCCTTCGCGACCATGGCGGTGGGCTGCTCGCAGGTCCTCGGCCTGGACCACGACCGGGTCAACGTGAACGGCGGCGCCGTCGGGCTCGGCCACCCCGTCGCCTGCTCGGGCGCGCGGCTCATCGTGACGCTGCTGTACGAGCTGCGGCGGCGGGGCGGTGGCATCGGCTGCGCGTCGCTGTGCGCCGGTGGGGGCATGGGTGGCGCGCTCGTGATCGAGGTCCCCGACAACTGACGTGGCGGCCGAAGCGGTGTCGGCCGGCGGGGTTCAGGCGTCGACGACGCGCTTGAGCTTGTAGCCGGACCGCGGCAGGGTCTCCCGCTCCACGACGCTCAGGTCGACCTCCAGGCCGATCTGCTCGCGCAGCACCGTCCGGACCCGGTCGGCGATCGCCGCCGGGTCGCCACCGTCGCCGCCCACCTCGAGCCGCATGACCAGCGGTCCCTCGCCGCCCTGTGGGTCGACGATCTCGAACTCGAGCGTCGGCGTGCAGACCTGGGGGACCTCCCGGCCGAGCACCCGCTCGATGTCGTTGGGCTGGAACGACACGCCGCCGCAGTTGAGGAAGTCCTTGAACCGGCCGCCCCAGAAGCCGCGCTTGGTCGTCTCGCCCGTCGGACACGGCGTGGAGTCGAACATGGCCGCCTCCTCCAGGTCGTAGCGCAGGAGGCCGTTGTCCCGGTCGAGGGTGGTCACGACCAGGTTGCCCCACTGGCCCTCGGGCACGTCGCTCCCGGTGGCCGGGTCGATGGCCTGCACGATCGCCCAGTCCTCGTGGATGTGGGCGCCGTCGCTGACGGTGTTCGGTCCGCCGATGTAGGCGTAGCACTCGAAGCCGGCCGTCATCAGCGGCATGAGCCCGCGACCGAAGCCGCCCATCGTGAACGCCGGGAAGCCGCAGTCCTCGGTGAGGTCGACGCCGAGCTTGTCGGCGACCTCGGCGAAGCGGTGCTGGCTCAGGGCCGTCATCGGCACGTCGGGGCTGATCCGCTTCCAGATGTTGATCGCCTGCTCGGCCAACTCGTCGGTGTCGGGCGGCGGTACCCACAGGTTCAGGAAACCGAAGTACTCGAGGGTGCTCGAGAGCATGAGACCGCCGCCGTAGAGGTAGGCCGGGTGGCAGTGGGTGACCACCTGGCCGGGCCGCCAGCCGTTGCGCCACCAGTTGCGTGCCGCCGACTCGTACTCGATGAACAGGTCCTTGCGGGTGAGCACCGTGACCGTCGGGGTGCCGGTGGTGCCGGTGGACTGCCCGATGCGGATGCACTCCGACAGCGGTGTGGCCCGATAGTCGCCGAGCGGCGGGTGCTGGGCCTCGGAGTCGCGCAGGTCCTGCTTGGTCGTGGTCGGGATGCGGTTGACGTCGTCGAGCGTCGTGATGTCCCGGCCCGACTCGATCCCGGCCTCGCCGAGCTTGCGCGCGAAGAGCCCGACGGGGGTGTCGAGGCAACGCTGCACCAGGGTCCGGAGTCGGTCGAGCTGCAGCTGGGCGCGTTCGTCGCGGTCCATCGTCTGCATCTCCGGATCCCAGAACGGCTGGTCCGGATCGCGGGCCGGTGGTCCGATCACCTCAGGTCCGTAGGACGGCATGTTCCCCCGATTCGTCGTCGTGTCGACTGCTGTGGGGCAGAGGATAGGCTGCCGACCTGACGCGTGCGTCAGTCGCGTGCCCGGAGGTGCGCCGACCTGAGCGAGGGGGTGGAGGTGACCGAGGCCGACCGGGACCACGCCGACCCGGACCACGTGACGGTGGGCGTCGACATCGGGACCACCTCGGTCAAGGCCGTCGCGGTGACCGCCGACGGCGAGGTCCTCGCCTCGACCCGGGTGCCGCACGCCATCCTCACCCCCCGCCCCAACGTCCTCGAGCACGACGCCCGCTCGGCCTGGCACGACGGGGTCCGCACGGCGGCCCGCCAGGTCGCCGTCGCCGCGGGTCGGCCCGTCGCCGCCGTCAACGTCGCCGCCATGGTGCCCTCGCTGTGTCCCGTGGGGCCCGACGGCCTCCCGATCGGACCGGGCCTGCTCTACGGCGACGAGCGCGCCGCCGGCGGGACGACGGGGCTCGACCCCTCCCAGGACGGCGAGTTCCAGCGCATGCTCACCCACCTGGCCCGGGCGTACCCGGACGCCGCCGGGTACTGGCCCGCCCAGGCCGTGGCCAACGCCGCGCTCGCCGGGGTCGGGGCGATCGACTCCGTGGCGGCCATGACGACCGTCCCGGTGTTCGACTACACCACCTGGGACCGGTCGGTGTGCTCGCAGGTCGGGGTGCGGCCCGAGCAGCTGCCCGGGATCCGCAGCGGCAACGAACCCGTGGGGACGGCCCGGGACGACCTGGGACCCGAGCTGGTCGGCGCCGTCGTCGGCCCCGGCACGATCGACGCGTTCGGTGAGCAGCTCGTGGCGGGTGCGGACCAACCGGGCGACGTGCTGGTGATCATGGGCGCGACCCTCATCACCTGGGCCTGCGTCCCCGAGTGGCTCGAGGCCCCGGGACTCTGGACGGTGCCCCACACCGCGCCGGGCATGGTGCTGGTCGGCGGACCGTCCAACGCCGGAGGACTGCTGGTCGAGTGGGCCCGTCGCACGCTCGTCGCCCCCGACGGCCTGGCCGGGGTGCCGGGCGTGGCGGAGGGCGCCGAGCACGACGTCGATCCCGAGGACGTCCCGGTCCTGCTCGGCTACCTCCGGGGTGAGCGCACGCCGCTGCACGACCGCTCCCGGCGCGGTGAGTTCCTCGGCCTGTCGGTGTCGCACGGCCCGGCCGCGGTGTGGCGCGGTGTGTTCGAGTCGAGCGGCCACTCGGTGCGCCACCACCTGGACCTGGCGGGCCTCCTCGGCCCGGAGCACAGCGTGGCCGCAGCGGCGGGCCCGCACCGCTCCGCGCGGATCGTGGCGACCGGGGGCGGCACACGGGTGCGGCCGTGGGTGCAGGCGATCGCGGACGTCACGGGCCTGCCGGTCGACGTGGTCGCCACGGCCGAGGGTGGTGCGCTCGGCGCTGCCTGGCTGGCCCGGGTGAGCGCCGGGCTCGCTCCGGACCCGGCCGCCGCGTGGACCCAGCCGGTGGAGCGCGTCGAGCCGGACCCGGCCTGGCGCGCCGGCTGCGACCGCCGGTACCGGCGGTTCGTCGAGGCGTCCGGCCCGGTGTTCACACCGGGAGACCACGGGAGCGAGCAGTGAGCGAGGTCGTCCTGCTCCCGGACCCGGCGCCGGCCGAGGTCCGCTTCACGCTCGTGTCGGTCGACGACCACCTCGTCGAGCCACCGCACCTCTTCGCCGGCCGGATGCCCGCCGCGCTCGCGGACCGGGCCCCCCGCGTGCGGACCACGTCGTCGGGCAACGAGATCTGGGTGTTCGACGGCCGGGCCCACCCGCAGGTGGGGCTGAACGCGGTGGTGGGCCGGAGCGCGGACTCCTCGCCGATGGACCCGGTCCGCTTCGACCAGATGCGACGGGGCTGTTGGGACCCGGCGGCGCGGGTCGCCGACATGGACCTGGGCGGCATCTGGGCGAGCGTCAACTTCCCCTCCCAGATCACCGGCTTCTGCGGCTCGGTGTACTCGGCCTGCTCGGACCCGGCGCTCGGGCTGGCATGCGTCCGGGCCTTCAACGACTGGTACGCCGAGGAGTGGGTGGGGGAGCACCCCGACCGGTTCGTCGGGATCGGCATCACCTACCTGGCGGAACCCGAACTGGCCGCCGCCGAGATCCGACGCAACGCCGACCGGGGGTTCACCGCCGTGTCGCTGCCGGAGCAGCCGCAGAAGCTCGGCTACCCGTCACTGCACTCGGGCTGGTGGGACCCGGTGGTCGCCGCGTGCGCCGAGACCGGCACGGTGGTGTGCCTGCACGTCGGGTCCTCCGGGATCACCACCGAGGACCTGCCGCTGGACGGTCCGCTCGTGGAGTTCACCGCCACGCTGTTCTCGGCCCTGTCGCTGCACGCGTGCACCGACTGGCTCTGGTCCGGCTACCCGCTGCGCCACCCCGACCTCCGGATCGCCATGAGCGAGGGCGGGCTCGGCTGGGTGCCGATGCTGGCCGACCGCCTCGACTACATCTACGAGGTCTCGGGGCACGGCCGGCAGGCGTGGCCGTCGGGCGCCGCCAACCCGGAGGGACTCAGCCCCACCGAGGTCCTGCTGCGGAACTTCTGGTTCTGCTCGCTCGACGACCCGTCCATCTGGCCGATCCGCGACCGCATCGGGGTCGACCACATCCTGCTCGAGGTCGACTACCCCCACGCCGACTCGACCTGGCCCGACACCCAGCGGTTCCTGGCCGACCGCCTCGCGTCGCTGAGCGACGACGAGGTCCGCCGGGTCACCCACCGCAACGCCGCCGAGCTCTTCCGCCACCCGCTCCCCGAGGAGACGCTGCCGTGACCACCCCCCTCCAGGGACCGACCGCCCCGTCCGTGCTCGACGCCGACCTGGTCGAGCTCGCCACCGTCACGCGTCGGTGGCTCGAGTCGCGGATGCCCACCGAGGTGACGCGTGCGATGGTCGAGGCTCCCGGTGAGGCGCTGGCCGGGTGCTGGGACGAGCTCGCCGAGCTGGGCTGGGTCGGACTGGCGGTGCCGGAGTCCGCCGGCGGCCAGGGCGCCGGGACCGAGGCGCTGGCGGCCGTGGTGGAGGAGTGGGGCCGGGCGGCAGCGCCGGGCCCGTTCCCCGGGACGGCGCTCGTGGCCACGGTCGTCGGTCGCCACGCCCCGGCGCTCGTGGGTCCTCTGCTCGCCGGCGCACCGGCGGCTGTGGTCGCCGACCCCGACGCCCCCGTCGACGGCGGAGCGCTCGCCGAGTGGTTCCTGTGCCAGCTCGACGGCGAGTGGCAGCTCCTCGGTCGGGACCAGGTCGAGGTCGAGCCGCTGCCCGGCGCCGACGGTGCACGCCGACCAGCCACCGTGCGGATCACGGGCTCCGGCCCGCCGGTTCCCGTCCCCGACGGCGAGGTCGAGGGGCTCCGGGCGCTCCTCTCGTGTGCCGAGGCGGTGGGCGTCGCCTCGTGGTGCGTCCACACTGCTGCTGAGCACGCACGGGACCGGGTGCAGTTCGGTCGGCCGATCGGGCAGTTCCAGGCGGTGAAGCACCGGTGCGCCGACATGCTGTGCCGGCTCGAGGTGGCCCGGGCCGCCACGTGGGATGCCGCCGTGGTCGGCCCGGACGACCCGCAGTTCCCCTTGGCAGTGGCGACCGCGGCCGCCCTGGCGATCGACGCGGCGTTCAGCTGCGCCAAGGACGCCGTGCAGGTGCTCGGCGGCATCGGCTACACGTGGGAGCACGACGCCCACCTCTACCTGCGTCGGGCCGTGTCGCTCCGTCACCTCGACGCCGGGGCGGCGCAGTGGCGCGCCCAGGTCGTCGAGCGGGCGCTGTCGGGTGAGCAACGCCGCGTGGTCCTCGACCTGCCGCCGGAGGCCGAGGAGCTCCGGACGTCGGTGCGTGCCACCCTCGAGCCCCTCACCGGGGCACCGAGGGAACAGTGGCGGGAGCTGCTCGCCGACGGCGGCTGGTTGGCCCCCCACTGGCCCGAGCCCTACGGGCGTGCGGCCGGTCCGCTGGAGCAGCTGGTGATCGACGAGGAACTGCGGGCCGCGGGGATCCGGCGCCCGCACCTGCAGGTGGCGGGCTGGGTGCTGCCGACCCTGATCGCGCACGGGACCGACGAGCAGCGGGAGCGCTTCGTCGGCCCGTCGCTGCGCGGCGAGGTGACCTGGTGCCAGCTCTTCTCGGAGCCGGGTGCCGGGAGTGACCTGGCGGCGCTGTCGACCCGGGCCGAGCGGGTCGACGGTGGCTGGTCGCTCACGGGCCAGAAGGTGTGGACGACCATGGCCCGGGAGTCGCAGTGGGGGATCTGTCTGGCCCGGACCGATCCCGACGCCCCCAAGCACGAGGGCATCACGTGCTTCCTGGTCGACATGGCCACCCCGGGGATCGACGTGCGGCCGCTCCGCGAGCTGACGGGCTTCGCGCTCTTCAACGAGGTGTTCCTCGACGGCGTCGTGGTCCCCGACGACATGGTCGTCGGCACGGTGCACGACGGGTGGCGGTGCGCCCGCACCACCCTGGAGAACGAGCGGGTCTCCATGTCGTCGGGCTCGTCCTTCGGGCCCGGCGTCCGCGCGGTGCTCGACCTCGCCGCCCGTGACGGACGGATCGACGACCCGCTCGTGCGTGACGAGGTCGGTGGCCTGCTGGCGACGTCCTCGGCGCTCGCCGTGATGGGGCTGCGCACCATCCTGCGCGCCCTGGCCGGACCGTCCGGAGGTGCGGGCGGGCCCGGTCCCGAGGCGAGCGTGCGGAAGCTCGTCGGAGTCGAGCACGAGCAGCGTGTGCAGGAGGTCGGCATGGAGCTGCTCGGGCCCTGGGCGGTCGTCGACCGGGACGAGGGCGCCCAGTGGTTCGGCGGGTTCCTCGGCAACCGCGCCCTGTCCATCGCCGGTGGCACCTCGGAGATCCAGCGCAACGTCGTCGCCGAGCGGCTCCTCGACCTGCCCCGGGACCCGTGACCGGCCTCCGGCTCGGACTGCTCACCCCGGGCCTGTCGGCCAACCCCCGCGTGGCGCGCGAGTGGGAGCTGACAGCCACCCCGGACCAGATCGCGTCGGTGGCGGTGGCGGCGGACCGGCTCGGGTTCCACCACCTCACGTGCTCCGAGCACGTCGCCGTCCCCGCCGGTGCGGTGAGCTCGGCGGGGACACGGCGGGGAAGCCGCTACTTCGACCCGGCGGTGAGCCTGGGTTGGATCGCTGCGACCACCGAGCGGATTCGACTGGCGACCAACGTGCTCGTCGCCGGCTACCACCATCCGCTGCGGGTCGCCAAGACCTACGGCACGCTCGACGTGCTGAGCGGTGGCCGCGTCGTCCTGGGTGTCGGGGTGGGCTCGCTGCGTGAGGAGTTCGAGCTGCTGGGCGCGCCGTTCGAGGACCGCGGCGCCCGGGCCGACGACTGGCTGCGAGCGCTGCGGGCGGCCTGGGGTGAGGACGAGCCGTCCTACGACGGCACCGACTACCGCTTCGACGGACTCGTGGTCGACCCGCACGCCACGACCACCGAGGCGACGCTGTGGATCGGCGGACGCACGGGCCGCTCGCTGCGTCGGGCGATCGAGCTGGGCGACGGCTGGGTGCCCTTCGGGTTGCGGCCACCCGAGCTGGCCGACCTGCTCGCCCGGGCGGCCGACGGGCCCGGGTGGGACGGGCGGCGCACGCCGTTCGAGGTGGTGCTGGGTGCCGAGGAGGTCGACGCCGTCGGCGCACCGGATCACACGCTGGAGCGACTCGCCGAGCTGGTCGAGGTGGGCGCGACCGTGGTCACCGTCCGCTGCGTGCACGATTCGCCGGCGTCGCTGGTGGAGCAGCTGGAGGCGGTCGTCGAGCTGGCGGCCACCGTCGAGGTGACCTGAGGGATCCGAGCCGGGCTGTCGGCCCCGCTCGCCGACTCAGGGCCGGCCGCGTCGGCCGTCCCGGTACACGTGGTGCACGCAGGGCTCGCCCGGCGCACGGGTGGGGAACTCCACTGTCAGGGGTGCACCATCCCACTCCTGGGGCTGCAGCTCGTTGTTGACGGAGCAGTGGGCGCAGTAGACGGGGAGGCCGGGCTCGCCGAACGTCGCCGGCCCGTCGCCCTGCAGCACCAGGTAGCCACGTCCGGGTCCGTCGTCCTCGGCGGGCCCGTAGCGTCCCTCGTCGACCAGTCGGCCCCCCGTGCCGCACCGGAAGGACAGGGTGATGCGTTCGTCGTCGGCGGAGACGGCCACGCCGGCACCGTTGGCGACCATTGGCCGGAGGAGCGCCCTGGCCCGCACCTCTGCGGGGAGGTCGGCCCAGGCCGGTGCGTCACCGCCGGCACGACGCTCCCGCAGGTACGTCTCGCCGAAGCGGCGGAGCGCGTCCTCGACGGCCTCCTCACCCAGGTGCTCGCCGATGTAGGTGAGCAGGGAGGTGACCCAGTTGACCGAGTAGTCCTGCAGGCTGGCAAACCGTGAGGCCATGCGGTCGACGGCGGCGTCGGCGGCCTCGACGTCGCCACGGCGGACGGCCTCGCGGGCCCGGTCACGGTCGGGGACCGCGGCCTCCCGGAGTCGCTCGAGTTCGTCCGACCAGTCGGTCACCGTGGCCGCCGCTCAGGTGCGGTCGAGCGAGAGCATCTTGATGGCGTTGCCCCGGAGCACCTTGTACGCCTGCTCGTCGGTGAGGCCGTCGATCATCTTCTCGGCGTACTCCCTGCTGTGCGGCCACGTCGTGTCGGTGTGCGGGTAGTCCGTCTCGAAGCAGATGTTGTCCTCGCCGCACGCGTCGATGTTGGCGAGCCCGTGCCGGTCGGCGGTGAAGCACCCGAAGATGCGACCCCAGTAGTAGCTCGACGGCAGCTCGGGGATCCGGTCCTTGGTGTGCATCCACGGGTTGTGGTGCTCCCAGACCGTGTCGGCCCGCTCCAGGGCGTAGGGGATCCAACCGATCTGACCCTCGGAGTAGGCGAGCTTCAGGTTGGGGAACCGGATCAGGTTGCCCGAGAACAGCCAGTCGGCCATGGAGGCCATCACGTTGTTGAACGCCACGGTGCCGCCCACCGCCTCGGGGGAGTCCGGGGAGGCGGCTGGCATGGTCGAGGACGAGCCGACGTGCATGCAGAGCACGATGTCGTTGGCGTCGGCTGCGGCGAACATCGGGTCCCACTCACCCGAGTGGATGCTCGGCAGCTTGAGTCGGGTCGGGATCTCTGAGAAGCAGAACGCGTGGACGCCCTTGGCCGCCATGCGCTCGATCTCGGCCGCTGCGAGCTCGGCGTCCCACAGCGGCATGATGCACAGCGGGATGTTGTACCCCCGGGAGGGCTCGCACCACTCCTCGACCATCCAGTCGTTGTAGGCCCGGACGCAGGCCAGGCCGAGGTCGTGGTCCTTGGCCTCGAGGAACGTCTGGCCGCAGAAGCGGGGGAACGTGGGGAACGGGAGCGATCCGTCGACCCAGTTCAGGTCGAAGTCGGCGATGCGGGCCTCGCGGTCGTAGCAGCCAGGTCGCATCTCGTCGTAGGTGATCGGGACCATCTGCATCACGGTGCGGTCGAAGTGCTTCACGTCGCCGTCGGGGGTCGCCGAGAGGGGGATGGCGACGAACGACTTGTGGACGTAGATCACCTCGTCCTCGAAGATCCAGAAGTCGCCCTCGACGCCGTCGGGGTCGACCGTGTTGCGGTACCTGGCGCCGGGCTTGTGCACGAACGGGCCCCACTTCTCGCGCTCGACCCGGGGACCCTGCTCCCGGTACCGCTGGGGCAGGTAGGTCTGCCAGACGTGAGGCGGTTCGACGACGTGGTCGTCGACGCTGATGATCTTCGGCAGCTCGAGCACGGTGCCTCCAGTAGGTTCGCGGGGCCGACGACCCCACCTGACGCTCGTGTCAGTTTTACACGGTCGGGCCACCGATGTCCCAAGTATCGTCCGACCTGCCGGGAGTCACCCCCTCCCCGGCGGCGAGGAGGCCATCGTGAGCGAGACCGAGGTGGAGCAGCGACGGGAACCCACCCCGTTCGACCCGGCGGGTCGGCGGGTGCTGGTGACGGGGTCGTCCTCGGGGCTGGGGGCGGCGCTGGCGGTCGGCCTGGCCGAGCGGGGCGCCGTGGTGGGGGTGTGCGGCCGCCGGACGGATCGACTCGAGGCGGTGCTGGAGCTGGTCCGTCGTCACTCGCCCGACAGCCGGGCGTGGACCGTGGACCTGGCCGACCTCGACGGCATCGACGCCTTCGCCCGGCGGGTGGTCGAGGACCTGGGCGGCCTGGACGTCCTGGTCAACAACGCCGGCATCCCCAAGCGTCGGTGGGCGTGGGAGCACCGGCCCGACGAGATCACCCAGGTCCTGCGGATCAACGTCGAGTCGCCGATCCGCCTCACCCAGGCGCTGCTCGGCGAACTCGACCGGCGCGACGGCCACGTGGTGTTCATCGGATCCGTCGCGGCGCGGCTGTCCCCGCCGAACGAGGCCGTCTACAGCGCATCCAAGGCGGCCGTGACCGCCTACGCCGAGGGGCTGCGCGTCGACCTGGGCGTGGCGGGGAGCAGTCTCGGTGTGCACGTGGTCCAGCCCGGTGTGCTGACCACCGAGTTGTTCACGCTCCCGGACAACGACCCGTCGCTGTCCGACGTCGAGCCGCTCGACGCCGGCGAGATCGTCGGCGCCGTGCTGGGGGTCCTCGGCAGCGGGCGGGTCGAGGGCTTCGTGCCGGGGTGGTTCGCCGACCTGCCCCCGGTCAAGGCCGGCGACCCGGACGGCTTCCTGGAGGGCGCGGTGGCCTACACCCGTGGTCGGCTGGACGAACTCGGCGTCGACCCGCCCCGCCCGCCCGGCGCCGGGGACTGAACGGTTGCGTCACTGCTCCGACATGATCCGCTCGAACTCGACCATCGGGTTGATCGGCACGTGCTCGCTCAGCTCCACGCGCACCCGGTGGAGCAACGCGCTGCAGGGGAACGGAGCCCGGTAGCCCTCGCCCACGGCCGGTCCCAACTCGTAGCCGCAGGTGAGGCCGACCCCGGTCAGGCTGAACGCCGAGACGGTGAAGTGTGGGATCGGTGCGCTGGCGACCTCCCGGCCGTCGAGGAGGATCGTGCCGACCCCACCCGGCTCGCCGTCGGTGGGGACGTAGCGGAAGGTCACCTCGTGGTCGCCCGGTCCGAGCGTCTCGGCCGACACCACCTCGTGGCGGGCCCGGCCGTAGAGGTTGTGCACGTACCGCGGTCGGCCGCCGAGGAGGTGGAGGCTGAACCCGCCCAGCACCGATCCCTGCGCCAGCAGCACACCTTCCGGCGGCGCGCCCTCGGGCACGGTGAGCTCGGCGACGATCGTGTGCTCCCGGTGCAGCAGCCGCGGGGCGACCGACTCCGGCACCGGCGAGGTGCCCGGCCAGAACGTTCGCACGAGCGGCTCCGGCCGGGGTCGGGGACGGGGGTTGAGGATGGCGTGCAGGACCCGGTTGTCCAGGGGGAGGACCTGGTTGGCTCGGGCCTCGACCCACCAGCGCTCGACCAGTTCGGCCAGCCGCTCCGGCTCGGCCTCGGCGAGGTCGGTGAGCTCGGTGCGGTCCTCGTCCAGGTGGTACAGCTCCCAGCGGTCCTCGTCGAACGGGGCGTTCCAGTCGATCCCGTCGTCGTAGGTCGGACCGATGGGCTTGAACGTCACCGCCTTCCAACCGTCGTGGTAGACGGCCCGACTCCCGAACATCTCGAAGTACTGGGTCCGGCGGTGCGGCGCGGCGGCGTCGCCGCCAGGCGCGAGCGAGGCGGCGAAGCTCCGGCCGTCCAGGTGGGTCTGGGGGACCCAGCCGATCCGTTCGGGCGGCTCGATGCCGGTCAGGTCGAGGACGGTCGGCATCACGTCGACGACGTGGGTGAACTGGTGGCGGATCGCTCCCGGCTCGGTCCGACCCCGCCACGACACGATGCACGGATCGGCGACGCCACCCTGGTGGACCTCCCGCTTCCACCGTTTGAACGGGGTGTTCCCCGCCATCGTCCAGCCCCAGGGGTAGTTGTTGTGGGCGGTCGGGCCGCCGAGCTCGTCGATCCGACGCTGCAGCTCGCCGGGCGAGGTCCAGTCGACGTTGTGGATCCGCAGGTCGTTGACCGATCCGGTGACGCCGCCCTCGGAGCTGGCGCCGTTGTCGGACAGCAGCACCACGAGCGTGTCGTCGAGATCGCCGGTGGACTCGAGGAAGGCGAGGAGCCGGCCGATCTGGTCGTCCGTGTAGGACAGGAACGCCGCGAAGCACTCCATGAAGCGAGCGGCGACCCGCTGTTCGTCGACCGGGAGCTCGTCCCACGCCGGCACCCACGGGGGCCGTGGCGACAGACGCGTTTCGGACGGCAGGAGACCGAGGTCGAGTTGCCGCGCGAAGGTCCGCTCACGCCAGCGGTCCCAGCCATCGTCGAAGTGGCCGCGGAACCGCTCGATCCACTCGGCGGGGGCGTGGTGGGGCGAGTGGCACGCTCCGGTCGCGAGGTAGGTGAGGAACCGGCGCTCTGGGTCGACGGCGCGCAGGTCGGCGATCTGGGCGATGGCGACGTCGACCAGATCGGCGCTCAGGTGGTAGCCCTCCTCCGGGGCGGCGGGTGGTCGGACGGCGTGGTTGTCGGCGAACAGGGCGGGGACGAACTGGTGGGTCTCGCCACCGTGGAACCCGTACCAGCGGTCGAAGCCGCGGCCGAGGGGCCACGAGCCCCGCGGCGCCGCCGCGTGGGTCTCGTCCTCCGGACTCAGGTGCCACTTCCCGACGGCGTGCGTGGCGTAGCCCCGGTCCCGGAGCACCTCGGAGAGGAAGCCGTTCTCGACCGGGATCTCACCGTCGTAACCGGGGTAGCCCGCGGCCAGGTCGGCGATCCGCCCCAGGCCGTTGCGGTGGTGGTTCCGGCCGGTCAACAGCGCGGCCCGGGTGGGGGAGCACAGCGCCGTGGTGTGGAAGTTGGAGAGCCGGACCCCCTCGGCGGCGAGGCCGTCGATGTTGGGCGTCGGGATGTCGGAGCCGTAGCAGCCGAGCTGGGCGTAACCGACGTCGTCGAGAACGATCACCAGGACGTTCGGCGCCCCGGCGGGTGGCTCCGGTGGCTGCGGCCACCACGGGGTGGAGGTCCGCCAGTCGTCACCGATGGTCCCGCCGAAGGCGGGGCGACCCTCCGGTCGGGGTGGTTCTGGGCTGCGGGGCTCGTCCACGGGGCACCTCCTGGGCCAGATGAGTCTATTTTTCCCTCCGACCACGGAGGGCCGGAGTGACAGCGATCTCGGAGCGACGACGGATCCTCGTCGGCGGACAGTGGACCACACCCGTCTCGAGCGGTCTGCTGGGGGTGGTGGACCCGGCCACCGAGGAGCTCCTGGCCTCGGCCCCCGACTGCGGCGCCGCCGACGTGGACGCCGCGGTCGCTGCCGCCCGGGCCGCGTTCGACTCGGGGGTGTGGTCCGATCGACCCGTGGCCGAGCGGCTCGAGGTGCTCGCGCCGTTGGCCGGGTCGTACGCCGCCGGCGTCGACGACCTGTCGAGGCTGGTGACCGCGGAGATGGGCAGCCCCGCGACGTTCTCGTCGCTGGCGCAGGCGGCCGCGCCGGCGCACATGGTCACGACGCTCCTGGAGCTCGCGGCGCAGCACCCCTGGGAGGAGCGTCGTCCGAGCGCCACCGGGGGGACGACCGTGGTGCGTCGGGTGCCGGTGGGAGTGGTGGCGGCGATCACCCCGTGGAACATCCCGCAGGTCGTGATCGTGGCCAAGGTGCTCCCGGCGCTCGTCGCCGGCTGCTCGGTGGTGCTCAAGCCGGCCCCCGAGACGCCGTTCGACGCCTACTGGTTCGTCGAGCTGCTCGAGGACCTCGGCCTGCCGTCAGGGGTCGTGAACCTGGTGCCCGGCGGCCCGGACACCGGCCGGGCGCTGGCGGTCCACCCCGGCGTGGACAAGATCGCCTTCACCGGCAGCACGGCCGCCGGGAGGGAGATCGCCCTGGCCTGCGCACCTCGGTTCGCCCGGGTCAGCCTGGAGCTCGGCGGCAAGTCGGCGGCCGTCGTGCTCGACGATGCGGATCCGGCCCGCACCGCCGCCGGCCTGCGGTTCGCCTCCTTCCTCAACAGCGGCCAGGCCTGTGCGGCCCAGACCCGGGTGCTCGTGCCGCGCTCACGTCGGTCCGAGTTCGTCGACGCGCTCGTCGCGGAGGTCGAGTCGCTCGTCGTCGGCGACCCGACCGACCCGGTGACCGAGGTCGGACCGATGGTCACCAGTCGGCAGCGGGACCGGGTGGCCGGCTACGTCGAGCTCGGACTGGCCGAGGGCGCCCGCGTGGTCGCCGGTGGTCCCGGCCGACCGGACGGACCCGAGCGAGGGTGGTTCGTACGGCCGACACTGTTCGACGGGGTGGATCCGGGCATGCGTGTGGCCCGGGAGGAGATCTTCGGGCCCGTCCTCTGCGTCCTGGACTACGACACGGTCGACGACGCCGTGCGGATCGCCAACGACTCCCCGTACGGGCTGGCCGGGTCGGTGTGGACCGCCGACCGGGCCCGCGGGCTCGAGGTGGCGGGTCGGGTGCGCGCCGGCACCCTCGGGGTCAACCACTACGGGGCCGACTTCGCCTCACCGTTCGGAGGGTTCAAGGCCAGCGGTCTCGGGCGGGAGTACGGACCCGAGGGGCTCGACGAGTTCGTCGAGTTCCAGTCCATCGGTCTGCTGGGCTGATGCGGACCGGCCGGCGCCGAGCGCGAGCGATCGCCAGTGGACGGCGGTCATCAGTGCGACCGGGATCCCGATGATGAATGCCGAGCCCGCCAGGGCGTCGGCCTGCGCGGTCACCGACGGGTCGTCGACCGTCCGGGCCACCCAGAACACCGTGCCGGTCATGAACAACAGCTGACCGACGATCCCGCCCAGTGCGCCGAGTCGCGGGTGCTGCCAGACGGACTCGACCGACGCCGTCGGCTCGTCGCGCATCAGCCACGTGAGGAAGCCGATCAGCACGCCCTGGGTCAGCGCGAAGCCGATCTGGCTGCCGAGCGGCAGACCGAACCAGAAACCGGGACCGTCGTAGGCGAACAGACGACCCAGGAAGAAGTGCTCTCCGAGCCGGCTCACCGGGTCGATCACCCAGATGATCCACACCGCCAGCAGCACCGCCACCAGGTACTCGAGCACCGGTGTGTCCGAGCGGGTCCGGTGGGGTCCGCCGACCACCAGCCGGGCGGCCCCGAACGCGAAGTAGGCCATGAAGGTGTAGGAGAGGCTGACCATCAGCGGCACGGAGCCCAGGTGCAGTTCCTCGCCTCGGAGGTCGGGGTTGAACGAGTAGCCGGTGTAGGGGATCCCCAGGTGCACCGACCCGTTCTCGGCCAGCCCGCCAATGGCGAGCGCCACGGCCGCGTAGACGGCGGTGCGCCGCCAACCCATGTGCCGGATCGCCAGCACGGCGAACGTGATCCCGAAGATCGTGACGTACCACCGGCCGACGAGCGTGCCGGCCACCTGGCCTGCGATGTCCTCCACGTCCTCAGGCTAGGGCCGTCGGCCCGTCCGGGGTCGGACGAATGGTGCTCAGTGCCCCGCCGACACCATCTGGTGGGTGCTGACCAGCATGGTGACGATGGCGAACGTGGCGATGAACAGTGTGGTGGCGATCGTGGCCCCGACGCAGAGCCTCACCATGGATTCCTCCGTGGAACGGTCTGTCCACGAGGGGATCGGCACCACGGCGCAGCTCGTTGATGGGATGCACCACCTGCAGACACCGGACCACGGGGTTCCGGCCAGACCCTGCCCGACGACACGGGTTCGGACTGGTTCCCCCTCACGGCGCGCGAACCCGTCGGCGTGGTCGC